>JAQICA010000016.1 GCA_027858775.1 Salinivirgaceae bacterium | reverse complement strand
CGGTGGGGAATCACCACCTTTTTCATCATACTGGCCGTGTTGCTGGTGGGTAGCAATTTCTTTGCATACCCCGATGTAGCACAAGGCGAAATAGAAATAATTTCAGAAAACCCACCCGTGGAAATTCGCTCCCGCGTTAGTGCACAAATCGATAGCCTTCCCGTTACCGATAATCAGTTTGTAAAAAAAGAGGATGTTATTGCTGTTATGCAGAACCCGGCGCATTACCAACATGTGCAAGTAGTGCACGAATACGTAAATCGATTGCAAACCAGCCAAAAATTGACCGAAACCCTACCGGTGCAACTTCCCGAAGATGTTGGCAAATTGGGTACTTTGCAGTCACATTGGTCGGGATTAATTTCACAGTTGAAAGAATATAACCGATTTGTGGAAGAAGAGTATTACGGTAAAAAAATCCAAACCCTGACAACCAAAATTGAGCAACAACAAAGCTATGTCGAAAACCTCCATCAGCAACTTGCCTATGCTCGCAAAAGTTTGCGTCTGACCCAATCGCAATTTGCCAAAGACAGTTTGCTTTTCGCCCGCTCCGTAATTGCCGAGTCGGAGTTCGAACGCAGCGAACAAACGCTCATTCAGCAGAAGCAGGCCGTAGAAAACCAACGTGCAGCCATAACGCAGGCGCAACTGCAATTAACCAACTATAACGACCAACTAACCGATTACCGCAACAGTAGCACAAAAGAATTAGGCAATTTGTTGATTTCCATAAGGCGCCAGATGGAAGAGTTCATGGCCAATTACGCCACATGGGAGGAAACCTACCTGATACGAGCACCCAAAGCGGGCATGGTAAGTTTTACCGGAATATGGTCGGCCAAACAGCCTGTACAAGCTGGCGAAGTAGTTTGCACGATTGTTCCAGGAAATACCGGACAAATAATAGGACGAGTAAAATTGCAGAAACAGGGAGCCGGAAAAGTAGAAAAGGGACAGCGGGTAAATATCAAACTAGCTGATTTTCCCTACCTGGAATTTGGCATGGTGCAAGGCACGGTGCGCAATGTGGCACTGGTACCGCAAGACGATTATTACTGGGCGTATGTCGATTTAGATTTTCCGTTACAAACCACCTATCACAAACAAATTGATTTCCGCCAACGCATGACCGGCACGGCCGAAATTGTAACCAAAGATCTGTCAGTTCTCGATCGCATGCTGCAACCCATCATGTATGCCATCTCCGACCGAAGCTGAGTTTTTGTTTGTAAATCCCGAAAAATTACAAAAATCAAAGATTTTTTATTTTTCGGCATTGGTAGGTTCGCAAGTTGTCTGGGTTAACGGAGTTAATTCGTCCCCGCACGAAAACCACCTTTTTTTTGGTGTGCCCAGTAATAAAACTTCAAGAACAAGCCTTGGCCTTTCTGAAAATCAAGACGTCCCGATTCTCTGGACAACTGTTTTCAGAAAGGGAGTAACGCATTACAACAGATGTAACGCATTAATAATTACTCAGTGCAAATTATTTATTGTACTTCAGCGCCGGAACGGTATTTTTTTTCCTGACAGAAACCAACGGCGAAACTTTTAGTTTCAATTATAAGAAATATTACACGAAAAGCCTTTATCTTTGCTCAAAAGAATAGCATATGTCAATTCAAGGAAAACCAAGAATAGTAACCACTCATGTGTTAAATGAGATGAAGTTGCGTGGCGAAAAAATTGCCATGCTCACTGCCTACGATTTTTCCATGGCTCGCATTGTCGACCAGGCAGGAATCGATGTAATTTTAGTGGGCGACTCCGCAAGTAATGTAATGGCAGGCCACAAATCCACGCTACCCATTACACTCGATCAAATGATTTATCATGCACAATCGGTAGTTCGTGCGGCAAAGCGCGCCTTAGTTGTGGTCGATATGCCTTTTGGAGCCTATCAGGGAAACAGTAAAGAAGCCCTGGTGTCTGCCATTCGCATTATGAAGGAAACCGGAGCTCAGGCAATTAAAATGGAGGGGGGCGAAGAAATTTTAGAATCAGTACATCGAATTCTTTCGGCAGGTATCCCGGTTATGGGGCATTTGGGACTTACTCCGCAGTCTATTCACAAGTTTGGTACGTATGTGGTGCGCGCAAGAAAAGAAGAGGAAGCCCAAAAATTAGTGAAAGATGCTAAACTTTTAGAAGAAACCGGTTGTTTTGGAATCGTATTGGAGAAAATCCCTGCAAAATTGGCCGGAGAAGTCGCCCGAAATGCTAAAATTCCAATGATTGGTATTGGTGCCGGGAATCAGGTCGATGGTCAGGTGCTTGTAATTCACGATTTGCTGGGCATTACACAGGATTTTTCGCCGCGTTTTCTCAGAAGGTATCACAACCTTTTCGCCGAAATTTCCGGCTCGGTTGAAGCTTACCTTACCGATGTGAAGGAAGAACGTTTTCCCAATGAAAAAGAGCAATATTAATCCAATTGGATTAGCTAGCCCAATTGGTCAGAATTAAATTCAGTTAAAAATAGGAGAGAAGAGTATGAAGTTGGAAATATTGTATGAAGACAATCATTTAATTGCGGTTAATAAACCCGTTGGGATGCTGGTGCAAGGCGATTCTTCGGGCGATAAGCCCTTGATTGATGAGGTTGCCGAATATTTGAAAGAAAAATATAAGAAACCCGGAGAAGTCTTCACCGGATTGGTGCATCGTATCGACAGGCCGGTTAGTGGTGTGGTACTTGTTGCACGCACTTCGAAAGCACTGGTTCGTATGAACGAATTGTTGCAGAAGCGCGAAATTAAGCGCGAGTACTGGGCAATTGTAAAAAAGCGCCCCGAGGAGCTCAAGGCCGAATTGAAACACTACTTGCGTAAAGATGAGAAGAAAAATAAATCGTTTGTGGCTACCACTACTAAGAACAATAGTAAATTGGCAGTGTTGCAGTACGAAGTTATTGGAGGTTCCACATCTTATTACCTGTTAAAAGTGAATTTAGAAACCGGACGGCATCACCAAATCAGGTGTCAGTTGGCTGCCAATGGAACACCCATACGTGGCGATCTGAAATATGGCTTTGCCCGATCAAATAAAGGCGGAGGCATAAATTTACATGCCAAATCGTTGGAGTTTATTCATCCTGTTAAACAAGAATTACTTCGAATTGAAGCCCCACTTCCCACCGACGATAACTTGTGGAACCAGTTTGAACAACTCTCTTAATGCATAAAATTCCGTTTCTATTAGTACTGCTTTTTTTATGTAACTCGCTCAGTGCCCAGCTGTTGATTAGTCAGCGGTACACGCCCGACGAACTTGTACGTAAACGGTTAGTGAAGACGCGCAGCGGTGTAAAAATTTTGAGCGTAAAGTATCGTGGTTCGCGCCATGCAATCGGGTACTTTATGAATAAAACGCCGTCATTCGATATTAAAAACGGAATTGTATTATCTACCGGTTTTGTGCAGTCGGTAGCTGCACCCAACCGTCAGGGGAACACCGGATCGCCCATGGGCTATGCAGGTGATCGCGATTTGAGCCGCGTTGTACGGAATCGCACCAATGACGCCGCTGCACTCACCATTGAGTTTGTAAGCTATGCCGATTCAGTGCAGTTCAATTATTTTTTCGGTTCCGAAGAGTATCCCGAATATGTGAATAAGGGTGTAAACGATGTGTTTGCATTCTTTATTCGCAAAAGCGACGAAGAAAATTACCGAAATATGGCCGTATTGCCCAATGGGAAACCTGTAACGGTCGACAATATTAATGCCCGCAAAAATAAACAGTTTTATATTGCCAACGATTATTTTACGGGACATAATTACGATTTGATGCAGGATGACCCCGCACGCGCCTATCGTTCGCAGGAATTTATGTTCGATGGATTTACCACCGAACTGGTTGCCGCCACACGTGTAGAGCCTTATCAAACCTATGAACTGAAAATTGCTATAGCCGATGTAGGCGACGATTTGTACGATTCGGGCGTTTTTCTTAAAAGTGGCTCGTTTATGGCTCCTACATTCGAAAAAAATGCCATTCACGATATCGAATTTGCATTAGATGATGTAAAAAACAAGTTTGACGATTTAATCGATGTCAAAATTGTAAATGATACCGTGCAAGTCACTTCCCACATTGCGTTTGAGATAGATACATACCGTGTCAACTCCAAATATGCTTCATTTCTCGATAATCTGGCAACAGCCGTAAGTCAAAGCCCTGATTTAAAACTGAATATCTACGGACACACCGATGCTACCGGAACAGAAGCCTACAACGAAACGCTTTCACTCAGAAGGGCGCGTTCTATTGCCGACTATTTAGCAGGTAAAGGTGTCGACCGAAGTCGAATGAATTGCGAGGGCTATGGAAGTAAGCGACCCATCGCTGATGAAAGCAC
The DNA here is from genome assembly GCA_027858775.1 of Salinivirgaceae bacterium. Lineage (GTDB taxonomy): Bacteria > Bacteroidota > Bacteroidia > Bacteroidales > Salinivirgaceae > Salinivirga. The sequence continues at coordinate 7,429 of JAQICA010000016.1, read as the reverse complement.
CGAAGAGGGGCGTTCGCAAAACCGCCGCGTAGAGTTTTATATAAGTTTATAAAACTTTCTTAATTTGTTAATAATTTGCTAATAAACAGATTTTCTTTTATTAACTTTGTAAAGCAAAACGTTGAGTATATTTGTGTTAAAAAAGATAAATCCATGAAATATTTCGATACTATTCTGTTTATTAGTTTGTTAGCCATCGCTATTACGCAATATATGTTTAATTTTATCGGAGGCTTTGGCTTTGCTGTATTAATAGTAATTGCAGCATTGGGGCTTTTGCCAATGCGTATCTTACTCGGAAAAACCCATAAAGTAAAGCTGATTTTACAACGAATCGCCAGTAAAACTAAGCGGCAATAATTCGGTTGCATTATTAATGATATTGAAACCTGCTTTTCCGCCCATGATCATTTTTATGGGTGTTTTAAACCGTGTTTCAGTTTCCAGTATTGCCTGTCTGCAACTTCCGCATGGAGCAACTTCAGTTGAAACTAACTCATTATTTTTCATTGCAACTACTGCAATGGTTTTTACTGCATTTTCCGGATAGTTGGCATTTGCATAGAAAAGTGCAACACGTTCGGCGCATAACCCACTTGGGTAAGCTGCATTTTCCTGATTGTTGCCAGTCACAATTGTTCCGTTATCGAGAAGAATTGATGCACCCACATTAAAGTTGGAGTAGGGGGCATAAGCCTTCTTTGCAGCTTCTATAGCCATTTCTACAAGCTCCTGATCCTGTTGTGGTAATTCTTTAGCTGTTGCAAAATGCTCGTAATCAAATGAATACTGTTTCTTTGTCATAAAAAATTATTTACTTATCGGCAATAAAATGTAATTAGCCCTCAAATATGCGAAAAATATACCAATTTTTATTGCATTTTGCCATAATCCCTCATTATGCATTTTTTTCAGAACTAAAAAAAAGTGTGAAAACGAATAATTGCTTACGTGTCGACTCGTAGTTTGGTGTGTGTTTAAATGATGCATTGTGAGAACTTTTCACAAACAGGTTAGCATTCTTTTTATCAATTCACGCAAGCATAACCATTGTTTCAATAGATTAAACGGACTCCTGCTCACTTTCTGTGAATAATTTGTAATTTCGCATCGTCAAATAAAATCTGACCGTTCATATTCTTTAAACGGTTATTATCAGATTATTATCACATGTTACGGTACAACGGATATGCATAAAATGGTTTCTATGATGCGAAATATTTTTTTTCTTAGTCTTTTTCTTATTGCGCAGTTGGTTACAAGTGCACAAACCATAAGTCGGGCAGATTATATTGAAACGTATAGTTCCATTGCTGTAGAGGAAATGAAGCGTACGGGCATTCCTGCCAGTATAACGTTGGCGCAGGGAATTTTAGAATCGGCCAACGGGAATAGTCGTTTGGCACAAAAGGCCAATAATCATTTTGGAATAAAATGCCATAACAGTTGGACGGGAGCAACCATTAAGCATCACGACGATAAACGAAATGAGTGCTTTCGCAAATATCGAAATGCAGATGAATCGTTTCGCGATCATAGTCAATTTCTGCAGGAAGGAAGTCGCTATTCTGCCTTGTTTTTAATCGATCGAACCGACTACAAATCGTGGGCACGAGGATTGCAGAAAGCCGGATATGCAACAAATCGGCAGTATGCCAATAAATTAATTGATTTAATAGAACGTCACGAGCTTTACGTCTACGATAAGGGAGCCGTATCTGTTAAAGAAAAACCTGTAGTAGCCAAATCGGGGTTAAGCGAAGGAGGCGAAGTGCGTGTTGGGAGTAGTAAGCATGAGGTGAAAGAGCAAAATAGGGTTTCGTACGTTGTTGCCCAGCAAGGCGATACGTATGAATCGCTAACTGAGGCATTTGATAAAATGCGCTGGGAATTGCGCAAATACAATGATGCACCCGATGGCGTGGATCCAACACCCGGACAAATTGTCTATTTGCAGCCCAAGCGGAATCGTGCTGACCGGGGACAGAAAAAGCATACTGTGGCACCAGGTGAAACCATGTGGCACATTTCTCAAAAATATGCTGTTCGCCTCAGTAAGCTGTATAAGAAAAACCGCATGGAATTGGGCGATGAACCTTCAGAAGATGATACCATTTGGTTGCGTAGGCGAAAACCGAAAAACTAGGTTTTAGGAATATTTACTTGTATAAAAAAAACCACCTTTTTTAGAGGTGGTTCTTCAAGACTGAAATTTAGTTTCAAGCCTTTCCAACTATGAGTGTTTCCAATTTCGTCGCATCCGTTCCCATTTCATGTCGCGGTGCTCTTCAATAAGCTTGTAATCTTCTTCTTTCAGATGTTTAAATCGGCCTTGTTTCTGGAGGTATGTCGGTATATCTTTAAATGCTTTGGGGTTTTTGTTGAGTTTGAATGAGCCGTTTTCATATTCAGCTAAAAAGAATAAACCGGTATCAACCACCTCTTTTGCAAGCTCAATAGATGTGTGCGTTGGGCTTCCCCAGCCGGTAGGGCATGATGCGAATACATGAATAAACGATGGCCCTTTCACTTGTTTTGCTTTGTTTACTTTGTTGATATAATCTTGCGGATACCCGATACTTGCTGTTGCTGCATAGGCAATGTCGTGAGCTGCAATTATTTCAAACAGATTTTTCTTTTGTGTTTTTGAGCCGGGAAAGTTTTTACCGGCAGGTGTTGTGGTGGTGTGTGTGCCGTATGGCGTTAGTCCGCTTTTCTGTATTCCTGTGTTCATGTATGCTTCATTGTCGTAGCAAATGTACATAACATCGTCGCCACGGTCAATCATTCCAGAAAGGGCTTGTAAGCCAATGTCGGCTGTTCCACCGTCGCCGGCAAAGGCTACGGTTTTGTATCCTTTTAGGCCCAGTGCTTTTGCTCCCACGCTAATACCCGAAGCCATGCTTGCTACACCGGGAAAAGTGGTGATAATGGCATTGTTCCTAAATGCCATTTGCGGGTAAATAAATCCCACTGCTGCCATGCAGCCTGCCGGAAATGCTGCAAATGTTTTTTCGCCGGTCACTTTTAGCGCCAATCGCACTGCAACCGAACCACCGCATCCGGCGCAAGCTTTATGACCATAGAAAAATTCTTTTTCGGTCATGTTTTTTGCCGTAATTCTTTTGGGTGCTGTAGGTGTGTTATCGTCTTTCATCGGTTGCTACGTTTAGGTTAAAGTATTCAACAGTGTTTTCTGTTTTCTCTTGCGTTTTTAGTGTTGTAAACATCTTTCTGATGTCGTCTTTGCTGATGTTACGACCACCAAAGCCGCCAACAAAATTCTTTAGGTACGGGCGTTTGCCGGTTTTGGCTATCGCGCTGTTTACGTTTGTGTAAACCGTGCCTTCGTAACCAAACGAAATGTTCTTTTCAAGTACTCCAATGGCTTTTGCATTGGCTGTAAGTTCTTGTATTTCCTTTTCGGGAAATGGGCGCATATAGCGAATTTTTAGCAATCCTACTTTTTCGCCCTGGTTGCGAAGTTCATCTACAATCAGTCGTGTGGTTCCACAAATGCTGCCCAGGGTAACAATAATCTGGTCAGCATCGTCGCAGCGATAATTTTCGACCATGCCATGGTATTTTCGACCAAATGCTTTGTCAAATTCGGCATCGGTTTGCTCAATAATTTTGTGGGCATATAAGATGGCGCGATCTTGTTGGTATTTGAACTCCGTATTGTCGATGGGTTGTGAGCTAAAGCCCATGTTTTTGGGTTCTTCAAAACTCATTTTGTTGGGCGTCTCAAAGGGCGGTAGGAATGCATCTACGGCTTCTTGTTCAGGTATTTCCACCATTTCGTAGGTGTGGGTTAGAATAAATCCATCGATGTTTACCATGATGGGCGTCAATACCTTTGGGTGTTCAGCAATTTTGTAAGCTTGAATAATCATGTCGAGGGCTTCCTGCGCATCCTCGGCATACACTTGAATCCAACCACTGTCGAGCAATCCAAGCGAATCGCGTTGGTCGCCGTAAATGCTCCACGGTAAGGCCAGCGATCGGTTGGCGTTCATCATCACAATTGGAAAGCGTCCACCACTAGCGTAATGCAATCCTTCGGCCATGTAAACCAATCCTTGCGACGAGGAGGCGGTAAAGGTTCTTGCACCCACGGCACTGGCGCCCATGGCTGCTGAAATGGCCGAGTGCTCCGACTCTACGTGCATGTATTCTGCTTGCAGTTCGCCATTTTCTACCATGTCTGAAAGTCGCTCAACAGCAATGGTTTGTGGCGTAATAGGGTAGGCGGCAATCACGTGCGGCCGGGCTAGTTTTGTCCCAATCGCAATGGCTTCGTCGCCCGATATAAATAGTTTGTTCTTTTTCACGATAATAAGTTTTAATTGTTGTATTTCTGTCGTTTTGCTGTGTTTTACTCCACTAAAAGAGGTTTAATGAGAAAATACAGGCACGTTTATCGTTGTTCTTTTACCATCTCGATGGCATCCTTCGGACATTCGTGCGCACAAACGCCGCACCCTTTGCAATAATCGTAATCCACATCGGGCTTGGTTTCGGTTTTTATAATGGTGCCGTCGGGGCATACCAGGTAGCAAATTAGGCAGTTAATACACTTTTCGTGATCGATAACCGGTTTAAATGTGCGCCAGCCAGCATTGGTGTCGGCCAGGTGTCCGGCCTCGAACTGTGGCCCCACCGGAAAGTCGTCGATGTGTGTCGGACGCTGATAGTTTTGTTTTGTCGGACGGTTCATACGGTTTGTTTTTTAATCATTTCGTAAGCTTTTTCTACTATTTGCACGTTTTTATCTACCAATCCCGGCTTCATTTCGTGCTTAATGCTATTGGTGGCCGATTCGATAGAAACCAAGCCCGATGCACCTACCAGTGCGCCAAACATGGCTGTATTGGTGATGGGACGACCCAAAATATCAAGTGCCAGCGATGTAGCATCGATGGTAATAATATTGAATTTGCTTAGTGCGTCGAATGTGCGATCGCCCGAACTGTTGATTAATATGGTTGCGTTGGGCGCAATGCCATTGGCTAACTCCTCATTAACAAGCGTTTCGTCCATTATTACAACATAGTCGCTTTGTTCAACTTCGCTACGATCGTGAATTTTTTTATCGTCGATTTTTGTAAATGCCAGCACTGGAGCCCCGCGTCGTTCTGGACCAAACGATGGAAATGCCAATGCATGTTTATCTTCGAACATGCCGGCTGCTATGCCAAGCAAGCGAGAAGCTGTAAAGCCTCCTTGTCCGCCGCGTCCGTGCCACCTTATTTCTTTCATAAGTTGAAAATTTAGATTTTAGTTCTGCAAATATTCAAAAAAATAATTAAATTTGCTACATATAAAATATAATATAGATAATTTAACTGCATTGTGGTTATTGCGGTTTTTGAATTTTCTAAATTAATTGTGTTTTTATTGCAATTGAAGAAAATCTAGCTTTAGTTCGCAGTGTATAAATTCCTTAATTATGAATAAGATAGACGATACCGACAAAAAGATCCTAAGTATTTTGCAAGAGGATGCGCGCATTACCACCAAAGAGTTGGCTTCGCAGTTGAACTTGTCCAACACACCTGTTTACGAACGTGTTAAGAAATTGGAGAAAAGTGGGTATATCGAAAAATACTCGGCACGGCTCAATGCCGAAAAAATTGGTCGAAACATGACATCTTTCATCATGGTTTCGTTGAAAAGTCATACCAAACAGGTTGTTGAAGCCTTTCAGAAAGAGGCCATGGCACTGCCCGAGGTGATGGAATTCTATTACATTTCGGGTAATTATGATGCGTTGCTAAAAGTTATGGTGGCCAATATGGGCGAGTTTAAGGTTTTTTTGGAGGAAAAATTGGCCAGTGTGGAGCATATTACCCAATTTCAAAGTATTTTTGTGATTTCGGGCGATAAAAAAGACGGTTTCCAAATTACCGAATAGAATATATGTGTTGATTTGTTGTTGCAAGAATATTTAACTAAATGGTATGAACGAAATATTTTGGGTTGTGATGCTGCTTGTCAATTTTGCATTGATATTGCTGGCATACAGGGTTTTCGGAAAGATGGGGTTGTTTATTTGGGTTCCCATTTCGGTTATTATTGCTAATATTCAGGTAATTCAGGGTGTCGAATTATTTGGTTTCGCGGCAACGCTGGGCAATATTGTCTACGCATCATCGTTTTTGGCTACCGATATTTTATCGGAAAATTACGGCAAAAAAGAGGCCGGAAAAGCCGTATGGATTGGATTTTTCAGTTTGGTGAGCATGACCATGCTCATGAATATTGCCTTGATGTTTGACCCCCTGGGAGATGCATTTTCGCTCACCGTTCACGACAGTATTTCGGCTATTTTTAGTTTTATGCCACGCATTGTTATTGCTAGTTTTCTGGCCTATCTTATTTCACAAAAGCACGATGTGTGGGCATATCATATGTTGGCAAAAAAGTTTAGCGGCCGAAAAAATATTTGGTTGCGTAACAATATCAGTACCATGGTATCGCAACTTATCGACAGTATAATTTTCACGCTTATTGCATTTTATGGCGTTTACGAAAACGGGGTGTTGATCGAAATTGTAATTTCCACTTACGTACTTAAGTGGATAGTAGCCGCTGCCGACACACCATTTGTGTACATTGCCAATCGCATGAAGGAACGCAATGTGGTGGATTAGTAAATCGAATTATATAAGCTATGTTTACGCCAACGCAATGAACTTTGTGTTTAATCGAATACTTGTTCCTTGTGCAAAAAGAGGCAAAGCCTAATTCTAAAGAACGATAGAACCTTTTTTGTATATTGCCGTAAAAGGCATTTGTTTAGAAACAAAGAAATAATAAATATGGAAAGTAAAATCATCAATAATAAAATTGAATTAACACGGCGCGACGATCAAATATATGTTTATAAGGCACTTAACAAATGCCAGCTTGATATAGAAACAGCAGAAGCAATGACGAAAGTCGGCGATGACTGGAGCGGTACAGCTCTTTGTGCCAATTTGGTTGATATTCGCGATATGTTTTTTGTTGATTCAAAAGTAAGAAACTACGCTGCCGATCAATACCGTGAGCATGTAGCAGGTTCACGGTATTTTAGCCGGCTCCCGGTTTACTGTTACATTTGCCAACCTGTTTTTAAAGTTCAGCAAACCCCAGGTTCCCACAAAACTATTCACCAACGAGAAAGAGGCCGTTGAATGGCTGAAACAACAAATGGAAAAGCGCCGGTAGCCCCGCTGCCGAACGATTGCATTGCGTGGCCTACCAACTACAATAGTCTCACAAAACCACCAGGTAAGCCTCGTTTTCCGGTATATTCTTATGCGCTGGATATTTCGGTGATACTGACCCCCCATTTCGGTCATATTGACCCCCCTGTGCAGCATTAGGTCAAAGAACAGATTGTGTGACAAATTTACAGTTTTTTTCTCAGACTTTCTCCTTT
>JAQICA010000274.1 GCA_027858775.1 Salinivirgaceae bacterium | reverse complement strand
GAATAATATTGATCAGTATACGAGTGGTATTGTGAATTCAGATAATTATGATACCAAGTTCACAGTGGCTTCTTCTGTTGATTTTAATGTCTTAATGTATGCAGAAGGTGGTTTTATGGGTACAGATGGAGCATCGACAGCATTCGATGAGGAAAATGTTGGGTATATATTGGCAATGGACGCTGCTGCTACAGGGTTAGAGGCAACAAATTATACTTTCATAACTTCTGCTGGTAATGGAATAAATTCAAATATGAATGTACTTAGTACGACTTCAACAACAGCAATTATTACAGGTCTTCCAGGTTTTAGTGCTGGTAGTACGGCACAGAATTCTTTTGTCATAAATTGGGAGTTGGCTACTCCGGCAGTAGAAACGGTAAGTTCTTTAGGATCATTAATGTCACAATCAATCGCCCCGGATAGGTACACTACTAATGTATTCTTGGTATTAGATTCACAATAACATTACCAATAGAGCAGCATGCGTTCAGACATATGCTGCCCTATTTTTTTGAAATGATAAAACCTGAAGCATTGAAAAAAATTGTACTCATCTGTTTACTTTGCATAACGACATCAGCCTTAAACGCTCAAGAAACCCTCGGGAATATAACGGTAAAAACTGGGTCGTCGTTGGATGTATATTTTTATCAGTTGAGTCATTACGCTTCGGGAATTACCTTAAGCACTCAAACAACATTAGGAATATATTATAAGGAGACTGATGCGGGTGGACTTGTAACTGGCAATGGTTGGCAATTATCAATAGAACCTGATGGCGACATACGGTCCCTCTATTCCAATGATTTTATTCCAATCAATGTTGTTGACATTAGTGTTGATGGCGGTGCTCCTGAGACCCTTACTGGCGGAAAACAGCTCATTAAAGAGGGTATTGCACAAGATGCATCGATAGTCATTCCTGACATTGTGATCAGTTACAGTATTGGAAAAACAAATCCCATCACAAATGTGTCGAACGAACGCTATATGGTACTCTTGAATTTTATATTAGAAGCCAAACCGTAAAAATAATAGTGAAAATACTCTACATCATATGGTTGTTCTTGATTTTGCCTATTTTCTCATTTGGGCAATTTTCGTTTTTAGACGACCCGTATGCGGATGTTGAGGTTGAATTTCTGCGCGAAAAAATTGAAATTAAGCCCGATGAGTCGTTTTTTAATGTGCTTAAGATTGTAAACCCTACTGACAAACGATTACAGTTTAATGCAAATTTTTCACTGCCCAGAGGGTGGTCGCTCATGGTCGACCAGCGTACTACTATTACATTAAACCCCAAAGACAGTATTTTAATCCCCATACGAGCAAGCGCTGGAAGAAAAGCGAAAGGCGATATTGGGTATGCCCTGGTGGCATCGCTTTCCGATAGTAAAGGCGTTTCTTTTAAAAATGAATATGCTTTTGTAAATATTCCCAAACAAAGCAAAATTGCATTTCGTACCGATCAGCGCTTGTATTACATAAACAATAATACCAATGTGGTCACCATTCAGTTAAAACTTTTGAACAAAGGGAATGTGGATGAGTTAGTGTACATTGATGCTACATTCGACGATCCGCTTATTTTTCCCGATAACAGCTTCAATAATTATCGGAAGGAGTTGCTGTTGCCCGTTAACACCGATACTACCATTAATATAGAGGTGCTGGTAGGTGAGGAAAAACGTGATGGGGTTGGGTTAATGAATAACTACAGGGTGCAACTAAAAACCTATACGCGCGATACGACCATGAATACCAGCCTTTGGCTTAAGAGAGCAGAAGCTCAATATGAAAATTTAATTCCGGATAAGCATAGGTTGTTAATTGTTAATTTGACATTACTAAACCTCTTCTCAGATTATGACATTGGCTATTCGGGGTCGATACGAGGAAGCTTTTTAACAAAAAATGCAGGAAGCATATATTACCGATGGCAAACCATGGGCGGAAATTTCGAGGAAGACCCGGTGAAGTATTCGCGCATGGAGCTTCAGTACAATTATAAAAACTTTGAAGCTCGCCTTGGCGATGTGGGATTAAACCTTGAACAGTCTGTTTTCGGACGGGGAGCATTATTGAGATACCGCTACCACAAGCAAGAAATTCAAGCCATCGGCGTAAAAAATATTTTTAATCAGGAAGAACAAATTGGTTCACTTATTAACATCAAGCCTTACAAAAAAACTTTAATTGAAGTTGGAGGGGTTTATTCTAATTTTAAACAGAAGGAAGAAAAAAATATTACAGGACTATTTGGTGTTGGAGGTGCTTTGTTTAAACATTATAGAATGTATGCACGTGCCGGTTTAAGTCATACTACCTTTAACAATTTTCCCGATGAGCAGCGGTTAGGCCTGGGAGGGAGAGCCCAATTGGCAGTTAGATATTCAAAATTAACTATCTCAAATTATGTGATGTACGGTGACCGTAACTACAATGGATACCATGCGGGGCGATTAATAATAAAATCCAAAGGTAATTATAAATTAAATGATCGGATGGATGTGTTGCTAACTTTTAATCTTGAAAATATGGAGCCTCCTATTTTTGATGATTTTGAGTTGCAACCCGGTTTGTACAATAAAAACTCACAAACCGATATACGGATCAATTATATTGCAACACCTGTTATTTCCATATTTGCCGGACAGGCTACGTATACAAGAAAGTCGAACAATTTCTATAATTTCGATCCGGAGGGTGAACTTTTTGTTCCTACTGCGAAATTAATGGCAGGAGTGAAGTTCCGAAGTAAACAATCTCCCCTTAATTTAACACTGCGAAGCACTTACGGATATAGCGTGGTTTCGGCTGATCCGGATGCCTATTATAAACCTCCGGTAAAAGAAACAGATATTTACCCGTCATTTGATATTACAGCAATGTTGCAGGCTGGGTTTTGGAGTATTTATGCTGCTTATTTAGATGGACCCTATACCCTGTCACAGCATTTCGAATATATATACAACCATTTCGAAGCCAAGCAATTGCGGCTTATGCCGCAAATCGATTTGTTTTTGTATAAAGATATTATAAAGCTGAGCAATCGATCGACATTTACCTTTGATATTATCAGCAAAACCAATCGATATAGCTTCGGTACAACGCTGAGTGCATATCCCGGACATGGGTTTACCTTCGAATTTGTCAATACCTACGGATACCAGTCTTCATTAGATGTTGTTACAGATGAGAAATACACCTACAATAATGCCTATTTTGAGTTTCGCGTGGAGAAGAAATTTGGGTTTAATCAACCCCGGGTTCAATACTACGATCTTGATGTGGTGTTTTTTAAAGACCTTGACGGCGATGGTGTCAAGAGTAAAGACGAACCGGGAATGGAGAATGTGCTGGCGAAAATAGATGTCGACCATACGGTTGCAGATTCCATGCAGCAGCTTTCCAGTTCCGAAGGTGGGTTTTATTCAGTTGAATTGCTTTCCGACAGGCAAGGTATAGTGAGCTACGATAATATTCCTTCCGGTTTTTACATGGTAAAATATGTTTCA
>JAQICA010000219.1 GCA_027858775.1 Salinivirgaceae bacterium | reverse complement strand
GTGGGATTAAGCAAAAAAACGTTGAACTTCCAGATAATTTGGATGACGAGGGAAAATTCGTTTCCAATGACAACTTTTTATTCATGAATGGTAGGGAGATTTTTAATTTTACTGCATTTCAAGTTCCCCCGTTAATAAGTAAAACACTTCAATTAAACAACTTAAATATTGAAGAAACTTCTTTCTTCATTTTCCATCAGGCAAATGCTTACATGTTGAATTTCATTCGAAAAAGATGTAAAATCCCTGAATCAAAGTTTTTCGTCTCCATTAAAGATGTTGGAAACACCGTTTCATCCACTATTCCAATCGCGCTTAGAAGATATGTCGATAATACCAAACCTAAAAAAGGTGATAAAATCCTTTTATCAGGTTTTGGTGTAGGATTATCAATGGGGGGAGTAGTCATAGAAATTACATAAAACGGAAAACATAGGAATGAAAAAGAAACTATATGACTGAAATAAATCGAATATTAGAAGATAAAGTGCTTATAATCGCTGAACTTTCAGCCAATCATGGTCAGAAACTAGAAATAGCAATAGATACAATTAAGGCGGCTAAACGTGCAGGTGCTGATGCCATTAAATTACAAACCTATACCGCCGATACGCTAACAATTGATTGTAATAATAAATACTTTACCGATGTACTGAAAGGTACAATTTGGGAAGGGCGCACACTATATGATCTTTACAAAGAAGCCTACACGCCCTGGGAATGGCACGAAGAATTATTCCGGGTTGCCAAAGAAGAAGGATTGATTTGTTTTTCAACTCCATTTGACAAAACCGCCGTTGATTTTTTAGAACAGTTTAATCCTCCGGCCTATAAAATAGCTTCTTTTGAAATACAAGATATTCCGTTGATTGAATACGCTGCATCAAAGGGCAGACCAATGATTATGTCAACCGGTATTGCCGAACTCAAAGACATTGAACTGGCCGTTCAAACTTGTCGGGAAGCAGGAAGTGACCAGATTATCCTATTAAAATGTACTTCTTCCTATCCTGCCCCTATTGAAGAAGCTAATTTGGCAACAATGATCGATTTAAAAAATAAATTTGGAGTTGAAATTGGATTGTCCGATCATACAATGGGAATCGTATCGCCCATTGTGGCAGTATCCTTGGGGGCGCGAGTTATTGAAAAGCATTTTATTTTGGATAAATCCATTGGTGGCCCCGATGCTTCTTTCTCGCTAGATGAAAAGGAATTTACGGAAATGGTAACCGCTGTTCGTCAGGCTGAACAAGCAATTGGAAAAGTTACTTACGATTTAACCGATAAAGTTAAAGCCAGCCGCAAATTCGCACGTTCGTTGTTTGTGGTTAAAGATATTATGGCTGGAGAAATTTTCACCGAGGAAAATGTAAGGTCAATCAGGCCGGGGTATGGGTTGCATCCCAAATATTTGAAAGAGGTGATAGGAAAAGCTGCAAAAGAAAATATTGAAAAAGGAACACCTCTAAGCTGGAAATTAATAAATGGCAATTGAATGACAGGGCGAAGCCCTAATGACCATCAAATGACTACTGAATGACAATCAAAGAATTCCTAACTTTACGCCTCAAATAAAAAAACAGCAAATGCTAATTGAAAAACTGACAATAAATAATTTCCGGGCTAAGGAACACCTGCAAATGGAATTTGGCAGCCGCTTAACCCTGCTGGTTGGTGAAAACGGGTCGGGTAAAACAACTATACTCGATGCATTGGCCATTGGATTGGGCGCCCTGCTTACCCACTTGCCAAAAGTTTCGGGCATCTCGTTTAAAAGCTCCGACATTAAACAACACAAAAACAACAAAGCGCCATACACACGCGTAGGATTAAAATCGATAAACGGCATTGAATGGGATCGTACACTGCGCCGCGACCAAAGCAAAAAAACAGTGTCGCAAATTCCGGCAGCAAAAGGACTTTCTGTATTAAAAAAGTACATCGATGAACAAGTTATCAACCCCTTTAATGAAGCAAGCGACTTCACACTACCGGTTTTTTCCTATTACGGGGTAAGCCGTGCCCTGCTCGATGTTCCGCTGCGCCGCAGGGGCTTTCCCAAAACGCATCAGCGTTTTGAAGCTTTGGAAAATGCACTCAACTCGGCCAGCCGTTTTAAATCGGCTTTCGTGTGGTTTTACAACAAGGAAAACGAAGAACAACGCAAACAAAAAGAACTAAGAAGCTTCGACTATAAATTACCCGAACTGGAAGCAGTTCGCCACGCAATCGAAACCGTTTTTCCCGATATTTCAGAACCGCACATCATGCTTAACCCCCTGCGCTTTGCCGTGAAAATGAATGGCGAAATACTCGACATTATGCAGCTTAGCGATGGATACAAAACGCTGCTTTCGTTATTAATAGACCTGGCATCGCGCATGGCACTGGCAAACCCACACTTGGAAAACCCGCTCGAAGCTCCGGCCATCGTTTTAATAGACGAAATTGACCTGCACCTGCACCCCGAATGGCAACGCCGTGTTATTGGCGACATCCTGTCGGCATTCCCCAATTCACAATTCATACTAACCACACACAGCCCATACGTGGTGGCTTCAATTAACAACCACTTAATGCGCCATCACATTAACGAATATACTTTCGACAATGAAGATTTGAAAAAGATTTTACCCCTTTCGCACACGCAGGTAGCTGCTTACTATCTCAATGGAGAGGATGAAATTAACCTGATGGACAAAGACATCAAATTACTCGACAATAGATTAATCCACCCCTTTAATGCCCTGTCCGAAACTTACGAACGCATGAGGGATATTCAATGGGAGAACAGGGCTGATGATTGATCTCGGAGCATTTGAAACATGTGTTTGCCTAAGCAGAGCTATTCCAAACGTTCTCTGCGACAGCAACCTTTCGTTTGAAGAAAAAGGAAAGAAAGTGAAAATCACCACCCGCGCCGGCGAAGCAGCAAAGGCCCTGGCCATCGACCAATGTGTTTGTACCGATAAGCAATTGAAATGCGATGGCATGTTTTTATACCGCAGGCAAAATAAACATTGGATGATTTTAATAGAACTGAAAGGAAGTGAAATTGAACATGCCTTTGAGCAATTACATTACATGCGCAACAACAGACCCGAATATAACCAGGTTGAAACCTTATTCATGGCCGGGCAAAAAGGTAGTATAAAACACGAAGCCTTTGTGGTATCCAACTATATTGCCACAATTGTGGAAAAACAAAAATTAGAAGAACAGTACGGCATACGGGTAAAAGCAATATTACACAGCGAAGCAAGCAGTCCGGTGCCGGATGTGAGGAGATACTTATAAACTAGTTTAAAACAATCTACAATGAACGCATTTGTTACACAAATTATCGATGGTGATACCTTTGAAATTGAAAAAGGTTGGAAATGGAATAATCAAACAGGAGAACGTGTGAGACCTACAGGCTACGATGCGCCAGAAAAAGGAACTGCTGAAGGAGCAAAAGCTACTGAAAAACTTCGTAATCTGATAAAAGGTAAAGAAATTGAGATTAAATCGGCCAAAACGATCGACAGGGGCAGGCTGGTTTGCGATGTATATTTCCAAGGCAAGACTTTAGCCGATTATTTCCCGGAATACAAAAATTAACAACTAAAAGTAATTCACCGAAAAAACATCCGCTCCAACCGCCGAGGGTATGATTTGCATCCGAAGTATTTGAAAGAGGTGTTTGGGAAAACAGCGAAAGAGGATATGAAAAAGGGAACGCCGTTAAAGTGGGATGAAATTGCTGAATAATGATTCCAATTTCAATATTTTAACAATAGAACAAGAAGAATTTGCCAGTTAAACTTCACAAATTTAAATTTACTATATATTTACC
>JAQICA010000093.1 GCA_027858775.1 Salinivirgaceae bacterium | reverse complement strand
ACAGAACGCTGCTATGCGCACATTTTTTGTCTTGCTAAAAACAAAAATATCTTCAACTTACCCGTCATTCCATACTTGACATGACACTAGTGTTTTTAGTTGGTAGCGGTACTTTTTTGCCGCCCGCACCCTCACAAATTCGCTGGCTGGCTGGACTTAAGTTTTGCTTCGCTTTAATGTCAAGACAAAAGTAAATATGGAAGCCCTTACACAACATCTTTATTACCAAGCTTTAATCTACAATCATGAACAATACCATTTTTTTAAAACTAAAAGCCCACAACTTATTCCCATAGCGAACCGTGTCGGGAATACCGCACATGTTAGCCATTGCGTACGACGGTTCGCCACATGGTTTAATCCTTTATAAATATTTATTGTTAAGACAAATACTCTTTGTTGATGGCCTCTAATCTTTGTAAAACCAAAATGGAATTTCTTTAATCGTAATAACTGAATCCGTATTCTCATGTTTATGTCTGGAAAAAGTCAGTATATGTTTCCCTTCTTCCAAATTACTCGTCCCGAAATAGGTTTCAAAACTAATTCTATTATCCTCGTTACCTAAAGTAAAATCTGATTTACATATGATAGAATCTATTCGAATTGAATATATTTTATGAAATGTATTTAGGTATTCAAGTTGTAAGCTATCCCTTTTCCTTTTACGTAAAGCAGTATTTTGGCTATCTCCAAATGATATAATATTAGCTAATTTATATCCACGTTTGTCCTTTTTAGGAATTAGACCTTCATTAAACTCAAATATTCGATCTTCAATTGTATTCGAGAAGGGTATTTTCACTTTTATAAAAGCATCACTTATTACTTTGGATTGTATGGCTATAACATCAATAAACAGGTCGTTTTTCGCTACTAAATCTTCATAGTTTTCACTGTTGGATACAATGGTACTTGAGGAATTCATTGAGTATATACTGATGTAATTGGATTCTACTTTGTATGCGGTAAATATGTAAAGGACGGAAATGTAAAAAGGCAACAACAAGATACTTACTCTTCTTCCAAACTTGTTATCCAGTAGATTATAGTATAAAGGTCTGTATAAAAAAGAAAGCGTTAAATAACTGAACACCCAATAGAAAGGAAAATACAGTTTCGCAATCCATTTATTTTTTTTCAAGAGACCTTGAGTTATAAAATCAAAAAATGTAAGAACTGCACCTATGAGTATTAAAACTTGTAAACCAACTACAAATATCTGGAGAAATACTGACGAATTATCAGTTTATAAGAATCCATCAGAACTCATCAACTGAACAACAATGAAAAAAGCGATCGCATAGAAAATGAGAAGAAAAGAAATAGCAAAAATGATGCTGCAAAGTTTTTCGAGTTTTTCGATATAGTTATCAAAAGATCCAATTCTTTTATTCAGAAAGTTCGTAAATTGTTTACTATAATTCAATTTTTCAATTTCAACCTCACCAGATACGTACCGTATACCTAATGCTCCAATCCACAGGCTGCGAAAAATTAAATGGATAATTAAATTGAATGTTAAGATTAAAATAGCTAATAATACTATTTGATACACATCTTTAAACATATCTTGTTCATATACTGCTTTATTAAGAGCCTTTTGCACAGGCTCTAGTGCATAAAACAATCCGAAAATAGTAAAACCAGAAACTAATAATTCTAATTGCCATGAATCTTCTTGCAACCTGTTCAATAATTTTTTTAACGAATTTTTATTGTGATCTTCTTCCATTACGTTTGTTTAATAGTTGCTAATCGGTATAGAATGGCGGATTTCTACGCCTATACCCTATCAGACCCGGACGTACAGAATTCCCCTATTCGGTTCCTCTTGTTTTACGTTCGCTTCCGGTTGGCAAATTACACATTTTTGTGAACTCTGCGTGGTGCGCGCAATGGAAATACTATTAGCAAGTCATTGAAAGCACTTTTCGAATAACTCTCCTTCTGGCTCCTGCGATTTAGTCATTTCCGCCATAAATGAAAGGTTATGTGATTGATTGGCATAATTTTGCAAATATTCTTCTTTTATTATACCGTTTACTCTTTCTGCAATAGCATTTTCCAAAGAATCTCCGTTCTCTGTTATGCTTATTTTGAAACGCGATAAAATTGTCCGCATGCAGGACGCGAGGCGCTCACTATTCCGCCACAACTTTTAGCATTGCATGGAGCGACCCACGATTGTGGCAAGCAAAAAATTATCAAACTTGTAAAATAGGACTTGAAATTACTTCATAGTGTCAATCCTTCAAGCAACGAATCGAAAAACCACTTCCTTTATTGTAGTAACTCCGATAAACCTGATTGTAATTTCCGAATAATCCCCGGAACAAACCATCATTAGTATCGTACTCTGTGGCACACCACCAATAACCGTAGTCATAATTGCTAAATGCGCCATTGTTAAAACGCATATCTCCCGGAAGAGCTGAAAAGCCGTAATCGTCTGTTCCATTTCCATCGCCGGGCCAGCCATAAGTGGCTTTTAGAGCTGTTCCTTCGTTGTCACTATGGCCGCCGGCTGCAATATAATTTTCTAATATTGTCCATTCGCTATCGGTGGGTACGTGCCAGCCATCGGGACACAGGTTACCGGTATTCACAGCGTGCCAGTTGTACAAAGCTCCGTTTGTTTCTGCATATTGGGCTTCATCATTATCGTACCAGCAATATGCGCCGGTTGTATTATTTTCCCAAACGGTACTATCTGCAACCATTTCTATGGAAACGCCATTGTTGTAAGTGGTGGTTTTGAGGTTTTCGGCCATCCATTCCTGCTCGCCAATTTGTATGGTTGAATAAACATTGCCCTCGATATCGGTTACTGTTCCTTCCGTACTGCTACTTTCCACAGAAATGTAATCTGTTTGGGTTTCGGTATCGGAACCGTAATTATTAGAAACGGTTAATTCCACAGTGTAGATGCCTGCATTACTGTACGTATGAGAAGGATTTGCCTCTGTACTGGTGCTTCCATCGCCAAAATCCCAACTCCAGGAAGTTGGATTGTTAGAAGATTGGTCGGAAAAAGTAACCGTTTCTCCTTCAACTATTTCGGTTAAATCGGCTGTAAATGCTGCCGTTGGAGCAGAAAAATTAAACTCTATTTGTTGGCTTGAAGTGGGAACAAACTCCTCTATTGAAGTAAAGCTGTTTAAAAAAGCAGTGAATGTTAACGTTTCACCATCATTATATTGCATTTCTACAGTACCCTGTGCATTGGCAGCACCGCTTTTCTGTATGCCGTCAATCGGTGTGAGATCACTATTTTCATAAATAATGGATGGTTCAGATTGAGTAACTGTATTAGAGATTAAAACAACCGATCTCATGTTGCTTTTTGTTGAAACACTAACAATATATGTACCTACACCTAATCCAGCCAATTTATAGGAATAATCTCCTTGAAGTAATATCGATTTTTTCTGTATTATTAGCTGACCAGCAGAATTGTAAATGCCAATTTGAACGTTTTCTTTTTGGGGATTGTAAAAAGCCAATGTGCCCGAATTTTTTATTGGGTTTGGAAATACTTCCAGGGACTGATTAAATGACGCATTACCGGAAATTCCAGTTGTGTTTTCTACCAAATGTAAAACATCGGTGCCATTTAATGTAATATTGGTTAATTGATTTTGGTTCTCAACCAAAACACTGTCCGGGGTTTCATTTCCTCCGGGCGCAGCAAACGATATTAAGTAATCTTGTGCTTGAATAGTTGCATCAATTCCTGTTAACAAGAGCAGTATCAGACTGATTTGTATTGCTTTGATCATAATTCTATTGATTTGTACTGATTTAATTTGCTCCAAAAATACATTATTTATGACTAAACCTATCAAATTGGTTACATCTTAAAAATATTACCAACTTCCCCATTTTATTGCTCCTATCATTTCATTTTTCCCGCATTAGGCAAATACTTGCTTATCCGTTTCTTATAAACCGCTTATGAAATGGGATGGTGATTGCAGCACGTAAAATATCAAAAATTATAGATGAGATATGATGGTTGCTGTGCTTTCTTTCAACCCTCGAATAAAGGATGTGAGTTGTTTGTAGATGTGTTTTAGGGGTCGGGGTTGACGTTTTTAGGATGAAAAAAGAACCAACATTAATATCGTTGGACAAATGAGATCAGCGGAACAGAGTGAAAATTAAAAGGTGGCCGTAGATCTGACCACCTTTTCTATTATCATTTTCGCTATTTGCTTAATTTTTAAGTGTTACGCCAAATCGAAGCGATCGAGGTTCATAACTTTGTGCCATGCGGCTATAAAATCGTTGACAAACTTCTCACGGCCATCTTCGCTTGCGTAAACTTCTGCAAGTGCCCTGAGCTCTGAGTTTGAACCAAAAATAAGGTCTGCGCGGGTTGCTTTCCACTTTTGGTTACCCGATGCTCTGTCGTATCCTTCAAAGGTTTCTCTTGCATCGGAAGTTGGCTTCCATTCGGTATCCATATCAAGAAGGTTCACAAAGAAATCGTTTGTTAACACTTTCGGACGTTTTGTAAAAACGCCATAATCCGAATGATCGTAATTCGTGTTCAATACGCGCATGCCGCCCACAAGAACGGTCATTTCGGGTGCTGTTAGGGTGAGCAACTGGGCTTTATCAACCAACGCATGTTCGGTACATTTGCTGTACTCCGATTTGTGATAGTTGCGAAAACCGTCGGTCTCCGGCTTCAGTGCCTGAAACGATTCCACGTCGGTTTGCTCTGCTGTTGCGTCCATACGGCCTGGCGTAAACGGGACGGTTATATCGTAACCGGCATCGTTCGCGGCTTTTTCAACTGCTGCACAACCTGCAAGGACAATTAAATCGGCCAGCGATACTTTTTTATCGCCCTTTTGAGACGCGTTAAAGTCTGACTGAATATCTTCGAGCGTTTTCAACACTTTACTGAGTTGTTCGGGATTATTAACCTCCCAGTCTTTTTGCGGGGCAAGCCGAACGCGCGCACCGTTGGCGCCACCTCGTTTGTCTGATCCACGAAAAGTGGAAGCCGAAGCCCATGCAGTTGCTACCAGTTGAGATACGGAGAGGCTGGCTTCAAGAACTTTATTTTTCAGTTCGGCACTATCCTTATCATCGATCAATGTATGATCTACTGCGGGAATCGGATCTTGCCAAAGTAAATCTTCCTCCGGCACTTCCGATCCGAGATAACGGGATTTGGGTCCCATATCGCGATGCACAAGTTTAAACCATGCACGGGCGAAAGCATCGGCAAATTCATCCGGATTCTTATAAAAGTGTTTGGATATTTTTCCGTATTCCGGATCCACTTTCAGTGCAAGATCTGTGGTAAGCATCACAGGTGCATTTTTCTTTCCTTTAATATGCGCATCGGGCACTAATTCTTTGGCAGCCTTGTCTTTGGGCGTCCATTGATGCTTGCCGGCCGGACTTTTAGTCAGCTCCCATTCATATTCGAAAAGATTTTCGAAGAAGCCCATATCCCATTGGGTGGGGTTTTCGGTCCATGCTCCTTCGAGTCCGCTGGTAATTGTATCTGCTCCTTTTCCGGTTCCGTAGCTGTTTTTCCAGCCGAGTCCCTGTTCTTCAATGGGCGCTGTTTCAGGATCGGGTCCGTTGTGCTCTTCGGGAGCGGCGCCGTGCACCTTACCGAAGGTGTGTCCGCCGGCTATAAGCGCTACCGTTTCATAATCGTTCATGGCCATTCGTTTAAAGGACTGGCGAATAAATTTTGCTGATTTTGCAGGATCCGGTTCGCCACCGGGGCCTTCGGGATTGACATAAATCAGTCCCATATGATCGGCAGCCAAACGGCCTTCCAGAGTTCCTTCATCGTCGTGTCGCTCATCGGCGAGCCACTCATGTTCCGGTCCCCAGTCAATATCTTTTTCAGGCTCCCATACATCTTCCCGGCCGCCACCAAAACCAAAAGTTTTAAAGCCCATGGTTTCCAGGGCAACATTTCCGGCCAGAATCATTAAATCGGACCAGGAAATTTTCTGACCATACTTTTGTTTAACAGGCCATAACAGGCGCCTTGCTTTATCGAGACTCACATTGTCGGGCCAACTGTTTATGGGCATAAAACGCTGATTACCGGTAGCTCCTCCCCCACGGCCATCTGTAACGCGGTAAGTTCCGGCACTGTGCCATGCCATTCGAATAAAAAGTCCTCCATAATGTCCCCAGTCTGCCGGCCACCAGTCTTTAGAGTCCGTCATCAGTTCGCTGATATCTTTTTTAACAGCTTTCAGATCCAGCTTTTTGAACTCTTCAGCGTAGTTAAATGCCTTGTCCATAGGATTAGATAATGCAGAATGCTGGCGTAAAATGTCCAAATTTAACCGGTTGGCACCGGAGCCCGGGTTTTGCGTTCCACTGCCGGAACTATGCGTACCGCTTGCACCTGTAACCGGGCATTTGCTAATTTTGTTTGAGTCTTTTTTCATGTTACAATTTTTTTCTGTTTAATTACCATTATCAAAGGTCTTTCTTTCTGTTTTGAAAGATCCACCCGATCCCCGGTAATTAATACACATTTACTGTTTAAAATGTTCTGATAAGTCGTAAATATCGTACATGTTTTATTGGTAAATGTTAGCTCATTAACATGAGAGACACAAATACGTCATTTCTGAAAACAGAAAAAGTTAAGATAAGTGCATTGCAACGAATACAACTGGTATAAATAACTATTAACAAATAAGAAATGTATGATAATAATCCCACCCTAATTTCATACATCACCACCGAATAACAATGAACCAAACAACTCAGAAATAAACATTCTAAAACGCTGAAGGTAAAATTGCGCATTTCAGAAAACGTATTTATTGGTATTGTGCAATATTAAAGCTTCAAGAACAACTCTCGCCTCCGCATGGCTTTGGCAGAGCAAGCCTAGCCTTTACATAGTTTTCGCTTTCGCGATAGATTCAGTGAATACTGATGGCAGTGCGAGCCTGACTTCAAGAATCGCGATTTCTGGCTTCAAAAACTTCGAACCGACTGATAAGAAGCTCATGAACACCATTAAAATAATATTAATGTGAATAATGCCTTGTCTTTGACGCTTCCTTATCAAAGCCCCAAAAACAAGGGGTTTTCATGCTGGCACTACCTATCAAGTAACGCGTAGTCATCAAATACTAAAGCATACTGAGCATTCCAACTTCCTGATCGGTAAGCAAACGCCACTTGCCACGGGGAACATTTTTCTTGGTCAACCCGCCAAAATACACACGGTCGAGCTTTATTACATCATAACCTTTGGATGCAAATATTCGTCGAACAATGCGGTTTTTTCCGCTATGGATCTCAATTCCTAATTGAGTTTTATCTTGCGGATCGGGGTAACTGAGTTCATCGGGTTTAACAGGGCCGTCTTCCAGTTCTACACCGGCAGCAATGGCGTCGAAATCGGCTTTCGATATGTGTTTATCTAAAAACACATGGTAAATTTTACGCACATTGGAACTGGGATGTGCCAGTTTTTTAGCCATATCGCCATCATTGGTAAACAGTAACACGCCGGTAGTATTGCGGTCGAGCCTTCCTACGGGGTAAATACGCTCGCTTGTAGCACGCTTCACCAAATCAATTACAGTACGCCGTCCCTCCGGATCGTTCGATGTGGTTACGGTATCTTTGGGTTTATTCAGTAATACGTAAACTTTTTTCTCGGGCACCAGTTTTTTGCCGTTATACAGAACCTCATCGGTACGCATCACTTTATGTCCCATTTCGCGTACCACTTCGCCATTCACCTTCACTTTTCCTTGTTCAATCAATTTATCTGCTTCGCGGCGCGAACATACTCCACTATTTGCAATAAAACGATTTAAGCGAATGGGATCATCAGTAGGCTCAACAGGGCGTTTATCACTCTTATCCCGCTTATCAAATCGTTTTCCTTGTTCTCTTCTTTGTACCATAATTGTTAATTTGTTTTGCAAAGATAACGTTAAATCACTTAATGTCTAAATTGCACAGGAATTTTGTATTGCGCGAAATTAACGTTTAAACAAAAATCGGCTCCGTTTATTAATAAAAACACACTTGAAACGGAACTTTTTTTGCTGCTTATGGTATTATACTTAAACATGTAATAAAACACACCAATTTTCACAAACTTAAACGCAAAACGGGAAGCACATCAATAAATTTGTCAGATATCAATCACTTATAAAAAAATAATTAACTATGAGCACAGACATTGAAATTGCACAAAAAACAGGCATGCAGCACATTACAGAAATTGCAGGAAAGCTTGGCATCGATGCCGATGACCTGGAGCTTTATGGGAAGTATAAAGCAAAATTACCACTCACGCTTATTGACCAGAATAAAATAAAGAACCGCAAACTGATTTTAGTTTCGGCCATTTCGCCAACTCCCGCCGGAGAAGGAAAGACGACTATTTCTATTGGTTTGAACGAAGGACTTAACAAAATAGGCAAACAATCGACCGTAGTGCTGCGCGAACCCAGCTTAGGTCCCGTATTTGGTATAAAGGGCGGTGCAACCGGAGGCGGGTACTCGCAAGTAGTGCCAATGGAAGATATTAATTTGCATTTTACCGGCGATTTTGCAGCCATCGAAAAAGCAAATAACCTATTGGCCGCACTCATCGATAATAACATACAAAGTAATGGGCGCTCGCTCAGCATCGATCCGCGCACCGTGCATTGGAAAAGGGTTATGGACATGAACGACCGTTCGCTGCGTAACACCATTGTAGGTTTGGGCGGAACCACATCGGGTGTACCCCGCGAAACAGGATTTAACATTACGGCAGCGTCGGAAATTATGGCTATTCTATGTTTGGCCGAAAACTTTAACGACCTGAAAGAGCGTTTGGGAAATATTTTTGTGGGTTACACTTACGACAAAAAACACATTTACGCACGCGATCTCAATGCTCAGGGCGCAATGGCTGCGCTTCTAAAAGAGGCCATTAAACCCAATTTGGTACAAACGCTGGAAGGCAACCCGGCCATAATTCACGGCGGACCGTTTGCCAACATTGCACAGGGAACAAACTCTGTATTGGCTACCAAAATGGGGCTTTCGCTATCGGATTACGTAGTAACCGAGGCCGGTTTCGGGTTCGATTTGGGCGCCGAAAAGTTTCTGGATATTAAATGCGTTTCGGCCAACATTGAACCACAGGCAGCCGTGTTAGTAGCCACCGTTCGAGCGCTTAAATACCATGGCGAAGTACCACTAAAAGAACTCAACAAACCCAATGTTGATGCAGTAAAAAAGGGACTCGAAAACCTTGAGAAGCACGTAGAAAACATGCACAAATTTAATGTGTGCCCGGTGGTTGCCATCAATAAATTTACTGCCGATACCGACGAAGAAATTCAGGCAATTGTAGACAAATGCAAGGAGCTCGGCGTAAAAGTGGCTGTAGCCGATGTGTGGGCAAATGGTGGCGAGGGCGCACGCGAATTGGCAACGATTGTATCGGAAGTGGCAGAAACCTGCACCTCATCGCTTAAGCCACTATACGATTGGAATTGGTCGGTAGAGAAAAAAATCGAGACCATAGCCAAGGAAATATACGGAGCGAAAGCCATCGATTACACCAATCAAGCCAAAAAAGACATTAAAACCATTATAGAACTGGGACTCGATAATAAAGCAGTTTGCATGGCCAAAACACAAAAATCGTTATCCGACAATCCCAAATTATTGGGACGCCCCAAAAACTTTATGGTTACCGTAAGAAGTATCGAAATAGCAGCAGGAGCCGGATTCATCGTTCCCATTACAGGAAACATTATGCGCATGCCCGGTTTACCGACCACACCGGCAGCCGAAAACATCGACATTGATGAAAATGGACATATTTCCGGTTTGTTCTAAAACCTGACAGAATAACTGAAACAAATTGTAAAAAGCGCTCAACCATTGCAGAAATGAGCGTTTTTACAGTTTTTTTTTATAAACCTACAAAAAAGACGATAAAAAACATACGACTGATAAAAAATAATTGCACCTTAGTAAAAAGGCGCTTACATTTGGTATTCATTTCATCCGATAAAAAATTCATTTTCATTGGATGAATGGAACCTCCGATGAGTTTTAATCATTTTCATGTATAAATGTTAAAATTCACGTTCGTTTCAATTCACACAAGTTAAAGCACAAAAGAAATGGAAGATAACGACTTAGTTTTAGAGCAAACAGCAACGACCCCATATGTAGAAGCATGGTGCGACTTACAATTGATTTGCATGGGTGGCACTGCATCGGAAGAAGATTCAATGCCCGTTTTAAAGCCTTTTAACAATTGGCTAAAAGAACACATCGACGATTTTGTGGGAGTAGTTACCCTCGAATTTAATTTTCATTATTTAAGCAGCTCCTACAATCTGGCTATGGTGGATATAGTAAGGCAACTAAACAAATATAAAAGTGATGTACTCGACTTTTCGGTTCGGTGGCATTGCAAAGAAGGTGACGACATGTATTACATCGGTCTTGATTATCAAGACATTGCAAACTTCGAATTTGAAGTGGTCTTTTAAGTGGATACTCATAAGGCATTTTGTACGAGAAAACATTTTCGTTCCATTATTGGTACACGCAGTATTTATCATCGTATACAATTAACCAAAACCATAACTGATGAAACAAGTAATTATTGACAACGATTTTGCTGAAATATCATACGATGCAGAATTAAAAATGGGAAAAATTGTTTGGAAAAGAAAATCCACAACCGAAGAATATCGCAGTGGTTTTATTACACTTCTTGAATTTAGCAAAACCCATGAAGTAAATAATTTCATGTCGGACATTCGAAACCAGGGGGTGGTAGCACCCGAAAACCGCAAGTGGTTCGAAAACGAGATGCTCCCCAAGGCCATTGACGCGGGCTTAAAACGTGCCGGTTCGGTTTTCGACGGCAATGTATTTAAGAAGTACTACATGAACATGATTATCAAAGTATCGAACAAGTTTGGAATGCCGCTAAAACTATTCAATAACGAAGAAGAAGCCATTGAGTGGTTTAAAAGTTTTGAGTAACACCCAAATTGTGTGATTATCGCTCACTAAAAACAGACCCCCGAATTTATCAGCATAAGTTCTGCAACGTGCCGGTGTGCCTTTAGTCCAACACCGGCAAACAGGTGCCTGCCAAAACGGTACGTCAGTGCGTAATGCTGATAAACCGGATCGGGTGCTTTGGACGGGCTGTACACATAAACGCCCAAATCGGTAATAAACGAGAGCTTACCGAACGTTGCAGTATGTCCCAACAAGAGAGCAATTCGCTGAAAATCGACTTCCTCACCTGCACGCATCAGCTGCTCCTGAAGGTACATGTCGGCCACATATTCAATGCCGGCTGTAAGTAAGCTGAAACGAGGTACAGAATAGCCCATTTTAACGATACATCCAAAAACAGCACCGTTCTTCCGGCTGTAACCTTCCTCGGGCTTGGCTACTTTGAGCGAAAAAAAAGTCATGGCTGCGTAACGCCATTTAACGTTATTTCCGGTCAGGGTATCCACAGTATAAAGAGGGATTTCAGGAGTAGCGAGGTAGTAGTTCAAACCCGCATTGGCAGTAATAAAATTCATTCCCTTGTTGGGCTGTTTTACTCCTCCATTAGAAACATGATTATAACTAACGCCACCCTGCCAATTCAATTGTTTGGTAATTTGATAGCGTACCGATATGTCTAGTTGCAGAAAAAAACTCAAATGAGAACTAAAAAACGTGTTTTCGGGATTGCTATTTGCATCGTAAACCTTCGATACGTATGACAAACCGGCACCTCCGCGCGGAATAATATGCAAACGCCCCCCGGGGAAAATTTTGGGAGCCACAAAAAGAAACGGGTTTATGCTATTTCCCAACACGAGAGGATCACCAAAATCATAAACAGCTACCCCAGCCCCAATAAGCGGATAACAGAAGCACTGCTCCCACTTTTGCTTCGAAGTATGAAACCTTGCTGCCGTTACGGTAAACCCCTGCACACGGTTCTTCCGAATTTCGGGTAACTCCTTGCTGTGTCGTAAAATGCCACCATAGCTGTACGAAACCTCAAAAGCAGGATATTCACCCTGCGCCAGCACCACAGAACAAAAAATCACAAATGATAACGCCAAATAAACCTTTCGCCACACCATAAACAAAATTTCATACAATGGGGACTTATCACCATTATAATTAAAAAGGGAAACTACTAAATTTCAGTAATTTCCCCTTATAAAAATCACAAATTTTATCTACTTATTGCGTACAAGAAACCCACAATAGCGGCATCAATTCTATCATAACTTATTCGACAACAAACTTTGCTATGCGTCCGCTATTCTCTCCTCCTGTGAGAATAAGGTAGTAAAACCCACTGTTTAAATCTGAGATATCAATACTATGAGAACCATCCAGCGTTACGGTTTTAATTATTCGTCCCAAATTATCGCATATTGAAGCAGACGTTTGCTGTTCGAACGAATATTTCACATTCAACCGGTCTGTTGCCGGATTCGGATAAATAGCCAATTGTGAAGCATTTGAATGCACTGTTTCATTCATGCCCACAAAATCGGAATAGTGAAACTTAATAAGAGCGACTTGCATCCAACCAGCTTCAGCATCGTACGTATCCATATATGCACTATCGATCTGATGAGTAAAAAACGTTAAAGGATTTCCCTCCTCATCAGTAAAAAATGGCAGCACTAATTCATCTGCGGCAACATCATTATTATAAAACGGGTTCATTCTCATTATTGGATCCCAATCTTCTATCTCTCCATTCCATTCATAATGCATTTCCTCACCCAAATTATCGTTTTCTTGCCATGTGTACAGGGTTTTTCCCGCATTTACTAAACCATCAATCATTTCGTCTACCTCCTGGAAAAGTATCTCCTGCAATTTTCCATTTTCCCAAATATTTGTCATTCTTTCAGTCTCGAGCCAGGAGCCGTCATCTTCAATCTCGAAGTACGAGTACTTTTTAATTTCACCATTTTCGTACTCATACGCTTCCTTCTCATAAAGTAAATATTCAGTTCCATCCCAACGAGTAATAATAATAGAATCGAGCTGTGTGCCGGTATAGTAAAAGTAGCTAATTTCATCATGATCCATTTCATCATTTAAGGCATCGTACCAGAAGTAGTCCTCACGAACCAATAAGCCAGCTTCGTAGGTGTAAGTCAGACTATCTTCCAGGTCCCATGCTTCGGTGTCCGCGTTGAAGTTCTGATGTAACTCATAACTCATGTAGCCGTTTGCATAATAGTATTGGTTTCTGCTATCGAACATAAGTTCCGTTTCACCGAAAGATAATTCAGTTATGGCCTGAACCTGCCCCTGTCCATTATATTCATATTGGGTACGTACGGCTTCCATCAATTCGCCCTCAAAATCGAATAACGTTTGCATCATATCTAACTTTACTGTCCTGTAATTCATTAGAAGAGCAGAACGCTTTTGCGAATGATGTTTGAATTTATCAACAATACGTTGGTTGAAGTTCTGTGCGCCAAGTACCGACGCAAGCATTAATGCAGTAATAAATAGTAATTCTCTTTTCATGTGTGTTAAGTTTTAATGATTGTGAATATTCGTTGTCTAATGCTTTTCTTGATGCATTACAAATTCCCAAACCGAGCAAATAAATTGGGGAACTCGTTCATTATAAATTGATTTAAATACCGTATAAAATTACAAAAAAGCACCCCCTCCAAGCGTTAAGTAATAGTTAAATATTGTTTTGTAATGCATTGGGGTGAATTACCTTATGTACGAAACATGCTTTTAAGGAGCACAAAAAATCGTCGAAATACTGAAAATTTCGTATTTTCGTAATAATTGTAAATCATACTCATATGACAAAAACAGACAAATACAAAAACAACGCACCATCGAATGCAATTTACGGATTGGGATTTATTGGTGCTGCAATTTATTACATTTCAACTGCAATCGGTTTTTGGATGGGAGTAGTAGGGTTCCTGAAAGCACTGGTTTGGCCTGTATTTTTAGTTTATGAAACACTGAAATACCTGGGAGCCTAACAGTGAAGATTGCAACATAAACACAGTCACCTGCTATGGCAGAAGTCCCGTAAATTTCATCAAATTTCTTTCGTGTTTTGTAAACTAATTCGTTAACTTTGCGTAATGATTAGAAAGGTAATTGCATACAAGAACCATTTTGTTGACTTTTACAAAAAACAGGATAACAAGATACAGCGAAAGATCGAATATGTTCTGGATTTGGTGCGATTTGAAAAAAGGATTCCTAAGAAATTCTTTAAGCACTTAGAAGGAACAGACGGAATTTACGAGGTAAGGGTCATTATGACATTTAAAAGCATACGGATTCTGTGCTTTCAGGACAAAGGTGATTTAGTCGTATTGACAAACTGCTTTGTGAAAAAAACGCAAAAAACGCCAAAGAAACACATCAAAATGGCGGAACGATTAAAAGACGAGTACTTGAATGAAAAGTATGGAGGATAAAACGATGAAAAACATAACAAATTTTGAAGACATTTTGACCCAAAAGTATGGCGACAGAGGGACAATGACTCGTGATAAATACGAGGCAGATTCTTTGGCTTTTAGATTAGGCGTGATGCTTAAAGAAGCTCGTAGATCTGCAAAAATAACACAGGACGAATTAGCCAAACGGACAGGGACAAAAAAAAGCTATATCTCAAGGATTGAAAGGGGAAAAAGCGATATTCAGATTTCTACATTTCATAGACTGATTGAAATAGGATTAGGAAAGCATTTAAACATTACAATTGGAGAATAAACCACAGCAGGTAACAGCGGCGAGTGAGTATTTTGAGCTGCTGCTGGTTTGTGGGTTTGAAGAGTTAAAATATCATCGCCAAAACTTCGATTTGACGATGAGAAAATTAAATTTGTAAAACAAAGTTTTGGCTACGTGCAGTTTGATAATATATTGCAAGTAAGAAAACACTCACTAGCCACAACGATAAAAAGAGATGCTGCCACAAATCCAAATGGTTTTGCGGCAGCCTTTCCTTTATTTACGCGGGCAGACTAAGTGCCAGCACTAAGTAACTACTCACAATCGGTTTGGTACGAACCACCAGAGCTGTACCATAATATTAGTGATCAGTTGAAAAAGTTGTGGACTTTTTTCACCAAAACGACATCAGATTTGAGGGATCGACATAAATATTTTAAGCGGGCACCTTCCTTCTCGAAGCAAATGGCCGAAGGCAAATTGAACCGAACTTATGAGCTCAATCCAACCTTTAAAATCAATTCTTTTGGATTAAAACTGTTTGAGATAATGCGTAGTAACCTTGTAAAGAATCGATTAACATGCCAGCATTATCGAGTTTTTTCAATTTATCCCCGATCATGTTCAGCTAATCCCAATAAATTGGGAAAGCTTCACTATGTCGGGATTTTCAATTTGTAAAAGAATGGAAGGTCGCTTAAAA
>JAQICA010000291.1 GCA_027858775.1 Salinivirgaceae bacterium | reverse complement strand
ATTTAGATTGCTTAATGCCAAACAATTAACTGGTAATAAATGATGTAAGGGTCAGTTGTTCTGAAATTTCAGTTTTTCGATCAGCGATGGACAGACAACCGACCCTGAAGATGGAAAATATAAGTTGTGTGTAGATAATGTAATGTATACATCTCCCGCATTTTATGTTCGTCCCGACGGTGACGACAGCAACGACGGTCGTACTGAAAAAACTGCTTTTGCCAATCCACAAA
The DNA here is from genome assembly GCA_027858775.1 of Salinivirgaceae bacterium. GTDB lineage: Bacteria > Bacteroidota > Bacteroidia > Bacteroidales > Salinivirgaceae > Salinivirga. The sequence goes on along the minus strand of JAQICA010000291.1, from coordinate 10,106 downwards.
AGGCATTGGATATTGCCAAACCCGGTGATATTATTTTGTTGATGGAAGGAAAATATTCTGGTGCCAAAGATGCTAATGCGGTTGCTAGTTTTAAAACTCCTGGTTTTCCATCTGCATGGATAACCTTGAAAAATTATCCGGGTCATAAACCAACTCTTCTGGCACATGGGAAAGATGGCGTTAGAATTGCTATGGGTAGCGATTCGACGGCAAAAATGTCGCCACTACTCTCGTATCTTGAAGTTAGAGGATTACACATCAGGGGCAATGCCGACAAGGCCGATGAGTTGTATGCTAATGAGTTAGGAGAGTATACCAAGAACACCGAAACAAATGGGATAAACATTTGTGGCGCGAATGGACCAACTAGAATGTACCATCATTTTCGTATTGCCGACAATGTTGTTGAATTTTGTGGCTGTTATGGAATATTAGTACACACTGTTGATTACATTACCGTTGAAAATAACATAATGGCATACAATAGTTGGACTTCTTCCGATTATTGTATGGCCGGACTTGGAGTTATGATGTATGCGGATTTTGATAAAGCAGACAACATTACCAAAATTTTGGTTCGTAACAATCAAGCTTATGGCAATATTTGTAAATCCCGCCCACATAAGTTTAACGGTAATGGGTTGTTATTTGATGCGAATTGCGAGGATTATATCTACCCCGATTTTTATTTGGGGCGCACACTTATCCAGAATAACCTGGTGTATGGTAATGGTGGTGGAGGAATTCAAAACTGGGGAAGTCATTGTTTAGATATTATCAATAACACGATATATTATAACGGGATTGATATTAAATGGGGTAATATCGGCCTTGATTTTTGTAAAGATGTCCGTTTGATTAACAACATCGTGGATGCATTGCCGATTGCCCGTTGGACAGATGGTTTGTGCATAAGGCTAACCGCAAAGTTGAAAATATTACGCGCATCAATAACTTGTATTTTGGAGGCGTGATGCCAAACATAAATGGTGAAAGTGATATTGTATCCGATTTGTAGTTTGAAAATCCATCACTCGATTCTTCAGTGGCTAATTTTACGAAAATTCAATTAGTAACTGCGAATTTTTTATTAGATTTGGATTTGCTTTTGTTGACATGAAAGGCAATTTTACATTCTGAAAAAAAATGAATCGGGGCGCATATTAAAATTCTATAAAAAATCATAACGATGAAAACATTATTTTCCGCAACTATTTTGTCGATATTTCTTACTGTTTCGTGCAACAGTGAAATCGAACCATTGTATAAAGACAAAAATGCTCCTGTTGAGGATCGGATTAGCGACTTGGTTCAACGAATGACTTTTGATGAAAAAGTTCTTCAGTTAAACCAATACCTCGCTGGCGAAAATACAAATGTTAATAACATTGGAGAATCAACAAAGGATATGCCTGCCGGAATCGGTTCGTTAATTTATTTTAATTCTGACCCCGAGGTTCGAAATCTTATTCAAAAGAAAGCAATGGAAGAGTCGAGGCTTGGAATTCCAATCTTATTTGGCTTTGATGTAATTCATGGTTATCGAACCATTTACCCAATATCGTTGGGTGTAGCTGCTTCCTGGAATCCTGAATTGCTTAAAAAGGCTTGTGGCGTTGCTGCAAAAGAAGCCTGCTTGTCGGGTATCGATTGGACATTCTCTCCAATGATTGATGTAGCCAGCGATCCACGTTGGGGAAGGGTTGCCGAAGGTTATGGAGAAGATTCGTATACGAATTCGGTTTTCGGAGTAGCAGCAGTAAAAGGCTATCAAGGCGAAAGCTTATCCGATCCTTACAGTATTGCAGCCTGCCTCAAACATTATATCGGCTATGGTCGGTCCGAAGGTGGACGCGATTATCGTTACAGTGATATTTCGCGGCAGTCGTTATGGGAAACATACATGCCTCCATACCATGCTTGTGTAAAAGCAGGTGCCGCAACCCTAATGAGTGGTTTTAACGACATTAGTGGTGTGCCGGCAACAGCCAATCATTATACTCTTACCGAAGTGTTAAAGAAACAATGGCAACACGATGGTTTCGTTGTTTCCGACTGGGAAGCGGTGGACCAGCTGATTGCTCAGGGGGTAGCAAAAGATAGAAAAGAAGCAGGCTTGAAAGCGTTTAAAGCTGGTGTCGAAATGGATATGAAAGACAATATTTATCTTGAAAACTTTAAGCAGCTGGTTGATGAAGATAAACTTTCGATAAGCGAAATCGATGATGCAGTATCGCGAATTTTAAGGGTTAAATTCCGTTTAGGCTTATTCGATGAACCCTACACCAAGGTAGTACCCGAATCAGCGCGCTATTTGCAGCCTCAAGATAAAAAGGTGGCTGAGCAATTAGTTGAAGAATCTATTGTGCTGCTTAAAAACGAAGCATCCACCTTGCCCTTTTCTGCTTCAGTAAAAAAAGTTGCCCTTATTGGGCCAATGGCAAAAGATAAAGAAAACCTTATTGGTGCATGGCCTGCAAAAGGCGATTGCAAGGATGTTGAATCCATTTCGGAAGGGTTTGAAAAAGAGTTTGGTACTCGAATTAAGGTTTCGTATGCTTTAGGTTGCGATTTTGAAGGCGACGACGAAAGTGGATTTTCAGAAGCGATTTCTATTGCAAAAAAATCCGACATCGTTGTGGTTTGTATCGGTGAAAAAAATGGGTGGAGTGGCGAAAATGCAACACGTTCAACCATTGCTCTGCCCACAATACAAGAACAATTGGTTGTAAATTTGAAAAAAGCAGGCAAGCCTATTGTGTTGGTACTTACCAATGGTCGGCCGTTGGAGTTGGTTCGATTGGAGCCACTGGTGGATGCTATTGTTGAATTGTGGCAACCGGGTGTGGCTGGAGGTTCTCCGTTGGCCGGTATTTTGTCAGGACGTGTAAATCCATCAGCAAAATTGGCAATTACGTTTCCTTTAACAACAGGGCAAATACCTACTTACTACAACATGAGGCAATGTGCCCGTCCGTTCTCGAAAATGGGCGATTATCAGGACATCTCAACCGAGCCGCTGTATTGGTTTGGCCATGGATTAAGCTACACCACTTACCAGTATGGTACTGCAAAATTATCGGCATCTCAAATTACACGCGAACAAAAACTTACCGTTGATGTAACCGTAAGCAACACCGGTAAAATGGATGGAAAAGAAACGGTACTTTGGTATATCTCCGATCCGGCATGTTCCATATCAAGGCCAATAAAGGAACTGAAGTTCTTCGAAAAAAAGGAAATAAAAGCTGGCGAAAAAACCGTTTATACCTTTGAGATTGATCCCTTAAAAGACCTTAGTTATCCTGATGAAACCGGGAAGTATTTTCTTGAGCAAGGCGACTTTTATGTCCACGTGGGCGATCAGAAGTTGAAATTTGAACTTATCAAATAAAAGTCAGAAAAGATGACTGTGAAAATAACAGATGAAATTTCTCTGGCTTCGGTTGAAATGACCCGTGAATTAATGCTGGATTTGGAAAAGCGAGGGTTAATTGTACGAATGGCACCCGGCACAAATGAATTGGATGCCAAAAAAGGCGAAACCCTAACAGCCTCGCTGTATCAACCGTTGGATGGTTTTGGCCCGCATAAGATGATGGCCGTAACTGTAAACCGCATAGAATTTAGCGATTTTGGTACACACCCTGAGAATGAAGATTTTTTTCTGATTGGTGACCCTAATACCAAACCGCTTTATTTGGTAGTTGCTTTGTGCATGGAGGCAGAATCGTGTGATCTTCCCGATGTTGTTATGGGTATGGGCGAATATAAACTTGTGGTTAAAGAATAACAAATCAATGTCGTTTTAGTTTTGTCTATCGGCTTTCAAGCAATAGCGCAGGGCAACGCACTGTGTCTACAATGCTAATTTTCAAAAAGCCCAAAAGGGTCGAAAGTTTTCTTAACTAAACGGCATTTAAGTTAATGTGAAATTATATGAAAATGAGAAATGTAGTTGTAATACTTTTTATTGTTGTTTGTTTTTTTCAACAGCTAAGTGCTCAGGATGAGATGAGTATGGAAGATTATTCTGCGAAACTCGAAGACGGGGTGCTGATGCTTGAAAATTCTAAAATTTCAAGAACATATAATTGGAACAATGGGAATATTAGCACCATTTCGCTTTGCGATAAAATAAGTGGAAAGGTTTGGATCATGGAGGGTGATAAGCCAGATTTGGCTTTGTCAGGTGAAACAGAGAAGGCCGCAAATGCAGTATTCTCAACAAGTATAGTTGAGGAAACACCCATTGCGCCAAAATACCTCGAAGCCAAAATTACCTATTCGCTTGGTTCGTTGGAAATAAAACGCGTTTTTCGTCTGTATGCCAATTGTCCGGCCATTGCTTGCGATTTGTATTTTAAAGGCGAATCGACCAGTATCTGGCTTCAAAGCGGAGTGAATATGGGAGATATGGTAAACATCGAAAAACTTTCGTCACGTAATGTTGCTACAACGGTGCCGGTACTCGAAAAGCTGGAGCTGCCCGGTCGTCACTGGAAACTGAATGTGGTTGAGTTTTTTGATATAACCGATCGGTTCAATAATTTGGCTCTAAGTGTTAATGTACTGTCGTACCGCCCTAATATGTATAAGGGGAATCTGCTTTTTGCCTATGATAATGCTACCGATAATGGCGTGTTTATTCTAAAGGAAGCACCTACTTCAAATGTTCAGTTAGCTTATCCGGGTAGCGATTTTATGACCGACTACGGAACTTTCAGACTGGTTGGTGCTGGAATTACTCCCGAAGATTTAGATAATAATGAATGGAAACGTGCTTACGGGTTTGTTACCGGTGTTTATTCCGAAGGCGAGAGAAATGGCCTTTTGGCTTTGCGAAATTATCAGAAAAATATTCGGAAACACATGCCCGATCGCGATGAAATGGTATTGATGAATACCTGGGGCGACCGAGGACAAGACTCTCGAATAAACGAGGAATTTGCTTTGGCCGAGCTTGAGGCTGGAGCAAAACTGGGCATCTCCCATTTTCAATTAGATGATGGCTGGCAGTTAGGGCAATCTTCGAATTCCGCCTTTAAAGGTGGGTCGCTTGAATCAATATGGGATAATCCAAACTATTGGGCTCCTCATCCTGAACGGTTTCCTAATGGGTTAGATCCTGTTATTAAAAAGGGAAAAGAATTGGGCATTGAGGTGTGTCTTTGGTTTAATCCGAGTAGAGATAACAGTAATGAATATTGGGAAAAAGATGCCGATATGTTGATCAAGTTATATCGGCAATATGGCATTCGTACCTTTAAAATTGATGGGGTTAAACTTCCCGACAAAACGGCTGAAATCAACTTCCGAAAATTTCTGGATAAGGTAAATCTTGAAACAAACAATAATGTTGTTTTTAACCTCGATGTTACTGCTGGACGCAGAGGAGGCTACAACTATTTCAACAAATATGGAAACCTGTTTCTTGAAAACCGATATACCGACTGGACAAATTACTTTCCCTACACTACGCTACGCAATTTATGGATGTTATCGAAATATGTGCCTGCCGAAAACTTGCAAGTCGAATTCTTGAATAAATGGAGGAATACCGACAATTATAAAGGAGACCCCTTTGCTCCAGAAAACTATTCATTCGATTATCTTTTTGCCATTACTATGGCAGCGCAGCCATTGGCGTGGTTCGAAGGCACCGGTTTGCCAAAAGAAGCAATTGCTGTTGTTGCACCGGTTATTCGCAAGTATCGCGAAGTACAACATGATTTTCATAGTGGTGCGATTTTTCCAATTGGCGATGAGCCATCAGGACGTAGCTGGACCGGATTTCAGTCTATTCAGGAAGGGAAAGGATATTTTATCATTTTTAGAGAGGCCAATGATTTATCGAAATTCCAAATAAAAACATGGTTGACTAAAGGGGAAACGATTGAATGCATTCCAATTATTGGAAAAGGCAAGGCGTTCACAGCCAAAGTTGGTCAAGATGGGATTGTTAATTTTAAGTTGCCAGAAAAGAACAGTTATGCGCTTTATAAATACGTTAATAAATGAAAAACAACAATAAGAAAATCGCTGGATTGTTGTTGTCAATGATCATTTTTCTATCTCTAAAATCACAAAAGTATCGTATTGTAGATTTTGGAGAAATTGGTGATAGGAAAACACTAAAAACAAGGTTCGTTCAGAATGCAATCGATCAATGTATTTTGAATGTAAGAGGAGCTGTTTCTGTTGCTATAGTTGTCTTTTATATCAGGGCGATTTTCCTAAAATCAAATATTATTTTGCATTTAATCCCAAGTTTCATTTTACAAGATAGTTACGATACGTCCGATTATCCTGCCTATGACATTTTATCAGATAAAAAGTTTAGCACAATCATGAGCAATGGTTAAAGGGTGAATATGAAAAATCAGAGTCGTTTGATACTTTTTATTTTACCTATATCTTACCCTGTTTTGGGTATTCTCAAAACAGGAATAGCTCACTTCCCCATTTTTTTGTTTATTATTGGTTTAATTCACATTTTCGCAGGACAATAATTATATTATTGCTAATTTCACAAACAAATTATGAATCACAAACAAATTCTTACTTTTATACTTCTTACAACCATTTCATTGATTGGTTGTAAGAAAAAGGATCAAAGCCTGATGGTGGTCACCGAAATTTCTTCGAACTGGACTTTTAGTCAGGCCGACAAGGAGGAATGGCTTCTAGCAACTGTTCCCGGTTGCGTGCATACAGATTTACTGGCTAACGGCAAAATTGAAGATCCGTTCTACCGCCTGAATGAACATGAATTGCAATGGATTGACAAAGTAAACTGGGAATATAAAACTAGTTTCAACATCGATTCGGACGCTATCAAACGCGACCGAATAGCACTCGATTTTAAAGGACTCGATACTTATGCTGATGTTTTTGTAAACGGTACTCAGGTCTTATCGGCCGATAATATGTTCCGCGAATGGATGGTTGAGGTTAAGCCTCATGTAAAAGAAGGAACAAATGAACTTAGAATTTTATTCCACTCACCAATTGTTGAAGGACTGAAAAAATACGATGCCAACGGTTATGTGATTCCAGTTTCCGACAACGATCAGGCATTAAACGGAGAAGTTGAAGGAGGCAAGGCCGTTTCTGTTTACACTCGAAAGGCGGGTTATCATTTCGGATGGGACTGGGGTCCACGTCTGGTCTCAAGCGGATTGTGGCGTCCTGTTTATCTGGCAGTGTGGGACGACGCGCGCATCGAAAATCTTCAGTTGAAGCAAAATTCAGTTTCAGAAAAGGAAGCAAAGCTGACCGCAGTTTTCGAGATTGAGGGTAATTCAGAGAATCAAGCAACTGTTACCATTGAAAACGATGGTACAGAGCTCGCACATGTCGACATTAAACTTACTAAAGGTATTTCAACTTACGCAGTTGATTTTAAAATTGATAATCCTAAATTATGGTGGACCAATGGTCTTGGTGAGGCTAACCTTTATAACATTAAAGGAAAATTGATGATTGGCAAGCGTATTACAGAAAAATATGAACGAATCGGAATTCGCACTCTCGAATTGGTTCGAGATAAAGATCAAAAAGGGACTTCATTCTATTTTAAATTGAACGGAGTACCTGTTTTTATGAAAGGAGCCAATTATATCCCGAATGACATTTTTGAAACTCGAGTAACGGATGAAATGTACAAAAAAGTAATCAATACATCCAAAATATCTAATTTCAATATGATACGAGTCTGGGGTGGCGGTATATACGAAAACGACCGACTTTATGACTTGTGCGATGAAAATGGAATTTTGGTTTGGCAAGATTTCATGTTTGCATGTGCAATGTATCCCGGCGATGCCGCATTTCAGGAAAACGTAAAACAGGAGGCCATTGACAACATTAAACGTTTGCGCAACCACCCGAGCATTGCCTTGTGGTGCGGTAACAACGAGATTTTGTCGGCATGGACGAGATGGGGTTGGAAACAAAAGGAAGAAGCAAAAAGCCAGGAAGATGCGGATAAAATATGGAAAGCGTACACCGATATTTTTCATCATATTTTGCCTGATGCCGTTTCAATGTATGATCCAGGGCGTAGCTACTGGGATTCGTCGCCATGCGCCGGAATGGGTAAAACCGCAGACCTTGCCAATGGAGACGACCACTATTGGGGCGTTTGGTGGGGCAAAGATCCATTTAAAATGTATGCCACGCACATTGCACGATTTATGAGCGAATACGGATTTCAGTCGTTCCCCGAAATGAAAACCGTGAAACAATACGCAACTCCCGAAGATTACGATATTTACTCAGATGTAATGAAATCGCATCAGCGTTCATCGATTGGAAACGGAACCATTGAATATTACATGCTTCAGGATTATAAAAAGCCCAAGGATTTTGAATCATTCTTATACGTTAATCATGTTTTACAAGCTGAAGGAATAAAATTCGCACTTGAAGGACACCGCCGTGCTGCTCCTTATTGCATGGGAAGCTTATTCTGGCAAATTAACGATTGCTGGCCTGTTGCTTCATGGAGCTCTACCGATTATTACCAGCGCTGGAAAGCATTGCAGTATTTTGCAAAAAAAGGGTTCGAACCGGTTCTCGTTTCACCTTACAAGGATAAAGATTCAATAAAAGTTGACATCATCAATGACAAACTTATTGAAATAAAAGCTCAGTTGGTCGTTAAAGTGGTCGATTTCGAAGGTAAAGAAATCTGGGAAAAGACCATGGAGATTATTGTTCCGGCAAATTCGAGCAACACTTTCTTTAGATCAAAAGCTACTGAATTCCTGAAAGAAAATCAGGCCAATAGTCAGCTTTTGCTTGTTGAATTGATCGAAAAGAATGAGGTTATTTCAACCAATATGCTTTATTTCAAGCCGATAAAAGATATTTTACTTCCGAAGCCTGAAGTGAAATATGAAATAAATAACATACAAGACGGGTATGAAATTACACTTATTACAGATAAACTAGCCAAAAACTTATATATGACAATTGGAAACGAAGAAGGCTTTTTTAGCGATAATTATTTTGATCTGATTCCCGGACAGACGGTCAAAGTAAAACTGGAGACAAAACTATCAAGAGATAAATTTAACACGGTGTTTAAGCTTCAAACTCTGGTAGAAACTTTCTAATCCGGTTCGAAGAATGCTGATGCGGTTGCCAGCTTCAAGCATCCGGGTTTTCCATCGGCATGGATTGTATTGAAAAACGACCCATGCCAAAGTTCAACCATTTGGGCTCATGGGAAAGACGGTGTTAGAATTGCTCAGGGAAATGATTCTACTTTTAGCTAATCGCCGCTCTTAAGCTATATTGAAGTTCGCGGGCTACACATTAGGGGCAACGCCGATGATGCAGATAGACTTTTCTCATCAGAATTAGGTGCCTCAGCCAAAAATACTGAAGTTAAAGGATTAAATGTTTGTGGTGATTATGGGCCCACGCCGATGTATTATCACATCCACGTGGGGTCATAACTTTGTGGAATATTGTGGTGGATTTGGGATTTTCACCCGAACTGTTGATTACCTGATGGTTGAAAACAATTTCATGAGATACAACTGCTGGAATACTTTGGATTTGGTTTCGGCCGGACTGAGTGTAATGATTTACGCTGATTTTGATAAGGAGGATAATGTGACCAATATTTTAGTCCGAAATAATCAATCCTACGAAAATATATGTAAATCTAGTCCATTATTGTAACTACTCAGGTCGTTATTATAACTTCTAATTCCAAAGTTAAAAAAATCCTTCAACGTTTTTCCAGTTAAGTCGTTCTCCTTGCGATAAGGGCTTAAAACACCAAGTTTTTCGGTTTGTTTAAATCTCGCGGGCTTTAAAATTTAAAAACCAAAAAAAAATGCTGTTGTTTGTTGATAACTCACTGGTTGTGTCTTGATAACTAACCCTGCTTTTAACGTTGTTATGTCACCATTGTCCTGATCTTTGTAAAAAAATAGTAATGGTGGAATACACAAGAAAGTAGCTTGAAGCCAAAGACAAGGATGAACTCATCGATATCATACTCGTTATGCAATCTATGATAAAGACCTTAGTGAAACGGGTTGATTCGCTAGAAAAAGAGGTTGCCCATCTTAAAAAACCAACCACCA
>JAQICA010000224.1 GCA_027858775.1 Salinivirgaceae bacterium | reverse complement strand
TATATCATCGAAATTACCGGTTACTGCTAAAACATTAAAAGCGGTAAAGGGGATGGGAGGCAAAAAAATTCAGCAATTTGGCCCTGATATTCTTTCGCTTATATTAAAATACAAGGCTGCCAAGGGGGAGGCTATACCCGAAAATGCGGCACGGGAGGTTGAATATGCCGGCCTCGATACAAAAGAGATTAGCCTGAAAATGTTTGGGGAAAACCGATCGGTTGCCGATGTAGCTAAACACAGAGGATATGCGACATCCACGATTGAAGGGCACCTGGCTCATTTTGTAGAACTTGGTGAGTTGGATGTGTTCGATGTAATTGATAAAGAAAAATACCAGAAAATTGCACAAGTTGTAAAGTCAAATCCTGAAATGCCTGCAGCCGAAATTAGGGACAAACTGGGTGACAGTGTAAGTTATGGCGAAATCAAAATGGTGGTTGCACATTTAGGGCGTTAAGTTTTAAATAAAATTATAATCGAAATTAGTATTGTTAGTACATAAATTGCAATATTTGCATTTTGTTTAATGTTTTATTTCGTCATCGTGTATAAAATTATCATTATAATCCTCCTTTTAACTTCAGGCAGTTTATGGTCGCAGCCAGTTGTTATTAACGAATTTATGGCTTCAAATAGTTCTGTTATTGCCGATGAAGATGGGGATTATCCCGATTGGATTGAGCTTTATAATACAGGAGATGAGCCGGTAAATATGGGTGGATATACACTTTCAGATAAAGAAGATAAATTATTTATGTGGTCTTTCCCTGATGTTGAAATAGGATCCCGGTCGTTTTTGCTTTTGTTTGTATCAGATAAAAACAGGAAAGGATCGTTTTTGCACACCAATTTTAAAATTAGTGCCGACGGTGAAACACTCACGCTATGCAATAATAATGGGCAAATTGTCGATCGGGTTGATGCTATAAAGCTGGAAACAGATCAGTCGTATGGCCGTTTGGATGATGGAGGTGAAGAATGGAGTATCCTTTTAGTCCCGATGCCTGGCAAAACAAATAACAATCAGTATGGAATGAAACAAATTAGTTTCTCCAGGGCTTCACTCTCTGTTTCAGGACGGTTTTATACACAAAGTTGCAGCACGGTACAATTTCGATGTCGAAAGTCAGATGAGTTTTCCTGCTATTATTTTTATTATTGGAGAATCCTGAGGAAATTAATTCATGGAGAAATGCCTGTCGTTGCATGCAGCAATTTATCGAAGAACGTCCTCTGTATATCATAAAGTGTCTGAAAAAGCACTATGATTATAACATAGATTTATCAGAATATTCTGAAAATGGTGATATTGAAGTTGAGGTTTTCCCTAACCCGGCCAATAATTATTTTACGGTGAATGTTGAATCAGAAAAAGTTGTTTCAGGATATTTGAATATTTATAACACTCAAAAGCATAAGGATTATTGTTATGCATTAACTACTGTGCAATTATTCACCTTTCCTTTACACTTATTTACTGTTTTATCGCATTTAAACATTGCTTATCAGGGCAACCGCATTTAAAATCCCCAAAGTTTGTCCCTATATTTGGGGTCTAAAGCAGCTTTAAGGCGTTTTGATCTTTTACTTGTTTTTTTGGAGTTGTCCATTGCCAACATAGTCATGACCAATTTTAATACAATGTTGTGGTTTTCTGCCGCATTCCTAGTTCTTTTCCTTGACCTGTCTACCCCAAACTCGACATCCAATGTCCAGTGGAGGTCATTCTCCACAGACCAGTGTTTCCGTATGTTGTTGTTCAATACCTTTGCATCCGGGGGGAGGCTTGAAATAGAGTAACGTTGTTCTTTTGTAGTTTTGCCACTGACCTTTTCGTATGTTTCGGTTTCTATTTTGACTATTGACTTTAATCCTTCCCATTTTTCATAGCCTTCAATATGTCCGAGTTCGCTATACGCATAACAGGTACGGTTTTTTCCAAATACCTCAACAAGTTCCCAATTGTCGGCACCGCATATAATAGCTGAGACCGTAAGGATTATGATGTCCGATAGAAGGTGTTGTAGGTTGCCTTTTGTTGTTCTGCGTGGGTCTTTCAAACTAGAGAAGTGTTTCAGGAATTCTGCTGCCTGGCCCTCTGGCCCCAATGTTTTTGCCATTTTTTTTTAATGCACTCCTTGGCATTAATGACGGCACAAATATAACCATCAAAACATTTAGGTCCAAATTAATTCTCTACTTTTTTAAATGCGGTTGCCCTGCATTGCTTACTTTTAAGTTTGCGTTTAACATTTTTATGGCGTAATTTTGTTTGTACGTTCATGATAACGTAGATGTTGGTTTTGTAGACATCTGTATGAGTATAAATAAAAATTAACCTAAAATGAAAAACATGAGATCTACATTCCTTTTTGTTTTAATTGCTACATTGTTTGCATTTTCCGGATGCAACGAAGATGAAGACCTTAATGCTTCACCTGAAGCAACAAAAATTAAAATCACCGAAAAACTTGATAAGTTAGATCTGCCACTGGCTATGCGTAATAGCAATCATCAGTATGCACAGGAAGCGGTTGGCTATGTTGAGGAAGTAAAAAACATTGCCAGTTATTTCGATTATTTCGAGATTCCTGATGATGCAGAGCGTACAGAGCTCAAATCAACATTAAATCAGGAAGAATATTATTGGACAGATGGTCAAACTGAAATTTGGGTAATTTACACTGAAACATCTGGCGGATATACCTGGCAAATTGATGTTGACATGGGATATGGCCGCCAAAAATATCTTTATGCCGAAGAGGATAAGGATGGCAATTATGGCAGTATGAAGGTGTATGATTCTACAGGCGAAACCTCAGAGTGGTTTTTTCAATACGAATGGACATTTAACTCGGCAGGTGATGCTGAACTTATTTGGGAATTTGCTGATGGATCGATGAAATACGAAATTAAATCGAATATTGATTATTCTGGTTATGCCCGCATATTTATGTCAGGGGTGCTGTTCTACGATTTTGTATGGAACAGCGATGGGAGTGGATCAGTTACCATGTACGATGATGGTGGTGGCGTATTATATACCGAAGGCTGGACTGTCGCAGATTTGTAGCGAACTCCTTTTTAGGTGTAAAAATCCCGGATGCGCTGATGTTCATCCAGGATTTTCTTTTTATTTTATTCGTATCGAAATTCCAAAATCGGCATTGAGCTGATGCATCAAATGTGTAGGTGGTTTCATGTGTTGTTGTTCGGTATTTTCGTACGTCCATTGTCGTTCAATGTAATCGTACGTTAACTTCTTTTGGGTAAGGTAATAGCCTGCACTAACCCGAATGCCCATGTCGAAAGTGTAAAATCCGAACAGTTTCACATAGAAATATAGCTCGGGATTTAGCCACATTGCCGGCGATGATTTAATAAAATATTCTTCAGACCAGGTGTAGTTACTGTTTCTTTCTTTCAGGGTAACATAGTAGTCGTCTTTATTGTTAAACGAAAGTCCGGTATTGATGTCTCCCCTGAATATAATTTTATCGTTTTCGAACGTGTAATTAATACCAGTGTACGGCCCAAATATAAATAAATCGAACTGAATGTAGGAATACGAAAGATCCGGATGGTGATTTATGAAAAACGAAGTGGATGGCTCGGTGTAATAAAGTTCAGCTTCGTAAATAAAGAATGGCCGGTTCTCAAAACCCATGGTAATCCCAATGTTGTTGAATCTTTTTATGGCTCGCAAATCTAAACGTTTAGGAATGAGACTGCTGCCAACACCGATTTCAAAATCTGCTTCCCAATTGTTTGTTAACCATAAATGCGAAGAAAGATTCAGGTATATTTCATCAATGTAATAATCTTCGTAGTTTTCG
>JAQICA010000101.1 GCA_027858775.1 Salinivirgaceae bacterium | reverse complement strand
CGCCACCGGCGGACTTAGGGCAAAACAATTGATTTTCATAATCCTACAAAAAAATTAAGTACGAAAACGGATATCCATATTAATTTTTAAAGTTCACATGATCTAATTGTTCGCTTTTTATAAAATCATGCGGGTAATTTGGCATGCGATTTTGGAAAGTTAAAACAGACTCTTTTTTAATTACACCATCCTCGATATTTATAGCCTTATGAATCGTCGCATTATTCATCCAACTTTTAGGTCCTTCTAAAACCACAGGTAAATATTCAATTAGTGCCGCAGATAAAGACCGTGAAGCACTTTCCCATAGGTAACTTGGCGTGTGATCAACGGCATAATAATGAATGTTCTCGACATTCAGAAGCGGGGTTTTAAAAGTTGTAGGTTTGGCAAAATAGAATCCCATACCCTTGTCACAACTAACATCAATGATTAGACTTCCCGGTTTTAAAGTGTTTTTTTCTTCTTTTGTTACAAAATTAATGGGGGCATCCGTATCTTGATAAGTACCGTTAATAATGATTTCAGATTCATTAATTAACTCGGATAATGGTCGAACAGTGCCATCGTGTTCTATCGTTACCATTCTGGCTTCTCCTGCATTACCATCACGAATACGAACATAATGTACATCCAGAATTTCTTCACGTACTTCATAATCGGGTCTTTGAATGCAAATTGTAATATCTCTGAAACCATGGGCTTTAAGCGCATAAATTGCACCTCGACTAACCGCTCCAAAACTAAAAATAATTACTTTTCGTTGGTTGCCATAATGGCCATCAATGCCCCTTAATTGTAAGGCATGAATAACTGCGCAATAACCGGCCATTTCATTATTCTTGTAAAATGTATGTCTGCCTGCTTGACCATTTGGAGTCCAAATAAACATATCTTCAAAGGCTATGAGCGTTAATTTCCGGTCTATTGCAGTTTGTGTAATGTCTCCTTGCTGCGCACAATGCGGATATCCCCAGATAAAGCCACCTTCGCGTATTTCTTGTAAATCGGCCAATACGGGCTTGGCAATAATTACTGAACCTATTTCAGCTAATAATTCATGACGAGAAGCGACTCCTCCAGCTTGAGAAACAAAAAAATCATCTTCTATACCAAAAGGGGCACCATATCCCTTTTCAAAGATCAATTGTTTTCTAATGTCTTCGGGTAGTCGCGATAAGTGATCCGGATGAATTGGGACACGTTTTTCATCCACTTTTTTTGAAGTTCCGATAACTCCTAAGCTTCGTTTTTTCATAAGACCTCCTATGTTTTTGTGCTGTAAAATAAAATATTGTCGGCTCGACAATCCTAGTTCAATGAGAAATCATTTGCTGGAGTGAAAAACCATATTATTTAAGCAGCAAAGTGGAGTAATGACTGATTGAAATCAGAAAAGGTATAAACCAAATGTAAAGATACTCTAATTTATTTGAATTTTTAATTATATTGATAATTAAGCAATTAATGAAAATAGTCTTTCCTTAAAGAGAGTTGTATCAGGTATGAAATGATGGCTGATTATATGATGTTTATGATTGAGTAAAGCAGAAAATATACACAAAGCAAGGTTTTTTCCAGTGTTTTGTGAGAACGATAATTAATGAGAAAATAAAGAATGACTCATTAAACCATGTTTTACGTATCACCTTATTCTCGTGCATTTAGCGACGGGTTGCCAACGGTTTTTTGTGAGAAGTGGGGCTATGGGAGGTTTGGTGAAGCCTGTTTCTACGCAAGAGAGTGTTTTTCCGGATTTGTTATTGGGCAAATCCTGGTTATTCAATGGTAAAAGTAAACCTTTAAAGTAGTGCCCGTAAGCTGCTGACCAAGTCTTAACAACTTAAATTTTGCAATTTGTAATGAGTTGAATAATAGTAAAATGTGTATATTGTTTTTTTCTTTCACCTTCATTTGTTCAAGATTTTGATTTTTAAAAATTCAAATTAGCAAACTTTGACTTTTTACGTATATTTGACCCTTTGAAAATAGGTTGTTTAATATTAACAATATAAAAATATGAAATTAGAATTGTTACTTGATTATAATCCCGTCCTGTTGGCTTTAGGCGCAACACTTTTCACTTGGTTTATTACAGCAGCGGGATCTTCTATGGTTTTCTTTTTTAAATCGATCAATAAAAAGGTTCTGAATTCTATGCTTGGTTTTGCTGCTGGAGTAATGATAGCTGCAAGTTTTTGGTCGTTGCTTAAACCAGCAATTGAAATGTCGAAAGAAGCAGGTTCTATTCCATGGTTGCCTGCTGTAAGTGGCTTTTTAGCTGGAGGCGCATTTTTACTTATAATAGATAAAATTTTACCGCACTTGCATATGGGATTGTCTACTGACAAAGCTGAAGGAATTAAAACTCCCTGGCAAAGAAGTGTGTTGCTTGTACTTGCAATAACGTTGCATAATATACCTGAGGGTTTAGCCGTTGGGGTTGCATTTGGTGCATTAGCAAATAATCCAGATGTTGGTATGCTTTCAGGTGCAATTGCTTTGGCAATTGGTATTGGATTACAGAACTTTCCTGAAGGGGCTGCGGTCTCAATACCTCTTCGAAGAGAAGGGTTTTCTAGATTAAAAGCATTTAATTACGGACAGCTTTCAGGTATTGTTGAACCTGTTGCAGGTGTATTAGGTGCATACTTAGTATTAACGATCAGTCCAATATTACCATTTGCTCTTTCCTTTGCAGCCGGAGCTATGATTTTTGTAGTCGTTGAAGAATTAATACCAGAGTCACAAATGGGAAATGAGACCGATTTGTCTACAATTGGTGCTATGTTTGGCTTTGCTACAATGATGCTCTTAGATGTTGCTTTAGGTTAATTATTGGGAAAGTACAATACGCACGAACTTTTTTGATCAATGTTTAGAAAGAAAATTGCTATGCTGAAATTTTATAATTTCAACGAATATTTGTTTTTGATCTCGGTGAATTGATCAAGAACATCATCTTGTGTCTCAAAAGGCCACCAACAGGATATTATTTTTATGTTCTCGATATTATTAAGATTAATAGAAGAGGAGTAGTGCTAAGTTTCCAAAGATGCGAAATGTAAATCGTGAAAATCAGTAATAGATGCAACTTATTATTATAGTTGTGTAATACTTCCCGCTGTAAATAGCTCCACCTTTGTCGTGTGCGAAAATTCATTCGCACTTGATACTTAATATAATGAACATAAAAATTCTTGCAATTTTAGCGGCAGCAGTTGTAACGTTGGTTGGCTGTGATAAGGACGAAGATAATGATCCAATTACAGAAGATACCAATGTAATTACTACTCAAACGGTAATACAGCCAATAATAAATCTCAGATCTACAACTGATTTTGTTATTTTAGCCGGCTCATTAATTTCTAATGTTCCAACTTCTTCAGTTACCGGAAATATTGGCTTAAGCCCTGCTTCGGGAAGTTTGATTAGTGGGTTTGGAAACGAAGAAATTACAGGAACAACCTACACCGTAGATGCTTCCGGTCCTTCAGGTTCTGTGCCTGATGCGGCAGGATTGACTGCGGCTAAAAACGATTTAACAGTAGCTTATAACGACGCTGTTGGTCGTGTATCAACCGATATTGTACTGCTTGCAGGAAATATTGGTGGACTTACGCTAACGCCCGGGCTTTATAAGTCGAGCGGATCACTTGAGATTTCGTCAGGCGACCTTACATTCAATGCAAATGGTGATGCCAGTGCGGTTTTTATCATTCAAATAGCCTCTACTTTAAACATCACTTCGGGACGCAAAGTTATTTTAAGTGGTGGGGCATTGGCGTCAAATATTTTTTGGCAGGTTGGTACGTCTGCAACTCTTGGAACCACTTCTGTTTTTAAGGGTACAATTATGGCCGATCAGTCCATTTCGATGAACACAGGTGCTTCAATTGAAGGACGTTTGCTTGCACGCATTGCTGCAGTAACATTAGAGAGTAGCACAATTGTGCAACCATAAGTCAGTAAAGAAGCTTCTAAACATATTTTAGTGTAACGTAAGAAAACGTATCTATTGCAACACCAGTAATGTTGATGTACAGCAGATTCCTTCAAGGTTCCTTCGTGGAACGACGAAGGAATTTGTCTTTTGAGCCAGTTACGTTCATTTACTTCCGTTACCCATAAAACCCATAATCTGTCGTCTGACTACTCGCTGTTACTGTGCTTTGTTTTCACTATTATCTGTGATATATGTAACTTATTGTAATAGTTGTGTAACACTTTCCCAAGTAGATAGCGCCACCTTTGTTGTGTGGAAATTCATCCACAATTTGAAATTTACAATTATGAAAAATCAATTACTCTATTCATTACTAATAGTAATGCTGTTTTTCCTTCCTGCACCCGGTTTTGCACAGTCTCCGGATCTGGGAACGGCAGCCGATTTTGTACTGTTCTCTACCGATGGAGCGGTAAGTAATACAGGTATTTCGCACCTTACGGGAAATGTGGGTACAAATAATGGCTCAAGTACTGCTTTTGGAAATGTAGATGGTAGTATGCACGATGGCGATGCTGCAAGCATCCAGTGTGCAGCAGATTTGCTTACTGCATATAACCAGCTTGCCGCTATGACGCCTGCTTTTTTTCCTGCTTCGCTTTTGGGCAACGGACAAACTCTTCAGGCAGGTGTGTATTCCATTTCCAGTGCAGCAACACTTAATGCAGATCTTACTTTAGATGCAGAAGGCGATTCCGACGCGATTTTTATTTTCCAGATTCAAGCACCTTTTTCTACAAATGCCTCTTCGCAAGTCTTATTGACTAATGGAGCATTGGCATGTAACGTTTTTTGGAAGGTTGAAGGATTGATAAGTATGGCATCCGGAACGTCAATGAAAGGAACTCTTATTGCAAATAATTCAGCAATTGAGATGAATACCGGCGACACGCTCGAAGGAAGGGCGCTCTCTATTGCCGGAGCAATAACTGTCGATGGTGTATTGGCATATACACCAATTGGCTGTGGAAGCCCTGTACTTAGTGGCCCGGTAGCTCCTGACCTGGGAGCAGCTGCCTGTTACGCTCTGTTTTCTTCAGATGGCGCAGTTACAAACTCAGGTGTAACTAATTTAGTTGGTGATGTGGGTACAAACGTAGGCTCAACAACAGGTTACGATCCATTACTGGTTGCAGGTACCATTCACACAATCCCCGATGGGTCAACAGCTCTAAGTGCTACAGACTTACTCGTTGCATACAATTATATTAACACATTGCCGTACGATATAGAACTGCTGTATCCAGAACAGTTTGGTAATAATCTGGTTCTTACACCTCATACATATCTCATGGATGGAGCTGTAACATTTACAGATACAGTTACCCTTAATGCACAAGGAAACGAAGATGCCGTATTCGTGATTCAAATAAACGGGGCTATTATTACAAGTACCTATTCCAGAGTTAAGCTGTTAAATGGAGCTCAGGCAAAAAATGTATATTGGAAAATTGAAGGTGCTGTAACGATCAATGATTATTCAACTTTTTGTGGAACAATTATATGCAATAATGGAGCTTTGGGAGCAATCAATACAGGAGTGGAGCTGAAAGGACGACTACTTACAACCAATGGGGCTCTAAATACGATGGCTGCTAACGGCGTTGCTGAAATGATACCCGGAAATTGTGCTACCTTAAGTGCTCAGGCTCATGATGGTTTCATTAATGCAATTACAATTTACCCTAATCCTTTTGGGGGTTCAACCACCGTTTTTGTCAACGATGTTGCCCAAATAAATAACGCAGAGTTAAGAATATACAATGCCCTGGGAATTGAAATGATGAATATGCCCATCACCCGCGAGCAAACCATACTTGAAACGCAGGATTTTCCATCCGGATTGTTTTTCTATGTAGTAATTAGTAATCGTAAAACAATTCAATCAGGGAAGTTGCTTATTCAACAGTAAATAGACGAAACAAAAAATGTCCTTAGCATAATTGTTACGGGCATTTTTTTGTTCTTAATACCGATAAAAAATAAAACTGAATTGTCGATGTAGGATCGATTCGCTACGAGAAACACTTTCTGGAATCGTAAATTTATTTTCACTAATAAATATAAAATGAAAAAAGTATTTTTTTTAATCGTGTTGGCGGTAATCTTAATTACAGCTCCCGCCTATAGTCAAAGTCCATTGCCGACAGGTAAAACTCAATTAAATGCCGGAGTTGGATTTTCCGGATGGGGAATTCCCGTATATGTTGGACTTGATTTAAGTGTACACCCCGATATTACAATTGGTGGAGAATTTTCTTATCGTTCATACCGCGAAAATTGGAAGGATGATTACTACAACCACAGCGTAATAGGCATTGCCGGAAACGGAAACTACCATTTTAACAGTTTGCTTAATATTCCGCAACGCTGGGATTTCTATGCCGGTCTGAATTTGGGCTTTTTCGTTTGGTCTTCTCCTAACGACTATTATGGCGATCATAGTTCTGGATTAGGTATCGGTGGTCAAATTGGGGGAAGGTATTACTTCAGTCAAAATTTCGGAATCAATCTTGAATTTGGCGGAGGCAATGCAATTTCAGGTGGAAAATTTGGAATATCCATCAAATTATAACCTTTCGGTTGCAACCAATAGCTGACTTTTTTGATCGTACTGTGTTGCAAAATAGCAATGTGTTTTTGATTAATTATGCATGTTCAAATAATACTCTCAATTATGGAAAAAATAACTCAAAGCGTGAATTGGAATCACAAGCTAAATGTTCAAAATATTGAGCACAGCAACCTTGAAATGCAATGGAAAGGAGAGGGGCAAGGCATTGCGTCTCATTCTCTTCCTTTACCGTCCAGGGTTCCCACGCCTCTTATGCCACCAGTACCATTAATCCCGCCCACGCCAATTAAGGCTCCATTTTCTCCAGTTCCGTTCAAACCATCAATACGGCCAGCGCCGTCTATAAGTACTAAAACAATTCCGCCACCTAAATAGCCTGTCTATAAAATCGGAGTGTCCGGTGAATAAATTCCATTTTCAAGGGATAACCCCGACTTAGAAATTGTTGGTTTTTCACCGAATTGGCGATGTGAAAGCCTTACAATTTCTTTGTCGTGGGCGAGAATCGCACAATTTGGGTAAGAGTAACGTAGAAAATGGAGTTTATTGACGGACAAAAATTAGTGCCAGCACGAAAACTACCTGCTTTCTGTTTATGCTTTTTTCGACGATTGAATACAATGTGTATTGAAAAAAAACTACTTTCCCCGGTATTTTACTCCTATAGTAATGTACGCCTCAACCAACTCCTTGTTTCCCTTTTCGGGATAACGCATACCTTCGTTTAGTACATGAATATCGTGCAAACCAATTTCATAGTTCTGGCTTTCAGTAGTGGCACTATCCGGATACATCTTTTGAAGCTTGGCCAGCGAATCGGCAAGTTTTACCTTAGCGCGGTGCATTA
Organism: Salinivirgaceae bacterium; assembly: GCA_027858775.1. Taxonomy (GTDB): domain Bacteria; phylum Bacteroidota; class Bacteroidia; order Bacteroidales; family Salinivirgaceae; genus Salinivirga. The sequence continues at coordinate 9,976 of JAQICA010000101.1, read as the reverse complement.
TTTTTTGCTGCAAAAGCGAAATTCTGGATGCTTTCCCCTGCATGGTCATGGAAATAATCACCGAATCGGGCGTTTCTACAACAGGTTCTTTTTTTGTTTCCACTGATTTACCTTCATCCTTTTGCTCTTCTTTTTGACTGTTTGTGCAGCTAAACGAAATTAGCCCTGCAAATGCGATGATGAGAACGAGTTTATTCATTTTAGTACATTTTTTAATAATACAAATCACACGAGCTCCGACGTCCAATGAAAAAATGATTTTTCGTGTTCGCCGAGCCTTTCATTTTTTAGCAAGATACACATTTTGTTTACTCAATCGTGGAGCCAAAATAAAATGAAAAAACACCTTAAACTGTAACAAATGCAACAACCTATTTATTTCTATTTTAGTATTTTTAGATTAAAGTATTAATAATCTGATAATTAATTTAATTATGTATCTTTAACTTATCTGTTATTAGTACAGGAGAAATGATATTTTTAATAAAAAATGGAGGTAATTATGACTATTTCAAAAGTATGGATCGAAGAAGATTGCACAGCATGTGGTTTGTGTGAAGATATTTGTCCTGACGTATTTAAAGTAGAAGATATCGCTGAAATTGTTGAAGGATCTGATATTCAGTCATATGAGCAAGAAATAAAAGAAGCTGCTGAGACTTGTCCTGTCGAAGTAATTAAATACGAGTAAAATATGCGAGAATTAATAAAAAAAATTATTCCTCCCGAACATTGGCGTCTTCCTGTTATTGTGTTATCCGGAATACTCGTTGGGTTGGGGTCTTACCTGTTTTATGTGTCGAAAGCCCACTCGTATTTGTCAGATCAGCCTGAAACATGTGTGAATTGCCATGTTATGGCTCCACAGTTTGCCTCTTGGGAGCATAGTGCGCACCGCGAACATACAAACTGTAACGATTGTCATGTGCCACAAGATAATTTTTTTAGAACATATTATTTTAAAGCACAAGATGGGCTGCGACATGCCACAATTTTCACCCTGAGGGCAGAGCCACAAGTAATCAAAATTAAAGAGGCAGGTCAGCGAGTTGTGCAAGAGAATTGTATTCGCTGCCATGCCCATTTGGTTACCGACCATAAAACATTGGCCTATACGAATCAATACCACGAGTTTCGGGAAGACCGACAATGCTGGGAGTGCCACAGAACGGTTCCCCATGGTAGGGTAAATAGCCTGTCTAGCGCACCAAATGCACGTGTGCCGGTACCAAAAAGCCCTGTGCCAAAATGGTTAAAATCGTTAGTAGAATAACCCAAACCGGGTGATGCAGCTAATGCCGATGGTGTTTGGCTATTATTGCTCGTTTTTTTATAAATTATTGAACAATTGTTTTACTGCTCAAAAAGAAAATATTAAAATCATAACATATGACAACAATTAGCGAAAAAATTAAACAAAAGCCATGGCTCGGATGGGTACTGTTTCTGGGAACTATGGTAATTGTATTTTTATTGGGATTACTGGCCTCTTCTGTTATGGAGCGCCGTGCCGAGGCGGTATTTGCTTACCAACCTACGGTTGAACACGGTCAATTTGAACCCCGGAACGAAGTGTGGGGCGAAAACTTCCCCCGGGAGTATGAAACGTTTTTAAAAACAGCCGATACCAGTTTCAAGAGTAAATACAATGGCTCGGCCTGGATCGACATGTTAGAAGAAGATCCTCGCTTAGTGGTACTGTGGGCAGGATACGGTTTTTCTAAAGAGTACAATCAGGGACGTGGCCACCAACATGCCATAGACGATATTCAAAATATTTTACGTACGGGTGCGCCAATCGATGAGAAAAAAAGCCCGATGCCCAATACGTGCTGGACATGCAAAAGTCCCGATGTTCCTCGCGTAATGAATCAGTATATTGAAGAAGAGGGAGATTTTACTAAAGGTGTTGCCAAATTTTACAGCGGTAGCTGGGAAGAACTGGGCCATCAAATTGTAAACCCAATAGGTTGTGCCGATTGCCACGATGCTGAAACAATGGATCTGCACATTTCGCGTCCGGCACTTATAGAGGCATTTAACCGGCGTGGAAAAGATATTAGCAAAGCTACACATCAGGAAATGCGCTCGTTGGTATGCGCACAATGCCATGTAGAGTATTATTTCAATCCAAACATTGTAGAAGGCTCGCCATACCTTACATTCCCATGGGATGATGGCCAATCAGCCGAATCTATGGAGGCGTATTACGATAATATGGAATTTAGCGATTGGACACATAAACTTAGTAGGGCACCCATGTTGAAAGCTCAGCACCCCGATTATGAAATTTTCCAAACGGGAATTCATGCCAAACGCGGTGTTGCTTGTGCCGATTGCCATATGCCTTATGTAAGCGAGGGTGGAGTAAAATTCTCCAGTCATCACATTGTAAGTCCGCTAAAGCATGTATCTAAAACATGTCAGGTTTGTCATCGCGAAGAAACCGACCAGCTTGTCGCTGATGTGTATGAACGTCAGGATAAAGTGGCTGAAGCGAGAAATAGTTTGGAGAAACTGCTTGTTCGTGCTCATGTTGAAGCCAAAAAAGCTTGGGACTTAGGCGCCGATGAAAAACGTATGCAGGCTGCACTTATCGATATCAGACACGCACAATGGCGTTGGGATTATGTAGCTGCCAGTCATGGTAGTTCGTTTCACAGTCCTGTAGAAACAAGTAGAGTGCTTTCCACAGGTATCGAAAAAGCTCAGGAAGCGCGTTTGAAAATTTCACGTGTGCTGGCCGATCTGGGAAATAATGAACCCATTGAATATCCCGATATTGCGACCAAGGCCAAAGCGCAAGAGTACATTGGTTTAGACATGGAGAAACTCAATAGTGAGAAGAAGAAATTTGTTAAAGAAGTGGTTCCTGTCTGGCTCGAAAAAGCAGCCAAGCGCGAAGCACAATATGAAGTGAATCGCTAATTTAGAGTGTGTTCTACACCTGCGAAAGTGGGAGTATTAACCTATGAACATGTTCATGCCCTTTTTGAATGCAACCAGTAGGCAAATACCGATTGAATTGCTTTCAAAAAGGGCTTGTTTTTATATTCATATTGCTATATTTACATTTGTAAATCAATGGCTGTTCTTATACCTAAAATCTGTATGGAAAAATAAAATATAATGTGGAATTTAGGTTTATATGCAGTTACCGTAGGTTTTAGAAATTACACAAATAATCTGTTGATAGAATCGTTTTATGACAAAGAATAGTAAGCGCAAAATCTGGCATCACCCGTGGGGCTATCCGGAAGGTTCATTAATTGCTTTTGGACTGTTATTAACCGGATTTTTGCTCGACTTCTCTACCGGGCAGGCCTTTCCAAAGCCACCTTTCCCCTGGAATGTTTCATTGTTTATGCTTTTGATAAGCGTGTTAATTGTGGCACATCTTAACAAAAAGAGCAGCCCGTTTATCAGGTGGTTATCGTCCGTGCCTGCAGCTATTAGTGCCCTGGTACTTTTTACATTTATTTCTGTACTGATGGGGCTCGTCCCACAAAAAAACATGGGTGTTCCGTCGCCTAGCAACTTGCTCGATAGTTGGGCATACTTCTTTTCCTACATTTATTTATTGGTTGTGTTAGGGTTGTCCTCGCTGAAGCGAATTTGGCCTCTTGAAAAGCGAAACGCAGCGTATCTGCTTAACCATCTGGGATTGTGGTTGGCGCTAGCCGCGGCTGGACTTGGAGCGGGCGATATTCAACAGTACAACATGTTTTTAACCGAAGGCAAAACCACATGGTATGGTTATCAGGGGAAAAACGAAACCATTGAACTACCGTTTGCATTGCGCCTCAATGATTTTACGCTGGAAAATTATCCTGCAAAAATTGCTTTGGTCGATCCCAAAACAAAAGCAATTCTACGTTCGGCCGGCAAGCCAGCACTTACCGACTTGCCATTGGATAAGCTCAAAACCATTAAAGGGTTCGAAATTTTGGCAACCGACTATCTCGATTTTGCTGTTATCGATTCACTAAGCAATTTTATTCCATTAATAGACACCGGTGCTGTGCAGGCTGCAAGGCTAACGGTAAATGGAGCCGTAAGAGGGTGGGTTTCCCCCGGTAATTTTCGGTTTCCCATGCGCATTGTACCTATTTCCGACACATTGGCTATAGCCATGTTAAAACCTGAAGCAAAACGGTATGCATCTGATGTAACCGTGTTTTTGCCCGATCAGCAGCAATACCCCGAACTAATTGAAGTAAATAAACCGATTGAAGTAGAAGGCTGGAAAATTTACCAAAGCGATTATGACGAACGTTTTGGCCGATGGTCGCGGCACAGTATCCTGGAAATTGTGCGCGATCCGTGGTTGCCGCTTGTTTACGTTGGTTTTTACATGATGATTATTGGCGCAATTTTACTAATTTTTCAAGGAAAGAAAACAAAATAAAAAACTATGTGGTACTATTTCGAAATATTTGCACTCATTTCCGTTATAATGTGGAGCGTCGCGTTGGTGTTTACTGTGTGGCAAAAATCGAAAACTATTAAGCTTATATCGGAAGTGCTTTCCCTGGGTGGATTTATAAGCTTACTTGTTTTTATCATATTATTGTGGATAAATCTCGACAGACCGCCTATGCGCACACTTGGCGAAACACGTTTATGGTATTCGTTTTTCTTGTTTTTAATAGGTTACGTTGTGTATAAACGATGGAATTACCCCTGGTTTTTATCGTACAGCTTATTTCTGGCTTTAGTTTTTATAGTGCTAAACTGGTTAAAGCCCGAAGCCCATAGTACTACACTAATGCCGGCACTTCAAAGTATTTGGTTTGTTCCTCACGTAATTGTTTACATGATAGCTTATGCCTTTTTGGGCGTATCGTCACTTATTGGCTTTAAAGCTTTAGTAGAGCATTCTAAAGGCCGTCCGGTAAAGCTTTTGCTCGATTTTGGCGATAATATTGTGTACCTTGGATTTGGTTTTTTAACGCTCGGACTGGTTTTTGGTGCTTTGTGGGCTAAGGAAGCCTGGGGGCATTATTGGACATGGGATCCGAAGGAAACCTGGGCGTTTATTTCGTGGGCTGTGTACATGATTTATATGCACATGCGCTATCACCGACCACAAAAAGAGACGTTTCATATTCGAATGCTTGCATTTGCGTTTATTATTTTGCTGATTGCATGGTTTGGAATTAATTACTTACCCGCCGCACAAACAAGCGTTCACGTATATTCGTAGTTTTAAAAAGCCCGGAGCTATTGCGATACTACCTTTAATCCTACAATTGAGACTACCAGAGTAGTAAGGAAAAATAACCGTAAAATGGTAGTTGGTTCTTTGAACACAAAAATACCGACCAAAACTGTTCCCACGGCACCAATTCCTGTCCATACAGCGTAAGCGGTGCCAATGGGCAACGTTTGCGTGGCCTTTATCAAAAGAAGCATACTTATGGATAGAGCAACGAAAAAACCGGCGTACCACACATACATTTCGGAGCCGGTTGTTTCTTTTGCTTTTCCAAGACAAAATGCAAAGGTAGTTTCAAAAAGCCCGGCAATGACCAGAATAATCCAATTCATTAGGTATTTGTTTTTCGATTATTTTCTTTTTATAAATAAGAAGTCTGTAGTGTCAAGTAAAACTTCAAATTTAGGGTTTGCTTTGTAAGCATTCAATTTTTGTGTGAGTTTTTTTTGCTTGTGGTGTGGTAAGTTGCTTTTGGTGTAGGATTAGTGCAATGTAATTAGCGAACAAAGGGAGTGTTAATATTGCTGTAAATTCAATGCTGTAGCGTACATTAATACCCCATTTAACATATTGGTTGTGATATAGTTTTGAGCGTATATGGGTAGCATTAAAAAAAAATGCAGTTATAGAATAAGGCAATAAGAGGCTAAAATGGTCGCTTAACACATTATCGAACTCAATGTGCATGACGGAATTGTCACTGATTTGCAGTTTTGAATAGTCGAATATGGTGTTATTGTATATGCCCAAATCAAATGCCCCTGTTCTGAAAATGTAGTGATTGACCAATGAAAGAAGTGAATATATTGTGGCAAAATCAGGAGAATAAAAACTGTTCAGGCATTCCGGTGCAGAAAGTTGCTCCTTTGCGTAAAACTATTCATTGCTGTTTTGCTATGTGTTAGTCTTTCTTTTTGATAATGTACCCCGGGCGGTTTTTTACCTCCTCGTATATACGCCAAATATATTCGGCTATTATTCCAAGTGAGAACAGAATGAGTCCGCTGAATAGCGATATAAAAATAACTGTTGTGGCCCATCCCGGAACAGAAATTCCGAGCATTGATGGTTTGCCGAAAAGTTTTGTGATTATGGTAAAAATAATCAGGCCAAAGGAGAATATAGAGGTAATTACTCCCAAATAGGTAATAAGCCGAATGGGAAAGTTTGATGAGGTATAAAAAGCATCGGCAGCAGCCTTAAGTTTCTTTTTGAAGGTCCAGCGCGATTTGTTTTTTACTTTTGGTCGATCGTACGGAATAAACACCGGATCGAATCCTAAGCGAAGTACTTCAACGGTTGTGGATGTATTTATCGGGTGTATGCGCTCGTTGAGGATGTCTACAACTTCGCGGTCGGCCAAAAATACATCGAACCCGCCCGGAGGGAATTTTACTTCTGAAAATGAGTTCATTAACTTATAGTAACCTTGTGCAAGTTTATCTTTGAGCCATCCATCGTTGCGGCTTGTGCGGTACGGAATAACCAGTTTATTGCCTTTTTCCCACTGCCGATACATGGTTACGTACGTATCCAATGGTTGCTGCATATCGTCGGGTATGGAGGTGACACACGCTCCACGGCTTACCGAAAAGCCGGCAAACTTAACGTAATGACTTGTATAATTGCGACTCAATTGGTAAGCCCTTACACGGCTATCTTGTTTTTCCAGCTCTAGGGCTGTTTTATACGAATCATCTTTTGACCCGTCGTCCATTACAATAAATTCGAAAGGAATATTTTCTTTCTCCATAACTTCAGCTACACGCTGAAAAACAACCGGAATTCGTTTGCTGCTGTAGTAGGAGAGGAGTACGATGGAAAATAACTTATTGTTGCTCATTTTTATTTTTAAATATTAATGACGATAACGTAAAATTGCTGGTCATGGTAAATGGAATAACCATGTAGGCCAAAATCCAATTTTCAAATGGTAATGTTGCTTTAAATAATGCCAGTAAACCAACCCCTATTAGCATGGATATACCATACGAACCATAATATAAAATGAGTCGTTTCAAACTTCGTTTCGACTTGAACGTATATTTTGAGTTAAGTAGAAACGAAAGAAAGATCATGCTTAAATAAAGTAGAATGTATGTGGGAATAAGTGGTGTACCAATAATTTTCAAAAATACAAAGGTTAAGCTCATTGATAAGAGCGTGACAAATACACCTACTTTGAAGAATTTTGCAAAAATTCCCAGCTTTGATCTCCATTTTTCTTTTTTTATGGACATTACTTTACTCATCGTATTGGTTTATTGCCTGAATGATGGCTTCTGTTTCTTCTGTTGTTTGTACCGGACTGATGGGCAAACTTACTACTTCGTTGTGTATTTTTTCGGTAATTGAGTATGTTAGATGGTTTAGTTTTTTGTAGGCCTCTTGCTTGTGTGGAGGAATGGGGTAGTGTATTAAGGTTTGAATACCCCGTTCGGTAAGATAGTTCATGAATTTTTTACGATTTTTGGTTCTTATCACAAATAAGTGCCAGACATGTTCCAAACTGAGTGCTTCTTCTGACTTAGCAGGCAGAACTACAGCGTTATTCTCTGTTTTTTCAAGATACAATGCTGCGTGTGTTCGCCTTATTGAGTTTTCCTTATCGATGTGTTTAAGTTTAATCGATAAAAAGGCAGCTTGCATTTCATCCATTCGGCTGTTGAGCCCTTGATATTTGTTCACGTATTTTTTATGTGAACCATAATTGGCAATAGCACGGATTGTATTTTCCAATTCAGAATCTCTGGTTGTAACGGCTCCTGAATCGCCTAAAGCCCCTAGATTTTTACCCGGATAGAAGCTAAATCCGGCGGCATCACCAAGGTTTCCGGTTCGCGTACCATTCCATGTTGCTCCAATGGCTTGTGCATTATCTTCAATTATTTTCAGATTATGCTTTTTAGCAATTCTTTCCAGTTCATCGCTCCAGCATGCTTTTCCATAAAGATGAACAACCATTATGGCTTTGGTTCGCGGGGTAATGGCTTCTTCAATTTTTGCGATATCGATATTGTATGTCGCCAAATCAGGCTCTACCAAAACAGGTGTTAAGCCATTATCGCTGATAGACAGAATGCTGGCAATGTAGGTATTGGCAGGAGCAATTACTTCGTCGCCGGGTTGCATTATGCCCATTTCAATGTATCCTTTGAAAATGAGTCTCAGCGCATCGAGTCCGTTGCCTACAGCAATGGCATTTGTGGCACCCGTAAAGGCTGCCAAATCTGACTCAAATTGTTTAACGTAGTTGCCAAGAAGGTACCATCCAGAATCGATAACTGCTGAGGCTGCTACCTTTAGCTCATTACTGTACTGAGCATTGATTTTTTGTATATCAAGAAATTTTATCATTTTTAATCGTTTCTAGCATTCTACAATTTTAGCAAATATAATATTTTCATTGTATTTCAATCATCGTTAATGCAAAGCACTTTATAATCTATTCTTCTTTAGGTAACTAAAAATATTCCTTAATAATCAAACACAAAAATATCTTACTACTCCTGTGAAACGTATTTTTTCAATTTGTAAAACACTTCTTTTCCTGGCTTTTCAAAGTACAATGCGACCATAATCAGGCAGTACGTAAGTAGTTCAATAATAATATGTAAATTATATGTTTTATATGACATATACGCACCATTCATCATAAAGAAGCGTTGAGCAGGATTCCTTAACAAACCGTTTTTTATATGCATTTCAGGTAGGTTTATTTGAAACCAGAATTTGGAATATACAAAGCTTAGGACTACCAATAGTATAATAAATCGCCAAGAAAAATCTTTTTTATTTAGATAAATAATTGTTGGCAATACCAGAAAGGGCCATGCATTTATAAATTGCCTACTTTCTCGTCCGATTGAAAGAATAAAAAACAAACAAATAAACGTAAAATATGATATTCCTAACCTATTTATTTCTTTACTAATGCCTTTCCAAAAAATCACAACTAATAAAAGCATTGGGCCATAAAAAGCAACATGCCCTACTAGTGATGTCAATGGATTGACAATACTTCCATAAAGGATTGCCTTTAAATACGTTTCACTCGAATTAACATTTACCAGACTATAATAGCCCAATTGCTTTATAGTAAGTTTAATTAATATAAAAATTGTAGTAGCAAAAACAATCCATACAATATGTTTCTTGTTTATTAACAAACCGAGTGCATTTGTATAATCCATATATCTAAATAACCGATATAGGTATATCAGCATTAACGTAAAACTGAAAAACAAATATTTATGATGAAGGGTTTGAGAATTTGCAGCACTTCTATAATCTGTATTAGTAATCCAAGCAACTCCTAAAACAAAAAGACCAACCAAAAGAATTGTTATACTTCGTGTAATAATAAATTGGTATTTATCAAAAAACACAATTCTGTCTTTGGATTCTGAAAACATTACCAAAAGAGCTCCCGAATAAATCATAGATGGAAAAGCAAAAGAACCCAAGACCCACAAAATAGTTAAACCAAATTTATTCTTCTTCAAGAAATAGTATAGTGATGCTATTCCAATTGTATATGCAGTAATATCTGTATTAACAGGTAAATAAGTAAATTTCTTTAAAATTGGCAGAATAATATACAAAGCCGAAAAAAACAGAATTTTGGTTTTTAAGTTCAGCTTAAGAAATACCGCTATCTTATAAGAAAACAACAGAGAAATAATTAGTAAAACAAAGTGGTAAAGCAAAAAAATGTTCGCACCATTATCGTCTGTTACTTTTACGCCTAAAGCTTTA
>JAQICA010000139.1 GCA_027858775.1 Salinivirgaceae bacterium | reverse complement strand
TTAAATACATTCCGATACGGGCTTCGCGCCCAAGTTGGAGTCAACAGTTGGAGTATCTACTGCTCATACACGATGACTCCACTTTTCAAAAAAGATGAAGGGCCTGAATTATATCAAATTTCTATGGGACTTGCTCTTTATTTTTATGAAAAACAGTTGCTAAAACATAAAAACCGGGCAGAGGCTCGGTTTTTTTTATATCTAAAATTTTAGCAGATTCATTTAGACGGACAAAATCTCTGGATAATGCCAGCAATAATAGGCCTATAATTATAATTTTCAGTGGGTTCCTAAATATTTAAAACCCCAATCCAAAATATTACAATAAAACAACAAAAATTCTTGACAGTCCTGTAACTTTTTAAAACCTACCTCGTCTTACGATCAAATAAACCTTTAAAATCTAATATTATGAAACTTGTAACTTTAACAATTAGTTTAATCCTTTTATGTCAATTTGGAATGGCGCAAAAAGTTGATTCAACTCAGCAAAAAACCGTCTTAAAAGACACCTCTTATCTTAAAGTAAACGGAAAAGAGATTATCATTATTCAGAATAAAGATGCAAACAGTTTTTGTTCGGAAGATTATTTCGATCACGACAATAAGATCCACAAAAGTGTAAATGTAGATTTTTCGTGGAAAAAAGGATTCGACGGCCATTATGCCGGTCTGGAGTTCGGAATTAATAATTACTTGAATTCCGACATGGAAATGAGTGTACCCAAGGACGGCAGTTACATGGAGCTAGATGACTCAAAATCAATAGAGTTTAACTTAAACCTTGTAGATGTTTCCTTACCCATTGTCAAAGATCGTTTTGGACTGGTAACCGGAATGGGTTTTAGTTGGAACAATTACAAATTCGATAATAAGCAACTGGTATTGCAAAACAGCGGAGACAGCCTGTTTGCAAGTGAGGATACGGTTACAAATTACTCAATGAACAAATTAACCACCGCATTTTTGACTGTTCCCCTGATGTTCGAATTCCAGCAACCCATTGGAAACAAAGATTTGTGGATAGCAGTAGGTGCATACGGTGGTGTAAAAATTGGGAGTCATACCAAACTCAAAACCAACGATGGCCAAAAAAGTAAAGCGCGTAAAGATTACCACTTGAACACGCTCCGTTACGGATTGAGAGCTCAGGTAGGATTCGACAACTTTGGTGTATATTGCAATTACAGTTTACAATCGTTATTCAAAAAAGATGAAGGCCCTGAATTGTACCCGTTAAGTCTTGGTGTTAGCCTGGCATTTTAGGGATTCAGCCCTTAGTCGGGAAAGATAAAACGCATATTTCCAACTACAATTCAGTTAGGATGCCTCCCCAGAGGCATCCTTTTTCTTTGGAAAAAACCTTACACCACTGCGTTTCCACTTATCAAACTGTTCGCGAATGCTAAGCTCGATATACTTATACACAATCCACGAAAGTGCAATAACCATAATCCAATAAAACAGCCACTGAAGAATAGGATGCACCTGACTTAAAACCATGGTTTTCCGCATGACAATAAAAAACCATAGATTAACTAAATACATAGCATAAGAAATAATACTAATGTAAGTAAAGGGATACGCAATAAACTGTGGTGCTTTTTTGATTCGCATGAGAATAGGCAGAGCCAAGGCATATGATAAAGGACTTGTAATTAGATATAAAATATCTTTATCAAACGTTCCAGGAGCGGGAGTGTATAAATAATACCAAAGATAAATGGATACGGCTGCAAGTAAGCCGGGAATAGCTAATTTCTTGAAAGCTTTCGGATAATAAAACCTCAGCCAAGCCATTAATAGTCCATAAAATGGACTATCGAAACGTGCGGGCATAAATTTCCGAATTTTCACATCCCACCAAAAATAATCGAGCCCTCCCTGGAAGTGAATATAAAAACGAACTACAATTGGCCACATAATAAATCCCAAAATAAGCACCAACAACTGCCGTTTGAAAACATTTAAATTTTTACTTAATCTATAGTTACTCACCATAATGACAGTAAGGGCGATATAAAACCACACCGTAATCGTTAAACTCCACGATTCCCAGAAAAACCCTATGTGTGGAGTAAACACATTTTGCATAAAAACAAAACACGACAAAATTCTATAGCCGCTAACCATTTGATCTTTCAAAAAGAAATCGGTAACAATATTTATTAACAGAAATAAGAAATATAACGGCAAAATACGCAAAGCTGCGTGGCGGAGAAAACTGAGGCCAAATGACCGGGAAAGGCCCTCTTTGGATCTATTGAGGAAACGAGTTCCGATAAGAAATCCACTGAGCACAAAAAACACGTCGACCCCTCGTAATAAGGGGATTGCAGAAACACCAGGAAATGCCTCTGATAAAATACTCCGGCTGTGCCCAAATACAACACTTAAAATAGCAAGTGCCCTTATAAAATCGAGTCCGAAATGACGCTTAGATACGCTACCTTTTATAATGCCCATTACACAAATTTAACTATTGGAATTAACTATTCATTTTCAATAATATGCGAATGGTGGTTCCCTTACCGGGTTCCGACCATTTTACAGCAATATTTCCATTGTGATAATCATTAATTATTCGTTTTGCCAATGAAAGACCTAATCCCCACCCACGCTGCTTGGTAGTTATTCCCGGCTGAAACACATTTTTCCATTTCGAGCGTGGGATGCCCTTTCCGGTATCGGTAATATCAATTATCATATTATTTTTATCGGGAAAAGCGACAATATTGATTATTCCCTTTCCCGGCATAGCATCAACCGAATTTTTAAGTAAGTTCTCTATTACCCAGGTAAATAGTGATTTATTTAAGGGAATTGAATTCATTTTGGGCTGCATCGGGTTGTAGTTAATTTTTATTTGTGATGAAGCTCTTCTTCGCATGTATATTACCGATTCATGTAAAACCGCATTCAAATCTGTTGGTTTGAGAACCGGAATAGCGCCAACTTTGGAAAAACGTTCAACGATGGTTTCGAGCCTATCGAGATCTTTTTGCATTTCCTCGGTGTATTCCGAATACTTGTCTTCTGTTTTCATCAGCTCTACCCATGCGAGCAATGAAGAGATGGGTGTACCTAATTGGTGAGCTGTTTCCTTGGCCATTCCAACCCAAACACGGTTTTGCTCTGCCCGACGCGATGCATTAAATGCCATGTAGCTAATTAAAATAAACAGCCCAAATATTCCTGTTTGCACAAAAGGAAACCAAAAAAGCATGTTGAGCAACGAAGAGTCGTCGTGATAAACACGCCGTTCAATTTTCCCATTTAAAATATCGAATATTACCGGATCGTACTTCTTCTTCATTTCTACGAGGCGACGTTTCAGGTATTCGGGATCGAGAGATTTCTGTTCGTTCAGATTCTTATACGAAATAATACTATCATTTTCGTCGGTTAAAATCACGGGGATATTTTCGTTTCGTGTAATAACTTCAGATACAAAGGTGAGGTCTTCATTCATGTTAGAGGTCATGGCGAATCGGCGGGTTGCTTCTGCGTAGAGCTCAACGCGCATCCGCTCTTGTGTAGACAATTTATCGATTAAAATATTGGAATACCCCAGCGATAATATGCTAATAAGAATCGCAATTCCAATAATCGCCAATTTATATTTCCGTTTATTATTGTAAATATTCATATGTTTCGGATTAAATATCGTCAAATTCAATTTCGAACTTCTTCTTTTTCGGCTTTTCATCCGACTCTTTTCTAAAAAGTCTCTTTTGCCTCACTTTTTCAAATGAGATTTCGTAATCCTCTGTGGTTCCCTGAATATGTACAAAAATCATCATTTTCTTATTGCGTACAAGCGGATTAGTTTCCGGATGTTTCTGCTTAAAGCGACTAAACAGTACATCGGCTAAACCAACCGAGACATTGTAATCGATGCTATTATCGAACCCATGAGTGCCACTTAACCCAATATCAATGGCAGAGGAGGATATATCCATTTGTGGAATCGTAATTTTACTATCGCGAATAGAAATGGTATTGGACAATCGATCGAATTTTATGTGCTGAAGCTCCTCCATTGCAACAAAATCGGACAAGGCTTCAAGGGTTTTGTAGCGAACAATTGCACCATCGTTGATAGATAAATCGGCAGTTAAGAAAAGCGACTCGGTGCGAACATCGAAATCGGGTGAGAACACAAAATCGGCATCAACATTGGCATTTAGCTTACCACGTAAATTTTCACTAGTAATATATTGCTGATTGAAATTATTGAACCGTATAAATGCCTCCTTAACATCCATGTTGGCTATTTCGCTTGCTAACGTAATATACCATTCATTATTAGCTTGCTGAATTAGTTTGGCGTCCCCATTAATAGCACCATTAGCCATGTTTAATTCGAGTTTGTGGAGTTCAATTCTGCGACCAAACTTTTTGAAATTAACATCAAGTTTAGTTGCCTGAAATTGATTCTGTACGAGTTCCTGAACTTTTAGATTAAGATCCAAGCGAACGTTATCGGTAAGTTCAAACTCGCGGGCTGCGTTTTGAGGAGAAGTAATAGTCAGGAAGCTTGCCAGATTTATTCGATCTGCAGCAGCCTCCCCAGATATTTCTAAGGGCGATTCGTTTAGAATATAATCGAATAAATTAACGACTTCTCCACTGAAGTCGATTGAATTTTGATTAAATGTTCCACGTAAGTCGTTTATTTTTATAGTTTTAGGAAGTACATCTAACGTAGCGTTCAGGTTCTTGATATGAAATCCATTTTGCTCAATAACTAAATCAACGTTGTGCAATCCAAGCTGCCCCTCCTGAATTATTGATTCGTAGTTTACATTTTCATGCATAAGCAAATTAATGTCGGCTTGTCCATCAATAATACCACTGTTTAATTGAACGGGATTATCTTTAATCAACTCATCAAGCAATTTAACATCTGTAGAAAAAGAGACTAATCCGTTGAGTATATTTTCCGGCCACGAAAAACTACCTTCAAAATGAGCATTCGCCTCCTTGTGCTTCAGATCGACCTGACTGACTTTTACGAACAAGTTTTTTCCGTTAAAACTGAGCCGTCCCAGACCTTTAACTTGTAGTGGTATTTCTTTAATTTTCAAACCGTTATCTACATCGAAAGTAAAAGTAAGTTTTTGATCTTTAATGCCATTAAAAATATACCGCAATTTATTTAGATGTATTAATCCATCACTAATGGTAATAGTTTTTATTTTATTGTTTTTCAATACTTTATTAGCCATACTTTTGTAAATAGTCAGGTACTTAGCTTCGACAATAAACTGACCGGAATTTATTTCATAAAACCCACTTACAGGTGC
Source organism: Salinivirgaceae bacterium (assembly GCA_027858775.1). Classification (GTDB taxonomy): domain Bacteria; phylum Bacteroidota; class Bacteroidia; order Bacteroidales; family Salinivirgaceae; genus Salinivirga. Next base: position 8,261 of record JAQICA010000139.1, on the reverse strand, counting down.
TTGCATTTGTCCCAATTGAATGTTTCCGTTCCATTCCAAAATAGACTCATTGGCATAAGAAAAAGAGCCTTCGTAGTGCATGATTGGAAAATAACTGCGGTAAGCATCAGGAACCAAATTATTGCTACCAAGCTCAATAGAGGTATTCAATGCCAACGTTTTTTGGCTTATAATTCCTGAAAGCGCCGCAGAGGTGAGCTCGGCCCGATAAACTTTTGGATCGCCGAATGCTTTATAGGAAAACTTCATATTATCTAATTCCAAACCCGAAATACTTAGGTTTGGTATCGGTTTCGTTGGGTCACCAATTGCTTTCCCAACTTCATAGTTTCCCTTGCCATACTGATCGGTTTCGATGTTTACAACACCTGACGAAACGTGAATTTGATTTATTTTTGGGGTGTCACTAATCAGGGTAGATAAATCCAGATCGGCATAAATGGTTTTTGCAACCAAAAGCGTATCGGATAGGGTGCTCTGAAAATCGGCCGGATTATGCACAACCACATCGGTAAATTTTACGGAAACGGCAGGAAATCGTTCCCAAAAACTCATGGTAATGGCGCCCACATCAATTTTGGTTTCAACCCGCCGATTAATTTCTTTCACAAGCAATTGCACAATTTTATCCTGATTAAGATAAAAATAACCCAATAATGCGGCAGTTAAAACAAATAGCCCAAGAAGAATACCGATAAATATTTGTCTGAAAACGGAAAACATTATAATAAAAATATGATTAAGTTCAATCTAAAAAAGCCTTCTCACAACTACTTATCATCGTTTTTACCTATACCATATAAACAGAGTTCGTTAAAAACCAGCCCTTAGAAAAGTCCTTTAAAAGAATTTAGGGGTCAATGGGCTTTAAAAAATTCGGCCTTGATGATTGTCTGCAAAATTCAATTCGTGCAAGAAAAATACAACATTATGTTGTAATATTTTAGTTACCTACACCCGACAAACGTATTAATACCATTTTTAATTTGCAAAACTTGCATTTTTTAATGTTTCAGGAGCAAAAAAATTTTACTGAAGTTTCACTCTCCACAAAACACTGTTTTTAAGTGTCCTAACAATCAATAATTTATTTCTTCCTAACCCTATTACCCATAAAAACCATCTATATTTGACAAAAAACCAAGCTAAGGTAGTAAATTCGCTCACGTATTTTTGAACAAGCATGGCTAGAAGCTTAAAATAACAGATGCAAAATGGTCTCTATATGAAACCTAAAAGCAGGTGCGAAAAAACAAATCCCACGCTGCCATCGAGCAATAAAGGGGAATGCCAGCGTACGGTTCAGACAGAATTATTACAAAAAACAACATAAAATTTCACCTATGAGTAGAATTAGAATTACGAAAGAATTTAATTTTGAAATGGCACATGCACTTCACAATTATGATGGTTTGTGTAAAAACATTCATGGCCATTCGTATAAGCTATATGTTACCATAATTGGGGAGCCGCTAGATGAAAAAGACAATCCGAAAAATGGGATGGTGATGGATTTCGGTCATCTAAAAAAAATAGTAAACCAAGAAATAGTAAAGCCGCTAGACCATGCGTTAGTAATTTTTGAGCACGATGACAGAATAGACGAAATGCGAAAGATTTTCGACAACATTTTATCAACTCCCTCCCAGCCAACATGCGAAAATTTGGTGATTGATTTTGCAGAGAAAATTAACAAGAAACTTTCGGCAGATTTAGAAGTTTATAGTATACGACTATATGAAACAGCCACAAGTTATGCCGAGTGGTATGCTTCTGATAATTAGCGTCCGTCAATAAACTCCATTTTCTAATTAGTCTCGCAAAAACTAAATATACATTTTTTCACCCATCAAAAAGAAAAATATATCGCTGATAAAATTTTAAATTATGGATAAACCAAGACTTTTTCTACTCGACGCTTACGCACTGATATACAGATCATATTTTGCATTCATTAAAAACCCAAGAGTGAATAGCAATGGAATGAATACATCGGCATCTTTCGGTTTTATGAATACACTACTTGAACTCTTGAATAAAGAAAATCCGGAACATCTGGCCGTAGTATTCGATGTAAGCGAGCCAACATTCAGACACAAAATGTTTAAAGAATACAAGGCAAATAGGGAACAGATGCCTGAAGATTTGCAAATAAATATTCCCTACATACGCAAGCTGATTAAGGCTATGAACATTCCATTGCTCGAGCAAGCCGGATATGAGGCTGATGATGTGATTGGCACATTAGCCAAAAAGCTTGAAAATAATGGCGTAGAGGTTTTTATGATGACACCGGATAAAGATTACGGACAGTTGGTAAGTGAAAATATTCGAATGTATAAACCGAAAAAATTCGGTGGAGGCGTTGATATTCAGGGAGTAGAAGAAATTAATGAAAAATACGGAATCACAAATCCGGAGCAGGTGATCGATATTTTAGCACTATGGGGCGACTCATCTGATAATATTCCCGGTGCCCCTGGGATAGGCGAAAAAACAGCCAAAAAGCTCATTGGAAAATACGGATCGGTGGAAAACCTGTACGAAAACATTGACGATTTAACAGGAAAACAAAAGGAAAAGCTAGTTGAAAATAAAGAACAAGTATTTCTATCGAAAAAACTGGTTACCATAAACATAGATGTTCCGCTTTCTCAAGATTACAGCGATCTGGTAAGAAAAGAACCCGATGAAAAAGCATTGGATGAACTTTTATCGGAACTGGATTTTAAAAACATCAAAAAACGAATTTTCCCCGACCGGATAATTGGTAATGCCGCTGAGCCAACACTATTCGACACGATGGCAAGTACAGAAGACACACCCTCCGATCTGGCAAGTCTAGAAACAATTGAAACTGATTATCAGCTCATCAACACAAAGGAAGCCTGCGAAACGCTGGCCAAAGAGCTAAGCTCAAAAGGGGCATTTAGTTTCGATACCGAAACCACTTCAACCAATCCGCTGGTAGCTGAGTTGGTTGGATTATCGTTCTCATGGAAAAAGCATCAGGCATTTTACGTAAGTGTAAAGGGAAATGAACTATCTGTAAATGAGGTGGTGGAAATATTTAAGCCCATTCTTGAAAGTGAAAATCAATTGTTGGTTGCCCAAAACATAAAATACGATGCTTTAGTAATGCGAAAATATGGTGTTGATATTCGCAAAAACACATTCGACACCATGATTGCCCACTACCTGATTCAACCTGAGCTACCTCACAACATTGATGCAATAGCAGAACGCTACTTAAAATACAAGAAAATTACAACAGAAGCCATCATTGGTAAAAAAGGCAAAAACCAAATAAATATGTCGCAGCTTAATCCTGAAAAAGTAAAAGATTATGCATGCGAAGATGCAGACGTTACATTTCAGCTTAAACCCATACTTGAAGAGGAACTAAAAAAACACCAGTTAGACAAGCTTTTTCAAGAAGTGGAAATGCCATTAACATCGGTTTTAGCAGATATTGAGTTCCACGGAGTAACCATTGACAGTGAAGCTCTTAAAAAAATAGCTGAAGAACTGCGCGAAAAACTCATTGTCATAGAAAAGCAAATACACAATCTGGCTGGAACAGAATTCAACATAGCCTCGCCCAAGCAATTAGGAGAAGTACTATTTGAGAAATTAAAGATTGTAGATAAACCCAAAAGAACCAAAACCAAGCAGTATGCAACCGGGGAAGATGTGCTGGAAAAACTCCGGGACAAACACGAAATAGTAGCGCTGATATTGGATTTTCGCGGATTAAACAAATTACTCAACACTTACGTGGAAGCACTTCCAAAACTGGTAAACCGTAAAACCGGACGCATACACACGAGTTATAACCAAGCAGTAACAAGTACAGGCCGATTAAGTAGTACAAATCCGAACCTGCAAAACATACCCATACGCAACGAAGAAGGAAAAGTAATTCGTAAAGCATTTATTCCAGGGTCGAACGAATCGTTATTACTGGCAGCCGATTACAGTCAAATCGAGCTTCGCATAATGGCTCACCTTAGCGGTGATAAAGCGATGCTTGATGCTTTTGAAAACGATGAAGACATTCACCGCACCACAGCCGCTAAACTATTTGGCTTAAAGCCCGATGAAGTTACAAAAGAACAACGCGGACAAGCAAAAGGCGTAAACTTTGGTATTATTTATGGAATATCGGCGTACGGTTTGTCGCAAAACACCGGAATTTCGAACAAGGAAGCGAAAGTACTAATAGATAACTACTTTAAGACCTATCCAGACGTTAAAGCTTACATGGATAAAATCATAGAAATAGCCCGCGAAAAAGGATATGCAGAAACAATTATGGGCAGGAAACGGTTTTTGAGCGACATAAATTCAGGCAACCGCACCGTGCAAGGCGCTGCAGAACGTAATGCAATTAATGCCCCCATTCAGGGATCGTCGGCCGATATGATTAAGGTAGCCATGGTAAAAATACACAAGGCACTGAGAAAAGAAAACCTCAAAAGCCGCATGATAATGCAGGTACATGATGAAGTGGTATTGGACACACACCGCGATGAAGTGGATAAAGTAAAGGAAATAGTCTTACAATCAATGTTGGAAGCTATTCCACTTAAAGTAAAAATGAAAGTTGATATTAATACGGGACAAGATTGGTTGGAGGCGCATTAAAATGTGCATAATAAAGCCCGGAATCCACGCTGCCCCAAGGGTGATCAGGCGCAGGGTTCGGGTGCGAGGAAAAAACTAATCTCGCGCTGCCCCCGGCCTAAAGGGGAGAGCCAGCGCCCGGTTCGGACTGAAATTGGAAGTTAGAATATGCAAAAAAACGTAAAGTAAAATAATAGGTGCGTTGGATCTCTTTAGGGAATTTAAGGGCGAGGGACAGGAAGAGCAAAACCATTCCCATGCTGCCCCAAGCACCTAAAAAGGAGAGCCGGCGCAATGTTTGGGCAAAAGTTGAAAGTAAAGATTATAACACAAACCAAATTTTTAACTACATGAAAAAAGGAACGATCATTATTTTAGTTATGTGCTTCGTATTTGGAGTACAAAATCTTTGGGCACAAGAAAAGAAACAGGCTTCGATTGCATTTTACAACCTGGAAAACCTGTTCGATACGATTGATTCGCCCATGCCAGGCGATTTTCCGTGGACACCGGGTGGCGACAAAATATGGAATACAGAACGGTACACACACAAATTAAACAACCTTTCGTACGTTATTCAACATCTTGATGGAAACGAAGACGAAGCCGGTCCCGACATTTTGGGTGTATGTGAAGTAGAAAACCGCGATGTGCTGGAAGACCTAATTGCCACAGAATCCCTCCAAAAATCGAATTACGGCATCGTTCACTACGATTCACCCGACCATAGAGGTATTGATGTGGGTTTACTGTATAGAAAGGCCAATTTTGAGGTACTCAACAGCCGTTCGGTTACGCTAACCTTTCCTGGCGAAGATTACAATACACGTGATCAGCTTGTGGTATCGGGGAATTTACAAGGCGAACTTATTCATGTTATCGTTAATCACTGGCCATCGCGCAGAGGCGGGCCGGAGAAGAGCGAACCGCGACGTATTGCAGCTGCCAAACTCACAAAAAGCATAATCGATTCCATTCGAAACACCGATCCCAAAGCAAAAATTGCGGTGATGGGCGACCTGAACGACGATCCGACAAACAAAAGTGTAACGGAAATTTTGAACGCTACACCAAAAAAAGAAGAGGTAAAAGGCACTAAATTATACAATCCGCTGGCTATATTATTAACCGACGACCGGGGCACATTAAACTACCGGGGCGATTGGTTTTTGTTCGACCAGATTATGTTTAGTACTCCGTGGTTAACCGACAAAAACATTGAGTTACTTGACTACAATATTTTTGATCAAGATGCCGTGAAAGTACAGGCTGATAATAAATATAAAGGTGACCCATTGCGCACGCACGCCGGAAAATTGTATTTAAAAGGATATTCCGATCATTTTTCGGTATTTACAATATGGGGGTTCGATAATTAGTTTAACTAAAATAAGTACGGTTACACAAAACGAAAAAAGGTCATTATTGGGAACGGATTCCCAATAATGACCTTTTTGGAGTATAGGGATTTGAAATCAAGAGATCTCAACAGGAAGTGATGGTTTAAAACTTTAAGCCAAGGCCAAACATAATATTGTAATTTTTCCATTCATTTGCCAAACTCTTATTGGCTAAATCGTTTGTTAACACATTTTTGAGACCATAATTAAACCTAGATAAAACTACGCCGGTTAATTTTTGACTTAGTGGGATCTCATAATCAAGTTGAATGGAAAAACCATAGTCAATTGAAGTGTAATCTTTCTTAATATCAGTGTCGTATTTGTACTCCGGGTCAATTAAAAGTAATGGGTCAGGACTATCAAATTGCATTCCGTCAGTATCTAAAGAAGTTGTTCCTTGCTCATTGGCCCCGATTAATACACTTAGGTAAGGCCCGGCAGATACTTTTAATGGGATTTTTTCCGATAATCGATAGGTTATCCAAACAGGAAAAGTCAGGTATGAAGTCGTCAAATCCCCTTTATTTTCTTTAAATCCGGCTTTATCGGTTATTTTGAGCGATAAATAATTGTAGTTCAATCCGGTGCTGATGGCGTAGTTGCTATTGAGATTGTACGACATCAGAATCTCAAAGAAGTACCCAAAACCGGAACCGTAATCAGTCTGTGGGTTACGCTCAAACCCAGGCAAGGTCTCTATCGAGTTTTCGTATGGAATGGTCAGCGTGGTACCAAAGTCGACTTGAAATTGCATTTTCTTTAAATCTTGTCCGTGGAATTCTCCTATTGAGAATAGTCCTAAAATCAGAATCGCGATAATTTTTTTCATAATAAAACATTTCAATATTATTGGCCAGCCAAATATAGTGGTTTTTAAAGAAAAACACCGGCGGTAAAGGGTTTCCCCATCCGTCGGTGTTTTGTAGTATTTTGTAGTAAAAGTTCTATGGTTTCTTACTCAACAATTACTTTTACTATTTCTGTAGATTGATTGTCGCTTAGTTTTACCAAATAAATTCCCGGCTTAGTAAATGAATATGTTAATTCTCCTTTTACTGGCTTAGCATCAATCATTTGACCGGTTGAGTTATAAATAGTAGCAACTCCGTTTCCCTCCGATTCAATAATTACTGTAGAAGTGGTTGGGTTTGGATAAACATTAAACGTTGTACCGAATTCTTGAATTCCTGTAAAATCAATTACTTTTTCAACATCTGAGCCTGAAACATCAATAGATCCAGATCGTGTTGTAAATTCATCTGTAACGACATCATAATTATAAAGTCCATTCATTAATTCGAACGTTGCTATTCCTTGTTCGTCTGTATAACGCTCAAGCGTATCAATTATAATTTGTGCGCCTTCAATGGGTTGGCTTGCATTCAAAACTTGAAATTTCACCTCATAATACGGCATCAATTCAACATTAATAGAAGAGGCTTCACCGTTAATTTCAAATTCGGTTGAATGTATTTGGTAGCCTTCCTTGCTAACTGCCAAAGAATAAGTTCCATCGATGAGCATAAATGAACAGATTCCTTCAGCATTTGTACTTGCGGTTTCGCCGTTAATTTCTACAGTAGCATTTATTATGGGATCAATATCGTAATGAACGTAAACATCAAACGAATATGCCATTGGCGATAGTACTACTGTTTCGTTGGTCTGCCCTCCATCAACAACAACCTCTTGATTTACTGTTTGATATTCCGATGCGGAAACTTCATAACCCCATGTACCATTACCCAAAATTACGGAGGTATTTCCTTCTGAATCGGTAGTAAGTGTTTCTCCACCGATAAGAATATTTGCATTTGGAATAGGCAACTCATCTAATCCATTTACAGTAAAAGTAACTGTATAAAGACTTGATTGTGTAAGTTCTATCAATAACGTTGTATCATTTTCAAGCATTTCCAGTGTGCCATTGTACTGGTCGTAACCTGCTCGTAAAACTTCAAACGGATATGAGCCCGATAAAAGCGGAATAGAATCGAAACCATTTTCATCAGTAATCAATTGTTCATCAGAAATGTTAATTTGTGCGTTGGCAACACTACCGTTTTCATCGACCACCTGAAAGGTTGCGAAAGTAGTATATAGATAGCTGTGTTGACCAAGATCACTCCAATCGTTATTTGGCAGTGTATCCCATTCCAGTGCAGGATTAAAAAAAGAAGGATTACTCTGAACTCCGGAATAAACACTGCTTTTTCTGATCATTGTATGATT
>JAQICA010000128.1 GCA_027858775.1 Salinivirgaceae bacterium | reverse complement strand
AATAAATGGTTGCTGATATGGTATTGAACGACTTAAAACCAGAGTTAGTAACTTCATTAAACCATTTTGCAAGCTTTGTATAAGCTATACCTTTAGCCTTCGAGTGACAATAAAGGGTCACTTCATAAAATTGTGGACTACAAAAAACTTAAATTTTAATATTAAACAGAAACTTATAATAATCATAATATTCTTTTTGTTTATTAACCTTTCATGAATTTTAACCTTTATTTTTGCTTGACCAAAAACGAAGCAAAACTTTAGTCCGACAACTGGTGGAAGTTCAAGACTTAGCATTTTAAGCGACCTTCCATTCTTTCACAAATTGAAAATCCCGACATAGTGAAACTTTCCCAATTTATTGGGATTAGCTGAACATGATCGGGGATAAATTGAAAAAACTCGATAATGCTGGCATGTTAATCGTTTCTTTACAAGGTTACTACGCATTATCTCAAACAGTTTTAATCCAAAAAAATGATTTTATAGGTTGGATTGAGCTCACAAGTTCGGTTCAATTTGCCTTCGGCCATTTTTTTCAAGAAGGAAGGTGCCCGCTTAAAATATTTATGTCAATCCCTCCAATTTGATGTCGTTTTGGTGATTTTGAGTATCTGCTTGGTGCGGGCTGGCCTGATCAAATTGGCGGGCCAGCGTGGGGGTGAATGTTCAATGAATATAAATGACATAAAAGAGGCTTGTTCAGCTTTTATAGGTCATTTAATTTATTGAACAGAGCGGGTTGAAGCGTAATTTGATCTTGATTTTTTTGAAAATTTTTTTTTCAATAAAAAAAGTTTGGTGAAAAAAGTCCACAACTTTTTCAACTGATCCTGTAAAGCGATCAGAATTATTTTTTGTTGCTCTGAATTGACTTCTACTTTGGTTAGTTTCCTGTTTTGTTTATTTACGTATACAAAAAAAGGCTGCCTTTTTAGACAGCCTCCTTTGGGTTAATGTTGGTGCAATTTTTTTACGTTTGCTTATAATTCAATGTCGCCGAATTCGGTATCGATAACTACTTTTCCTGTGGGGCTTTTTCCAATGGTTCCGGAAATTAATACCGATAAGCTTTTGTCATGATATGTGCCATTCAGGTCGCCATCATAAGAAATATCGGAATATGCTCCTTTTGCATCGAGTTTGTAACTTGCTCCCGATTCAATGTTGAGTTCACAATCGGTGTATTTGGTATTGAGCTGTATTAGTTCAAAGTTTTTGTTTGTTTGTTCTATATCCAGTTCTCCAAAATTGGCATCCAAAATAATTTTTTTACTGAGTGCTCCAATTTCAAATTCGGTGTAGCGTGCTGTGGCATTAAGATTCACAATTTGCTGTATTTCCCATTCGTCGTACTTTGTCATGCTCATGTTTAGTACATTTATTTTTTGTATTCTAAATTCCGAATAGGCGCTTTCTCCTTCAATCAGGTCGGCTTCTTTTATGTTTATTTCGCTGTAGCTGATGTTGCACTTTGCTTTATTGATGTATCCAAAATCAGCACTTCCAACGTATGCCAGTGTTATTTGATTGTTGTCAGATGCAATAACGTCTGTTTTAATATCGCCGTACTGCATTTTTATGGTGTTTTGTGTTCCTGCCAGCTGGCTGATGTATGCGTTTCCGTACTTTAGATCCATGTTCAGGTTGATGTATTCCGGCATTTTTATGGTAAACCGGATATTTAGGTTGGAGCTTTTCCAGACCTTTGGGAATTTTGTTTCAACCGAAACATCTTTCCCCGATTGGTCGAAAACTATTTCGATTTGTTCCAATAGTTCTTCTCCTTTTTTATTCTCTTTCAGTTCAATGGTTACGTCGATTTCAATTTCGTTTGTGCTGTTTTTTACAATGTCTACATCACTGTATTTTAAGAGCAAATTCAGGTTGTGACCTTTTTCCACTGTAAAGGTTTTGTGTTTTTCTTTGTTTAGAACTCCTGCACTTACTACTTCCTGAGTCGGCACCAGTAGTGCGACTAAAACGATTAGTTTATAAAGATACTTTTTCATGGGTTTGGGTTTTATGGTTTTTAATTTTATTAGCATTTTCTAATTGCTGAATTATTTGGTTTAAAACTTTCATTTTTATCTGGTAATGCTTAATCATGGCGTTTATTACGCGTGGATCGTCGGGTGTTGCTTTCAGGTCTTTTTGCAATTGGCGAAAAAGGCTGTCCATTTCCTGCATGTCTTTTTCAAATTGCTTTTGCTCCATTTGTGGATCATTCACGTTCATTTGGTTGATGGTTTCAGTTTGTTGACTGATGGTCGAAACAAAGTAGGCTTCTGCTTCTGCGTATTCCGAACCGGCATCGGCCAGAGTGGGCAGGGCGTTATCCGATACAACCCAGTTATCGTAAATGTATAATCCCGAGAGCGTTGTCATAATTAGCAGTGTTGCTGCCACGGCTGTTAGTCTAATGTATTTTATTACATTATTCTGTTTCTTCGGCAGCCGGTTTAAAAAGCGCATTTCGTGGCCGGAAGGTGGCTCTGCATCGTCGAATGCATGCTTATTTTTTCTGATATAGTCTTCAATATTTTTCATCTGGCTGAGTTTTAGTTCTTAAATTGCTGTTTGGGCAAGTTCTTCCCGTATAAATGTTTGCAGTTTTTTACGTGCCCGGGCGTACTGCGATCGCGATGTTGAGTTCGATATTTTCAGTATTGTACTTATTTCTTCATGGTCGTAACCTTCTAAAAGGTAGAGTGTTAATACTGTTCTGTAATTGTCAGGTAATTGGTCTACGCATTTTTTTATTGTTTTAATATCGATGTTTACATTCGGTTCTGGTTCGTATTCTTCGGGTTCATCTTTTATTTCGTCTTGCACTTCGAAATCCAGTTTTCTTTTTCGGAGTGCATCCAGCGATCGGTTTACGGCTATTCTGCGTAGCCAAGCTCCAATGGGTACTTCTCCCTGGTATGTGTCAAGTTTTTCAAAAGCTGTTAAAAATGCTTCTTGCATAATATCTTCAGCTTCCTGTGTGTCCTGAACAATACGTAAACTGGCATTGTACAGGGTTTTGGAATGTTGCTTGTACAGCTCAAACTGGGCTTTTCTATTTCCCTTTATGCACTGGCCAATTAGTTTTTCCTGTTTGTTTGTCCCGATCGTTTTTAACATCATTGGTGCTTTTCTGTTGGTATGACGGATTGTTTTTTTAAATGCTGCATGCTAATACATTTTTTTTGGCACAATTTGAAATGTCATCGTCCGGCGGTTGCCTTCCGGGTCTTCTATTAGCAAGGTGTGCAGTCCTATTTCCGGTTTTATGCCTATTTGATGGTAATGCGTAGTTTGAGCGATAAACTGGTTGTTGAGATACCAGAAGAGTTGTGTTCCCGGCCATTTGTGTACGGCCTGAAATACAATTTCGTTCTTCTCACCATGAATATTTACCGGAATCACTAATTGCGATCCCGAATGGGGGTAGATTATGGCAATTGGGTTTTCGTTTGACTGATCGCCACTGCATTTTTTGCTAAGCGGCGGAAGGGTTTGGTACTGACTGTTATGTTTTCGGTAGTACCATTCCTGGCTTGCAGGAAGTACAAACCATGCCGTATCGATATAGTTTTGCGGAGCACATTGTCTGTAAAAGCGAGTCGATAAGTCCGGACTTACAAGAACCGGACGGCAAAAGGTACAAGAGCCGCTGCGGGCTGCAATGGCCGGAATAAAATCTTTTTTTGTTTGGGGACAGTTTTTACTTGCAATTTTGCCACTGTGCTCACAAATTTCGGTTTCTTTCAGGTCGTCCCAGGGTGTGGGGAACCAATTGTCAGAGGCGGGAAGGAGCCGGAACACATCGAACAATACCGGACCAGCTTTGTGTACACCTACCAGTCCGTTACGCGGTTCTCCATTGGCATTGCCTACCCACACGCCTACGGTGTATTCCGGGTCGAGCCCAATGGCCCAGGCATCGCGAAAACCGTAACTTGTTCCGGTTTTCCAGGCTATTCGCCTCGACGATGAAAATTGCTGCCATCGTCCCTCTTCGGTTGGGCGTTTTAGGTTTTGCATCGCTTCCAGTGTGTGCCAAATAGCTCCGGCCGTCAGCGGTGGCTGGTTGTATGTTTCGTTGTTTGGTGCGTAATTTCCCAAATGCAGCGCATGGTAATTATCTTTCAGGTATGCACCCGAAAGTCGGGTGTAATTGAGTAACGTACGTCCCATGGCTGCGTACATGCCTGATAATTCGAAAAGGGTAGCGTCTGATCCGCCAAGGATTAGCGACAGGCCGTAATGCGATGATGATTTGTTTAACGAATGCATGCCCATTTCTTTCAGCCGGCGGTGAAATTTGCTCGTTGTAAAGGTGCGAAGCAATCGCACCATAGGAACATTGAGGGAGCGCGAGAGGGCTTCATCTGCCGGAATTGCTCCAAAATACTGGTTACTATAGTTTTTTGGGCTGTAGCCTGCATAGTTTACCGGAAGGTCTGTCAGTAATTCATGTGGCGTAATAGTGCCTTCTGAAATGGCTCCGGCATAAAGGAAAGGTTTGAGCAGGGAGCCCGTGCTCCGAATAGATTGTACGATATCGACATGTGAACCGTGCATTTTTTCTTTGCCGGCATTACCAATGTAACCGAGTATTTTGCCTGAGCCTGTTTCGGCTACAACAATGGCAATGTTCCGTATCATTTGTGTAGCGTACTGTTTTTGGTATCGGCTGGCCAACTGTTCCAGCCGTTGCTGTAAGCCCGGGTCGATGCTGGTGATGAAGCGCCGGTTCGTTTTTGACGGAGAAATGTGTTCAATGTGTTGTGACAAATGGGGTAACTTGCGCGGCATGGAGTAAAATTTTTGAGGAAGCTCCTCCTCCAGCGCCAGAGTGCAGGTTAGCGTGTCGATGACACCATTGTTACGCAATTTATATAAAAGCCTGTCGCGCTTCGGTTTAAGCAAGTGATGGTTCTTTCCGGGATAAATCATTGATGGTGCATTGGGCAAAATAGCCAGCAGAGAGGCTTCTGCCCACGACAAATCAGCCGGACTGCGCCCAAAATATCGCCACGCGGCAGCTTCCATGCCCACAATATTGCTTCCGAAAGGTGCATACGCTGCCCAGAGTCTAATAATCTCATCTTTCGCATAAAGGGTTTCCAATCGTAAGGCAATTACTATTTCCAGAGCCTTTTCGGCAAATGTACGGGCAGCATCGGGCCGACCCAACCGAGCTACTTGCATTGTAAGTGTTGAAGCTCCACTGGCAATTCTCCACTCCCGGATGTTTTGCACAATGGCGCGCCCCAAAGCCTGCAAGTCGACTCCAACGTGCGTGTAGAAACGTTTATCCTCAAACGTAATTATGGCTTGCTTCAGTTTTTCGGGAACCGGCGTCTCGGGCGAAAAGCGCCATTGTTCGTCGGCAGCCAGCGTTGCATTAAGTAGTTTGCCATTGTTGCCAAATATCAGTTGTGAGTGTTTTTCCGAATAGGTTAACAATTTATGCGATTGAAGAAACAGCGCCACAACGATAATGGTTGCGAAGGTGGCTAAAAGCATTCGCATAAGCGTATGATCTATCATTTTTAGTGATAATGATATGCGCTTAATTTGCTTTTTGTATTTTTGCCAAAATCGAATGTGTAGCATAATTAACAAAAATACGTATTTATTATTTCGGACAAACACCCTTTCGGTTACAAAATACGTTGTGAGAAGTATGCTTGCATTTTTTCGATAGTTAAAAAATTAACCATATAAACGACTAAACATGAATTTTATTTACAATAGGCTAATTGGCATCTCGTTTTTGCTCTTATTCCTCGTTGGCTGTAACGCAGATAAAAAAGATCAATCGACAAGAACACGCAAGAGGGCTGTCAATGTAAGGGAGCATATTCAGTTGAAAACACCGCTGGCCAACAAACGGATTTTCACGGGCGGAGAGTTGCAGCTGGAGTGGGGAGTGATTGATACCACTGTTGTGGATAGTGTTTTGTTGTACGTAGCAGGAAAATCGTTTGGTTTAGTAGAGAATGGTCAAAATGTAACGTTGCCACTGTATTTGCCTGTAGGCATGCAGCCTTTAGTGCTTAAGAGTTATGCAAAAGGTCAGGTGAGGAATACCCGCCAAACCATTGAGCTTATTTCAGGCGTAAAGCCTGTACAAAGTAAGGCTGGAATTTTACGAAAATTGCCGCACGATACGCGTGCTTACACGCAGGGACTCGAAATTGTTGATGGTTTTTTCTACGAAAGTACCGGTCAGCACAAAGAGAGTACCATGCGAAAAGTCGATGTAGAAAGCGGGAAGGTAATTCAAAATATTAATCTGCAAGATGATGAATTTGGTGAAGGGATGACCATTTTTGGCAAGCATATTTATCAACTCACCTGGCAATCGAATGTGGGCTTTGTGTACGATTTAGCTACATTTAAGCTGGTTCGTGAGTTTACTTACCCAACAGAAGGCTGGGGGTTAACACACAACGATGAGTACCTAATAATGAGTGATGGCTCACACTATTTATATTTTTTAGATCCTGATTATTTTACGGAAGTGCGTAAAATAGCTGTGTATGATAACGACGGTCCGGTGCGGCGCCTCAATGAATTGGAATTTGTTAATGGTAAGATTTTGGCCAATATTTATGGTGCCGATCATATTGTGATTATCGATCCGGCTACCGGTATTATGGAGAACCAGGTTGATTTGAGTAATTTGAAAAAGGCCGCCAAATTGCCTTCAACAGCAGATGTGCTGAATGGATTGGCGTGGGACGCCAATAAGCAAAAGCTTTACGCTACGGGCAAGTACTGGCCTGTGATGTTCGAAATAGGTGTAAAAGGAATTAATTTATAAGTACCTGTAAGAAAATTCCAATAACTGTATTATATTTATATTGGAAACAGTTGGTTACGGAATTATAAAAAAACAAGCCCGGCGTGTTATTGCGCTATGTGGGCTTTAATATTGGAAATTAAAATTGAAACAGATGAGCAATAAAAATATGGCTGTTAAAACGGCCTATTTTAGCATTTTTGGAAATGCCGGATTGGCTTTAATTAAAGGTATCGCCGGTATTTTGGGTAACTCCTTTGCCTTGGTTGCCGATGCTATAGAATCTACAACCGACATTTTTTCATCGTTATTGGTTTTATTTGGGTTGAAGTACGCTCAAAGGCCTCCCGATAAAAATCATCCGTATGGTCACGGCAAAATTGAGCCACTTATCACATTTGTTGTGGTCGCATTTTTGGTTACTTCGGCTACCATAATTGCCGTTCAGAGTATTCAAAATATTCAAACGCCCCACGAAATGCCCGAGCCCTGGACATTGCTTGTTCTGCTCGGTATTATTATCTGGAAAGAAGGTTCATATCAGATAGTGATACGCAGGAGTAAGGAGCTGAAAAGTTCCTCTCTAAAGGCTGATGCCTGGCATCATAGGAGTGATGCTATTACTTCTGTGGCTGCGTTTATCGGTATTTCCATTGCGTTAGTACTTGGCGAAGGGCATGAAAGCCTCGATGATTGGGCTGCGCTTTTTGCTGCCGCACTCATTTTATACAACAGTTACCATATTTTCAGACCCGCACTGGGCGAAGTGATGGACGAATCGGTTTATGACGAGCTGGTTGATGAAATTCGTGAAATAGCACAAGAAGTTCAAGGTATAACGGGAACAGAAAAGTGTTATGTGCGAAAAGCCGGAATGAACTATCATTTAGATCTTCATGCCTGGGTAGATGGGGCCATTTCTGTTACAAGCGGACATGCGTTGGCTCATTCGCTAAAAGACACTCTGAAAAAACGTATTCCCATGTTGGGTGAAGTGCATATCCATATTGAACCTCACAATTCTTAATTGTGCTAATAATAGCCTTGTTTTATGCATACACAATACATGGCTTGCATTTGTGAAGCCATACATTAGTGCACAACAGGAATTGTTTGTTAAATGCCCAGCTTTTGTTTGAGTGAGTTTATTTGGGTGTCCCACAATTCTATAGAACCCTCTTTTTCGTCTTCATCAGCAAAGTCGGTAATAAGTAAGGCCGTTTCGCCTGTCAGGTCGTCTTTTCGGATTTTAAACTCGAAATAAGGTTGGTTTTCCTTCTCTTCTGATTCATCGTCCAGCCATCGGAATTTAACAAATTCCGGATTTTTTCGTGTGAGAAGTTCAGCCTTCTGTTCAAATCCGTCCCAAACGAAGGTGAAGGTTTTTTCATTTACATATACATCATCGGCGAACCATTCAGATAGGCCGCTGGCAGTACTTAATCGGTAATAAAGAACAGTTGGGGCAGAGTTGAAAGAATATTCGAGTGTATATTTTGCTTTTGTCATATCCGGTAATTTATTTGTTTTCATTGCAATATAGAAATTTTCCCGGATTAATAATACTCAAGAGTAGAAAATAATTGTTTTTTTTTGTGAATTGCTCTTGCAATAAAAGAATAGTTCTTTATATTTGCACCCGCATTAGCAAAACGGCGAGTTAGCTCAGCTGGTTAGAGCGCATGATTCATAATCATGAGGTCCCCGGTTCAAGTCCGGGACTCGCTACAAAATTAAACCCTGAAAGTATTTACTTTCGGGGTTTTGTGTTTTATGGGTGCAAAGTAATAAATATCAAATTTCAGTACCCGGAGGTGGGGTTAGCTTAGGGGTCACTTCATAAAATTGTGGACTACAAAAAACTTAAATTTTAATATTAAACAGAAACTTATATTAATCATAATATTCTTTTTGTTTATTAACCTTTGATGAA
>JAQICA010000125.1 GCA_027858775.1 Salinivirgaceae bacterium | reverse complement strand
GGAACCGACTGGATGCCCGTGGCAGTGAGTGAATACGTTCATGAAGCCAACGACAGTTTGCTGTTTTTGGCCGATACGCTCAAACATTTGGGCGTTGGCACAACCCGCCCGGTTGGTAAATTAACCGTGCAGGGCGACCAGCCTACTGGTAACAATGAGGCACTTTTCGAAGTGAAAAACAGTCTCGGACAGGTTATTTTTGCCGTGTATGAGAACGAAGTCCGTGTAAACTTCATGGAATCAAATGATAAAGCCGCCAAAGGTGGATTTGCTGTTGGGGGCATCACACCCAATAAAGCCACTCCGGTCGATTATTTTCGTATTTCGCCTGATAGCGTTCAAATTTTTATCGACGATCTGGGCTTAAAAGGCGCCAAAGGTGGTTTTGCTGTTGGAGGCATCACACCAAACAAATCAGGAATAACGCAATACCTCACCATCAGCCCCGATAGTGCCCGTGTTTACGTAAACGATCCGCCTGTCGGCGGTAAATCTGCCAAGGGAGGCTTTGCTGTGGGCGGTATTACGCCAAATAAAGGCATATCAAATACGTATTTGACAATTGAACGCGATAGTGCGCGTATTTATATCGATAATTCTTCAAAGGCAGCCAAAGGAGGTTTTGCGGTGGGGGGTATTACGCCCAACAAAGGTGGAGTTGCAACTTTTCTGGATCTTACACCCGAAAACTATTTTATTGGTCACAATGCCGGAGCTAATACAGATCCGGGTGCCGGAGATATAGGTCGCTACAATTCTTTTATAGGGTATGAGTCCGGGCTAGTGAATTCGGTCGGTTTTAAGAATACATTTATGGGTTATCAAGCGGGGTATAACAATATTGGCAGCGATAATACCTTTATCGGCAACCTAGCTGGATTTTCGCATACAGCCAACGGAGGTAATGTACACATCGGAAGTAAAGCCGGGGAGAATGCCATTGATGGCGAACAGAATATTTTTATTGGCGAGTCGGCCGGTTCCAATACCACTGATGGAAGCCAAAATGTATTTATGGGTTTTCAGGCAGGATATAATAATAATGGGTGGTCGTCTGTATATTCAGGAGATACGGAACGAGGTAGTTTCAATGTGTTTATAGGGCATGAGGCCGGCCATGAAAACTATCAGGCCAATAAAAACGTGTTTATTGGCTACCAAGCCGGAAAAAATACAATGAATAAAAACGATCCACAGTGGAAAGCCAGTCGCAATGTATTTATTGGAAACCAGGCTGGCTTTGGAAACATAACCGGGGCTTACAACGTGGCTATCGGTGATCAGGTATTGTACAGTAACCAGGATGGTGGGTCTAATGTTGCGGTTGGGAACTTTGCATTACAAAGCAATTTGAATGGTGACAATAATGTGGCTGTTGGATTGGCTTCGTTAAAGGCAAATGTGAGTGGCAATTCTAATATTGCAGTTGGTTATAATGCATTGTTTGAAAATATTGATGGCGACTTAAATGTAGCCATCGGTGATAAAGCCCTTCAGGCAAATACTACCGGATCTAATAATGTAGGTGTTGGAATGGTTTTAATCGATAATGATCAAGGTACTGATAATACAGCTATGGGAAATGGAGCTCTGTTTGACATGAATAATGGTTCTTTCAATTCGGCTTTTGGAGGAAATGCTCTTTACAGCAACGAAGGAAGTCAAAATACAGCTTTTGGCTTTGAAGCCCTCAACGCATTAGACAATGCAAGTGCATGGAATAATGTAGCTATCGGTTATCAAACTCTTTTGAGTTGTAAGAATGCCCAAAACGTTGTTGCAATTGGGTCGGAAATTTCTGTTAGCAGCCCTGCAAGTACTTATAAAAACTCCATTGCCATTGGCTATGGTGTGCAATTAACTGGTAGTGGTGAAGTGCGTATAGGGGAAGGAATTTCAGCTTTTTATGCCGATGGAATCGCAGGAACTACCATAGCACAAGCTGCCAATGTATATGTCGATGCCAACGGCCAATTGTGGGAGGCCACAGCAAAATCTACAGTAGATCAAAAAAACCAGATTGGTGCGAAAACCATCAGCAATGCTATAGGGAAATTAATGCAGATCAGAGGCGTGTCATTCTTTTTAAAGGATGACCAATCTGGTGTTAAACGCATGGGGCTTGAGGCACAGGAAGTTGAAAAGGTACTGCCCGGATTAATCAATCGCAGCGATAATGAAACAATTTCCTTGCAAAAAGACGATCTGTTTGGTCTAATCATTCAGGCAGTAAAGGAGCAACAAGAACTAATTGAAGCATTGCAACAAGAGAATGAAAAATACAAAGAAGAATTAGAAGAAATACAAAGATTAATTTCAAAATAAAAGTTAATTATTTAAAACTACTTCTTATGAAAACAAATCACATCAAGTTGCTAATTCATTTTGTATTGGTTTCTTTTATGTTTGTAAGCATTTCAACAACTGCTCAGAATATAGTTATTTCTGATGACGATACACATACAGCACACACAAGTGCCATGCTCGATATCTATTCAGAAACTAAAGGGTTGCTTGTGCCCAGAATGGATCAAACAGAAATGGAGAGTATTTCCGGGCCGGCTGATGGATTGTTAATATACAATACCACTCAAGAAAACTTCTGTTTCTACACTGGAACCGACTGGATGCCCGTGGCAGTGAGTGAATACGTTCATGAAGCCAACGACAGTTTGCTGTTTTTGGCCGATACGCTCAAGCATTTGGGCGTTGGCACAACCCGCCCGGTTGGTAAATTAACTGTGCAGGGCGACCAGCCTACAGGGAATAACGAGGCACTTTTCGAGGTGAAAAACAGTCTCGGACAGGTTATTTTTGCCGTGTATGAGAACGAAGTGCGTGTAAATTTCATGGAATCGAATAATAAGGGATCCAAAGGTGGATTTGCTGTTGGGGGCATCACACCCATTAAAGCCACTCCGGTTGATTATTTCCGTATTTCGCCCGATAGCGTTCAAATTTTTATCGACGATCTGGGCTTAAAAGGAGCCAAAGGTGGATTTTCTGTTGGAGGCATCACGCCAAACAAATCAGGAATAACGCAATATCTCACTATCAGTCCCGATAGTGCCCGTGTTTACGTAAACGACCCACCTGTCGGCGGTAAAGCTGCCAAGGGTGGCTTTGCTGTGGGCGGCATCACTCCAAATAAAGGAATCTCAAATACTTATCTGACAATTGAACGCGATAGCGCCCGTATTTACATCGATAATTCGACAAAGGCAGCCAAAGGAGGTTTTGCCGTAGGCGGTATAACGCCGAATAAATCCGGTTCAACTTCCTTTCTTGATCTTACACCGGAAAATTATTTTATAGGGCACAACGCCGGGGCAAACACTACTCCGGGAACCGGAAATCTTGGGAAATACAATGTTTTCTTTGGCTATGAAAGTGGTCTGAATAATAGTGATGGTTATCAGAATATTTTTGTTGGTTATAATGCTGGTAAAGGTAATGTGAATGGGTTCTGGAATACCTTTCTTGGTGTAGAAGCCGGAGCGGTAAATACCGGAAGCGATAATACTTTTATCGGCTATCGGGCTGGTAGTGCCCACCAAAATCAAGGAGGTAATGTTTACCTTGGTAGCAAAGCCGGAGAAAATGCCACCAATGGCGAGCAAAATGTATTTATTGGCGAATCGGCAGGGCGAGTGACCACTCATGGGGCAAAAAACGTCTTTATCGGTTTTCAGTCTGGATATAACAACACCGGAGATGAAGCATTGCCCGAAAAAGGAGGTTTCAATGTTTTTATGGGTAACCAAAGTGGTTTTTCAAATCAAACAGGCGGGGCAAACGTTTTTATTGGAAACCAAAGCGGATACAGTAACAGCATAGGTACCGATAATGTATTTTTGGGAACAGAAGCCGGATATAGTAACCAATCGGGAAATTACAATACATTTTTAGGATTTTATGCCGGAAACAATAGTAACAACTCAAACAATAACACCTTTATTGGCTACAAAGCAGGTGAAAAACATCAGTTACGGGGTGGCAATGTCTATCTTGGTAGCGAAGCCGGTGCCGAAGCGACCAGGGGCGAGCAAAATGTGTTTATTGGTGAACAAGTTGGTTACAATACAACTTACGGAAAGAGAAATGTATTTATGGGATACCAGGCCGGATATAATAATACAGGACATCCAACAGTCGAAGATTATGGATCGAATAATGTGTATTTGGGTTATCAGGCAGGTTTTGAAGGAACAACGTTACGTAAAAACGTATTCATTGGTTATCAGGCAGGTAAAAACTCTATGCCTTCTACGGTATGGTGGTATGGCAGTCTAAATGTTTTTGTCGGAAACGAAGCAGGTCTGTCAAATACTACCGGTGGACAAAATGTGGCTATTGGCGATGAAGCCCTAAAAGGCAACACTACCGGACATTGGAATATAGCAATAGGTAAACAGGCTTTTTATGGACCAAATACTGGCGAACAAAATATTGCCATGGGAAAACTCTCGTTACAAAATAATACTTCGGGAAGTTACAACATAGCTTTAGGCGGATATGCGTTGGCTCAAAATACAACGGGAGAACTAAACATCTCAATCGGAGGTGGTTTGGGAAGTAACAGTACCGGCAGTCGAAATATTGGAATAGGAAGTGCTGCCGGCAGAAATGTTTCCACAACCAACGGCACTGTTGCCATAGGCGCCAGAGCTATCTGGGATGCTGCCGGTGCGCAAAATACAGCCATAGGCGACTCAGCTTTGTATAACATGCGAAATGGCTCAAATAACACAACTATTGGCTCAAAAACAAGGGTTAATAACGTTTTTTTCACGTACGAAAATTCTACTGCTATTGGCAATGAAACCCTACTTACAGCTTCAAACCAAATTAACCTCGGAAATACGGCCATCAGTTCAATACGCGGACAAGTAGCTTGGTCAACATATTCCGACAAACGTATTAAAGTGGATGCCAAAGATAACGTTCCAGGGCTTGCTTTTATTAAACTTCTAAAACCGATTACATACAAACTGGATATTGAGAAACAAAACCAACTTTTAGGTATCAAAGCATCAGCCGATAATAACAATTCTGATATTCAGAACATCCGTTTTAGCGGGTTCTACGCCCAGGATGTTGAAGAAGCTGCACGGTCAATAGGTTACGAATTTAGCGGTGTTGACAAATCAGGTGTTGATAATGGTGGTTTGTATTCGTTAAGGTATTCCGACTTTACCATTCCGTTAGTTAAAGCCGTGCAGGAACAGCAAGTGATTATAGAACAGCTACAAAAAGAAAACGAGGACCTGAAAAAGCGACTCGAAAAAATTGAAGAACTTTTAAACAATTAAATAAAAGCAAATTGAGGAATAAAAAAGATAAAGCAGAATTACGTAAGCTGTTAAATGAGATTCTTTAAATACTAAAATGAAATAAAACAAACGATATCAAGTGAAAATATATTAAACCAACAAATATGAAAAAATTCTTATCTCTAATGCTGATTTTTTCTGCACTATTCATGCAAGCCCAAAAGGGTATTGTTAATAATGGTGCCAGAATTGTTGTCGATAATGGCGCTTACATAAAAGTACAAAACGACAATACTGCTGGATATACAAACAAGTCCTACGGAACAATACCTGGCCGTATCGACCTCGATGGAGAAATTCAGTTAAGTGGTTTTTTTAATAACAATGCCACCGAAAATAATGTTTTTATCAATCAGGATGGCACTGGAAGAGTCGTTTTCTATGGATCTTCATTGCAAACGGTTGGTGGAACTTATGCCACACATTTCGAAGGTATAGAACTTGCCGGAACCGGTGGGGTTTCTATGGGGAATGACACCTATGTTTGGGGTTCGCTGGTTTTTAGCCAGGGCAAATTACACATGAATGGGAACCTCCTTGAGCTTGCTGCTTCTTCTTCTGTGGCTGGCTCGCCGGGAACTTCTTCCATGATTGTTCCGGGAACAGGGGGCATTGTGCGAAAATATTACAGCATGGCTGGTAGCTATACTTTTGCCATTGGCGAAATTAATGGAACATCGTATTACCTTCCGGCAGATATAAACTTTACTTCAGGAACGTTCAACCCCGGCGCTTACGTCGATCTCGAAATGACCGCTGAAAAGCAACCCGAAAACGTGAGTGTTTTAGACTACCTGACACGCTATTGGGCAATTTCGCAAAGTAATATTACCAGCTTTAATGCCAATCTCTCTTTTAAATATACCGATGCCGATGTCAATGGAACAGAAACCAGCCTTTCTGCAATTCGGTACGATGGCAATTTTTGGGATATTTTTAATCCCACAAATACTGCGAATAATCGGCTCACTGCATCTGTAGCTGAATTTGGCGAATTTACCGGAGGTAATGCCAACGATGTGTCACCACATTTAGCATGGGAAACAGTCGGAGTAATCGAAGAAAATGCCGAGGATGGTAGCGAAATTAGAGTAAGCATCGAAAATGATGCATTTGTATCAATGCTCAGTGACGTGCAATGGAATGTTACCGGCTTGCCAAATGGTGTTACTGTTGGCGATATTGTTCGTACCGATGCCGATACCGTTGTCATTACACTTTCCGGAAACCGCCAGGATGATTACGATTCTCCTGTAACACTTGATCTATCTGTAGACAATAGCGAATTTAGCCACACTAGTTCAGGAATCCTGAATGCGGAAAACTCACTTATTATTAGTGCTGATGACGATCCTGAATTATTAGCCATGAGTGATGACCTTTCTATTACCGAAGGCTCCGAAGATGGAGAGATTATTATAGTAACACTTTCCGGAGGCACCTTTGCACAAACCTTAACATCAGTAAATTGGTCGGCTATTAACATGCCTGCTAATGTTTCGTTAGGCACAATTACAAGAATTTCTGCATCACAGGTTAGAATATTACTTAGCGGAAATACAACAGAAGACTATGATACCAATATTACAGACTTTGAACTTACAATTCCGGCATCTGATATTAATGATTATAGCGGAGTTGATTTTGTGCTTACCGAAGGTGTAACCTTCACTGCAATAGATGAAGACCTGCTTATTAGCATGAGCGATGGCGGTTCCGGCATTGAAGAAGGTGCTGAAAACGGACACGCCGTTACAGTCACAATTAGTGAACGTGTATTTTCTGATCCGCTTACACAAAACAATTGGTCAGTACAAAACCTGCCCGGCGGAGTTACTTTTGATTATGTTGACAGGATTAGCGACACCGAAGCCCATGTGTATCTTTCGGGCGATCGTACCCAAGATTATGATACAAACATTGCAAATATGCAAATTACAATAGCCATTGGAGAAATAATTTCCTATTCAGCTCAGGCCATTGTAAATACAGGCGTAACTTTTAACGCTTTTGATGATCCCGAATTCTTAACAATTGCAGCAGATCCCGATGGAATTACTGAAGGGGATATGGGCAGCGACTATATCACTGCAACAATCGCCGGTGGAACATTTGTACAGTCTCCGCAAAAATCTAACTGGGTGCTGAACAACCTCCCTGCCGGCGTTTCAATTGGCTCATTGACATACAATAGCCCTACCGAAGTAAAAATAAATCTGACCGGGGCTCCCAATAATGATTTTGATAGCAATGTAACTACCGTTGGTCTCAATGTGCTCGCAGCCGATGTCGATGATATTAATACCAATATCTCTTCCGATAATACTGTCACAATTTTTGCAGACATTGATGAGGAAACCATCGTACTTTCCGGAGGCCCTTTTACTGAAGGCGCTGAAGACGCGGGCATCATTACAGCTACGTTGGACGGCGGAAATTTTGTATCACCCATCGATCTGGCTGATGTATCCATGAACAATCTGCCCGATGGTGTTACCCTCGGAAATGTAGTTTATCAAAACGTAACGGAAGTTAAACTTGTTCTTAATGGAAATGCTACCGTCGATTATGATACAGATATAACAAATGTTTCAGCAACATTTTCTGCATCAGTCATTGAAGAAACATCATCTGATGTCTCTGGTACAGGAGTGACTTTCGAGGCCGTTATAGAACCTGCAGTTCTTGCATTGTCTGATGACGGATCGATTGTCGAAGGCTCAGAATCTGACCAGCAATTGTATATCGAGGTTGAGCAGGATACTCTCATTGCTTCGATAGATCCGTCTGCTTTTGCATTGTCAGGTTTGCCGGAAGGTATTTCTGCCAGTTCAATTATCCGAACAGATGACAACACTGTAACCATTACCCTGACCGGAACACGCACGCAAGACTACGATACAAATATCACAAATGCAGGGGTTACAATAAATGAAAGCCAGTTTCAATATAGTGGATCAGCATTGTCTGCTTCTAGCGGATGGACTTTCATTGCCATAGATGATAGCGAAAACATTAGCTTTTCAGCTTTGGCCCCTATTGTCGAAGGTAGCGAAGACGGAGCGCAAATTGATGTGGATATTTCAGGAGGAACGTTTCCAATTACTCTGTCAGCATCAGAATGGGCGTTTAATAATAAACCGGCCGGTGTTTCCATTGGCTCTGTAACCCGCAATAGTCAAACAAACCTTACCCTAACTCTTACGGGAAATGCTTCTGCCGATTATGATGCCGATATTACTGCTGACATACTCACAATCACTGGTTCGCAAATTGATGACTACAGCGATGTTGAATTTACCGCTGCTGACAATTCCATAACTTTTGAAGCCACAATTGAAACACAAAACCTTATACTAAGTAGCACAGATGCTCTTTATGAGCCGGATTTGGATGGAGCAGTGGTTGATCTGGAAATTAGCGGAGCAACATTCTTAACGCCCATCAATCCTGCAAATTTTGTGTTGAATAATTATCCGTCAGGCATTACGAAGCAAAGTGTAGATTTAATTGATGATAATCATGTTCAAATAACACTCGCATTCGATGGAACCGATTTCGATACAGATTTCACCGAATTTTACGTTACGCTTTTTGCTGCAGGAAGCAGCATTGGCGAGGAGGGAGCATCCAATGCTTACACTATTGAAGCTTTCATCGAACCTGGCACATTTGCAATTTCGCATGCAGGCCTTACAGAAGAAAACCTCGATGGTGCTGTAATCGACCTCGCCCTTATCGGCGATGAGTTTTCTGATAACACATTGAACAAATCGAATTTTAGTATCCAAAATGCACCCGGCGGAACCAGTATTGCCGCTGTTTCATGGGTTACAAATACCACAGCCACACTTGAACTAACTTTTAGTGGACAAGATTTCGACAGCGATTATACAGATTTTACTGTCTCAATGCTTGGCGCTGAAACAGCAACGGGTTACG
>JAQICA010000113.1 GCA_027858775.1 Salinivirgaceae bacterium | reverse complement strand
CCTTAATCCCTGCTCAATATATTCGCATTGCCAAATCCGAAACAGGTCGCTATCAGACGGAATTTGTTCCGGAATCTTTAGCAATAGGGTATTTACAGATTGCGAATGCATTTTATTTGTTGGAATATTTTCATGTAATGAGCGGGTAAGAGTGTAATTCTTATGCTTCAGAAGTAATGGAACGGCTGTAGCATTTGTCTGAGTCCGTTCAGTGTCGTAAATCGCAATCTTTTCGTACCGTACGGCATCGTCAGATAGCGTTCTGATGTAACCGTTTTGTGTTATAAATTCGCGGGGATTTGATGTCGATTGAGCTACCAGTTTTCTGAAACTCGCTTTTTGGAAACGGTGCTTAAAAAAGAACGAACAGTAGTTAATGCCAATATCGATATTTTGGCTTTTAGCGTATGTAATAATTTCCAACGCTGCAATTTCCGATTCGGCCACAATGGGGCGTTCTGCCGGAATGTATGTATAATTACGCTTGAGCAAATGTTTTGCATTATATGGCGTAAGTCGCAATTGGTGTAGGTTCAGATGTTGTACGCCCATTTTACTCATTTGCGGCAGTAACTCCATAATGGCTTCTTTGCTTTCCGGAATAGCCGGTATTTCAATGGTCACTACCGGTATTCTTCCCACAGCATGGTTAATTTTACTCAAATTGTAATTGGTAGCCCCAATGTCGAAACGCACCTCGTTGAGCCCTGCTGCTGCCAATCGATCGAAAATGGCGTCGTTTGCCAGTATTCCATTGGTGTACATCCAGGTGTAAATATTCGGTTTGCAGTTTTTTCTGATGCTGGACAGGTATTGCAAAACTTTTTCGGCCTTGAGTAGGGGTTCGCCGCCACTAAAGCTTACGCCACTAAACTTAAAGTGATTGATGTATTCTGCATACGATTCAGGTGTTTCGAATGTTAAACCCTGCGATTGAGGCGCGTCATCCTGATTTTGAGCAGTAGGGCAATAAAAACATTTGGCATTGCACAGACCGGTAATAAATAAGCAGCTCCATTTTCCTTCGCCGCACAGTTGGCAGCCCCCCGATATACTGTTCAAATAGGGTTTTGTACCATGAAAAAGAGGCGCAGCACAAGCTTTTTTTATCAACGCTGCCTTTAGTGTTTCGTACTCCTGCGAGTTCCACGGGTTAATCCAGTTGATGTTCCCCAGATTTTTAAACTCATCTTTACTTTGGTTAACCAAGTTATTGAGATATTGAATGTATGCATCCATGGCAATGAAATTAAATCTAAAACAGTAATGGCTTGTTGCCGATATGTGTGTTGGTGCTGTGGTATTTGGTGGTAGTTGCACCTGAAAAATGGCGCGGTAGTGTAAGCAGAGTGTTACAGTTCAGAAAAAATGTAGAGGAATATCAACAGCTCATCCAGCTTTCTGTGGTCGCTTGGTATACGCATTGTATTTTAGTTTTTGGCACTGTTAATAGTAACGTTATAAAAATACTACGAAAAAGCTTTTGTTTTACACTTTCGTGATGATATTTTGAAAAAAAAACACCGGTTAGCACCAAACCACATGTTTTAATTGCCATTGTACCCATTCCCCATTCGCCTTAAAGTATACCCTGCATGGTATGTTTTAGAAATACAAATTTTTGGAACAGAGAAGACCCAACCGCATGCACACCGCCTCCATATTTTTTGTTATATTTGAACCATAATCGCCAAACATGCGTAACCGTTTTTTTAACGTTTACAAGAAACAGATAACCAAAACATTCGCTTATCTCCGGGAAAATGGGATGACAGAGAGCGTTAATGGGGGTTATAGTCCGTATTTATGAGTTGGCTGCAACATAAAAGAAATAAAACTAGTAATTATAAAGATTAATAATGTTATGATGAAGAAGTTACAAATTAGTTTGCTATTATGTTTATTGATAATAGCAAACACAACAATTCAAGCACAAGACTATTTAATTACTTTTGCCGTGCTTGGAGAACATGAAACACCAGACAGTGTTTTAGTTGAGAATCAAGATCAATTAACTACTCTTAGTTTAAATGGTAATGATGTTTTACACTTGGTCGAAACCGTAGGCATTTCAAAAGATGCGGCACTCAACCAGCCTTTAAAAAATTTTCCGAATCCAATAGAAAATTCAGGCACATTGGCTTTTTACAATGCCAAAAAAGAAAAAGTTCATATTGGAATTTACAATTCTTCCGGACAACTAATGACACAAAAAACAGGTGTTTTGCCTCAGGGAGATTATTCCTATAAATTGGAAGGGTTAGGAGAGGGTACCTATATTGTTCGAGTTTCAACAAAAAGTGCTAAACGATCGGTTTTTTTAATTTCTCATGCAATTACTCAATCAGAACCATCCATTATTTATGCAAATAGTGATTATGGTCCGGCTACTGTCCAACAAAAAAGCACTGGCGCGTATGCTCAAAGTACTATACAAATGCAATATAATGATGGAGAAACCCTGAAATTTACCGCTTTTCTAAACAGCATTACTTCAATAGAAGAACTGATTCTTACATCAGACCAAACAATATATTTTAATTTGCCTGATCCAGTTGCAGATTTTAATGGTACCCCAACAGAAATTACAGAAGGCGAATCTGTAAGCTTTACAGACCAATCGACTAACAACCCCACAACTTGGAGCTGGGACTTTGGTGATGGTAATACTGGCACTGAACAAAACCCAAGCCATGTATATAATAGCGAGGGCACTTACACCGTGAGTTTGACCGTTGAAAATGCAAATGGTTCCAACACCGAAACTAAAATGGATTATATTTCGGTTACT
>JAQICA010000075.1 GCA_027858775.1 Salinivirgaceae bacterium | reverse complement strand
ACCTGTTTTTTGGTGTGCCCAGTAATAAAACTTCAAGAACAAGGCTTGTTCATTTTGAAAATCAAGGCGTTTACTTTCGTAAATAACTGTTTTCAAAATGAACATAACGCAGTTATTGGAGTTTTATTACGGGCACTACTTAGTTGGTTCGGGAGATTTCAGGTACACCCTATCGAGGTATAGCAGATTCATGCTGCTGTATCGAAGGTTTTTTAATGAAGTGTGTCTGATCATATACACATCACTTTTTTCAAGCCCGATGGGCTGTTCCAGCGAAAGTGTTGGGTTGGCTTCTTCGAATAATGTAATGTTTTCTTCTACAAATTTTAAAACATGTTTTTTGCTGATGGCTGGTATAAATTTGACAACTCCATTGCGTATCATTTTCAGGCTTTTTGCCGGTACAGGTTCGTAATAGAAAATAACTCTGTCGGTGTATGGCAGGGCTGTTCCGGCCTGGTCGGTCCGGTAGTATTTTTGGTTTTTCGTAAGAACAATAGAATCACCATTGGGCTTAAAATAATCAACTTGAAAAGGCCCGCAGCCTATAGTGCAATTTTCTCCGTACGCCATTAGTCCCTCGATAGGTAAAATCACCATATCTGGGCCTACCAGACTATATATAAAGTTTGGATTTGGATTTTTTAAGTGAATTTCCAGCTGAAAACTATCTTTTACCACAATTCCATCGATATGTGCATTTGATTTTTCATTATTGCTGCAATTCTGAATGTAATTTTGAGTACCCTTAATTTGTTCTAGAAGTCCGGTACTTATCTGATTATGATGCTTATATTTTAATAAGTACTCAAAACTTTTCTTTACATCTTCGGCCATGAGTTGTCTGCCTGTGTTATCTTCAAAGCACGTATCGTCATGAAAATAAATGTTTTGATACAATTGGAATGTAAATACATCGCTTTCATTATTGATAAACCAACGCTTTGCCAGCAAGGCTTCCGGAGTTTCTGTTTTGGGGTTTAGTCCGAGCAATCCATCATGAACTTGGGTGATAACATGCGATTGTTCCGATTGGATTATATTTCCCGGAAAAATGCTCTCTGGGTGGTTACTTTCTACTATAGTAATTTCGTTCGAAGTGTTTGCCACTTCAGGAGCGGTTTGGCATGCCATTAATAAGGTCAATGCAGCGAGGTATACTATTTTTTTCATGTGGTTACGGTTATTCATTTACCGATAAAGTTAATAATACTTTATTTGACACTTGGGGTAAAGGTACACAAAAACAGTAAAAAAGGAAAGTACACCTGTTAACTTTTACCCTAGTCTTATTTTCGTAAGATACAGTATGGATTGCAGAGTAATAACCGCACAATATTGAGCGTTGTTCTTAAATTTCACCTTTAAGTTTTAGAAATAGTGTTTTTTGAAAGTTAAACGGTAAAATATACCTTGCTTTTGTTCTTGGTTTTGGTAAAATGCACTGAGTTTTACGAATTAGATGTAACCAAACAACTATGGGCACGTAAAAATACCTGATTGATGTGAGGTTTAGGATTGGAAACGGTTGTTTTTAGTTGGTTTAACCTACATAAAAAACGGTTACATTTACCAACTGTCAGAAACTTGACAATGATGTTTAAGCTATGATTACCCAATAGGAAGTGTTGAAATTTATACATATATCGATTTTCGTTTTGTTGCTCCCATTTACATCTGCCAACCAGATTGATGAGGTGACACTTAAGGCTGTGTATATAGAACGTTTTACTCGTTTTATTGAGTGGCCCTACGAGATTGAAGAAGCCGATTTTTTTCGCATACAGGTTGTCGGTTCCAAAGAAATGGCCGACCGGTTTAGAGAGGTGTTTCAACAATTGCCTATCAAAAATAAGAACGTATTGGTATTTGATGGAAACAGTTATGACCCCCACTTTGGAGCCCACCTAATTTATGTTTCAGATAAATACTATCTCGACCAAATAATTGATGCTTCACGCGGTAAGCCGATATTAATTGTTGCCGAAGGTAGAGGAGGGGCAGAGGCCGGCGGAATGATCAATATTTATAGGAAAAACCAGAAACTTAGGTTTGAAATAAATGAACAGGCCATTCACGAAAGCTTGTTGTATGTAAGCTATAGGTTGCTACAATCGGCAGAAAATATTGTAAACCCAATGAGAACAAATAAATGAACTGGTTAAACAACATATCGCTGAAACATAAGCTCATTGGGTTGGTCTTGTTTATTACAAGTACGGTCACGGTTGCAGGCTATACAGTAGTGTTGTTTCGGTTTGCAGCTGAACAGGAACGTAAATTTGTTCTCAATGTGGAAACCAACGCTGTGTTGCTGGCTGATTATTGTGTGGGGCCGATGAGTTTCAACGACTCAATTGAAACCACAAATATTTTGTCGCGCATCGAAAATTTACCCGATATCCTTTCTGCGAGTGTCTATACTTCCGATAGTTCGCTGTTTGCCAGGTACCAACTGACTTCTTCCGTTAAAAATGAACCCGAAAACGAACAAAT
The DNA here is from genome assembly GCA_027858775.1 of Salinivirgaceae bacterium. Classification (GTDB taxonomy): domain Bacteria; phylum Bacteroidota; class Bacteroidia; order Bacteroidales; family Salinivirgaceae; genus Salinivirga. Next base: position 37,059 of record JAQICA010000075.1, on the reverse strand, counting down.
AGAAGAGGTTATCCGGCATAAAATCCAATACAAGGAAATCGATTACGGTTATATTGTACTGATAGCCAGTAGGGAAAGTATAACGAAAGACATATTGCGGTTTGCTATTACAAATGGAGGATGGTTGCTTTTTTTGCTCTTTTTAGGAACTTTTGCCGCTTATCGACTCCAATTTGTTATCACTAGGCCGTTGGCCAAGCTAAGCGCTGCTTCACGTAAAATATCGCTGGAGGCCGACTATTCTATCAGACTTCAGCGTGAGGGCAGAGACGAGATTTCGGTTGTGTACAATGCATTTAATAAAATGCTTGAACAAATTGAAAAACGCGATGATGCTCGTGATTTGGTTGAGCAAAATCTGCAAAAAGCAAAGGAGCGAGCCGAACAAGCCGATTACCTTAAAACAAGTTTTTTGACCAACATGTCGCATGAAATTCGTACACCGATGAATGCTATTTTGGGGTTTACAAATTTACTTATCGAAGAGGATTTGCCTCAGGAACAACGCCAGGAGTACCTTAAGGTTATCAACGAAAGTGGAAACACATTGCTGAATTTGGTGAACGATATTCTTGATATTTCCAAAATTGAGGCTGGTCAACTGGCTATTGCAAAGGCCAATTGCGATATTAACGAAATATTTATCGAACTCTATATTTCCTTTAACGAGATTAAAGCACAGAAAAAGAAAGAACATATTGACATTGTTATAAACAATCCATTTGCCAATAGAGACCTTGTTGTGCGTACCGATCCGTTTCGGTTAAGACAGGTGTTTGTGAATTTGTTGGGCAATGCACTAAAATTTACCGACAAGGGAAGTATCGAACTTGGTGTAATTCCCATTAACAATATGTTGGAGTTTTATGTGGAAGATACCGGCATTGGAATTAACGAAGGCCACATGGAAGAAATTTTTCACCGTTTTCGAAAAATTGATGAGGAGAAATCGCGTTTGTACCGCGGGGCAGGCTTAGGTTTAGCTATTTGCAAAGACATTGTGCAGTTGTTGGGTGGCGACATTTCTGTTGAATCAGCTGTGGGGGAGGGATCGACTTTCCGGTTTACTATACCCTTCGATCAGGTGGAAGCCGTTGGTGTAAAGACCAATACGGTAGAAAGGAAAGTGCTAAAACGACTCGATTTGTCAGATAAAACCATCTTGATTGCAGAAGATGAACCCAACAACTTTGAATTTCTTAATCAATTACTGCAAAAGTACAATGCTACAATTGTGTGGGCGCGAAATGGCGAGGAAGCCATTCGTCGCGTGTCTGAACAGCAGTTCGATCTGGTGTTGATGGATGTGAAAATGCCCAAAATTGATGGGTATGAGGCTACACGGAAAATAAAGACGTTATTTCCTAAACTTCGTATTATAGCTCAAACCGCCTATACATCTCCGGAAGAAATCGAAAAATGTCTGGAGTCGGGTTGTGATTATTATGTCTCTAAGCCTATAAAACTCCGCGAACTTGACGGAATACTAAGAAAAGTGTGGCGAAATTGATGGTGGTTTTTGAACCGAAGGCACAGTAATTATTTTTTTTATCAGCGAAAACCAATTCTTTAGATTGCTTGGGGTCTCGTAGAAAATTAAAATTCCACTAAACCTTTCATTTCTGAAATGGATAGACGTAAGCGATTTGGCTATAGTCAGAAAAAAATGTCAGTTTGCTGTTCCTGAAAATACAGAAAGACGAATATTGTATTATTGCGGCAAAATTCTTACTTTAGACGAATATTTCCCCGAAAGAGGTTAAATTCGAAAAATGTAAATTGAAAATAATTCATATGGAACCATTAATTATTGAATCAACTTCTAAAACACCACGGGTGGTGTTTGATCCGAATGAGAATTTGTATGAGATATCGGGTCGTTCACTGCCTGAAAACGTGGTTAAAACTTACGATCCCGTTATTAAGTGGTTAGAGAAAAATATGAGTGATGTGAAAGGGGAGATCGAGTTTAAATTTCAAATGGATTATTTGAATAGCGCTTCGGCAAAAATGATTTCGCTTATCTTAACAAAGCTCGAGGAGTTTTATGCTTCGGGCATTAAAGTTACGGTTTTATGGTATTTTAATACTGACGACGATGATATTCAGTCTGAAGGTGAAATTTATCAAATGTTAAAAAAAGTGCCCATAAAGCTTGTTGGTATTGAAGAAGAAGATGATGAGGATTTCTTATAATTGAATGATACGTGGATAAAGACAACTTTGTACAACTATTTGCAAGTCACCCGAAACTTGCTGCAACAAAAAACACACTCGCCCAAAATAAATGGATTAGTTGGAAAAACTTAAAAGGTTCATCATTTACTTTGATGAGCCTTTTGTGTGTGGCTACAACAAATAAGAAGTCGCTAATTGTAGTCGATGAAAAAGAGGAGGCATTACAAGTTCAGAACGAGCTGGAAACCTATACCGGTAAAAATAGGGTTTTCTTCTTTCCATCCGGATATAAACGTTCTGTGGCATTTGGCCAGCCAAGCCCCGAAAACAGCTTGCTACGTACCGAGGCTCTTAACCATTTTTTCGATTCGCAACATCAACAAACTATCTTAGTTACCTATCCGGCAGCACTTGCCGAAAAAGTCTTTAATCCTGAAGAGCTGGGGAACAATACTACAATAGTAAAACAAGGGCATTCACTGTCGCCCGAATCATTACAAGATTTATTTATCGATTATGGATTTGACCTGGTTGATTTTGTTTATCAGCCTGGCCAATATGCCGTTCGTGGTAGTATAATTGATGTGTTTTCGTTTGCTTCAGATTTACCCTTTCGTATCGACTTTTTTGGCGATGAAGTAGAAACTATCCGAACCTTCGATATCGAAACGCAACTCTCTGTCGATCAGTGTTCCGAAGTGCGTATTGTACCCGATCTTAACAGTAATTCGCAGCAAACCAGTCGGAAAAGCATATTTAGTTTGCTCAATGAAAATCACCTGCTTATTTATCGAAACGCAGCCCGGTTACACGATATGCTTAAGCAAACCATAACCACTGCTACCCAGAATCGGGAAGTGCTCAGCGACGAATTTCAGGTCGATACAGAACAGATAATTATTAGCAAAGAAGAAGCCGATCTGCAACCCGGTACGTGCTTTTTTATTCAGGGAGGGAAGCCGATCAATCACGATATTCCCGAAATTACATTTGACACATCTTTACAGCCAACCTTTCAGAAAAATTTTAAACTAGTGAGTGAGAACCTCATTCGCAACCAAGAAGCGGGTTACCGAAACATAATCGTGTCGACACAAGAAAACCAAATTGAGCGATTAACACATATTTTCGGTGAAATAAATAAAGGTGGCGAGTTTACTCCGCTCATTGGAAGGTTGCATCGCGGTTTTGTCGATCACGATCTGAAAGTGGCCTGCTACACAGATCACCAAATATTCGACCGCTATCAACGTTTTTACATGAATCAACGGTTTAAAAAGAAGGATGCGTTATCGTTGCAGGAATTAACGGATTTGCATATAGGTGATTACGTTGTTCATATCGACCATGGAATAGGTCAGTTTGGCGGACTGCAAAAGGTCGATATAAACGGACGACCCCAGGAAGCAGTAAAGCTTCTTTACCGGGACGATGATGTGCTTTTTGTCAATATTCATTCCCTGCACCGTATTTCAAAATATAAAGGTAAAGATAATGCCTCTCCGCGACTTCATAAACTGGGATCGCCAGTGTGGTCCAAACTGAAGAGCAAAACAAAGTCGAAAGTAAAAGATATAGCTCGCGATCTTATTCAATTGTATGCCGCGCGACGCAAAAAGCGCGGACATGCATTTAGCGCCGATTCGTTTTTGAACGAACAACTGGAGGCTTCATTTATATACGAAGACACGCCCGACCAATTGAAGGCTACCCAAAATGTGAAAGCCGACATGGAACAAGATATTCCCATGGATCGGCTCATTTGTGGCGATGTGGGTTTTGGTAAAACCGAGATTGCCATTAGAGCAGCGTTTAAAGCGGCTTGCGACAACAAACAGGTTGCTGTTTTGGTGCCAACCACCATTCTGGCCTTTCAGCACTACAAAACTTTTTCAGATAGACTGCGCGATTTTCCGGTTCGTATAGAATATTTGTCGCGCATGCGCAGCGCAAAAGACCAGCGAGAAATTGTGAAAGACCTGGCTGCCGGAAAAATCGATATTATTATCGGAACTCACCGTCTTGTAGGGAAAGATATTCAGTTTAAAGATCTTGGTTTATTGATTAACGATGAGGAGCAAAAATTCGGCGTATCCACCAAAGAAAAGATCAGGGCGCTAAAGACAGATGTCGATACACTTACCATGACGGCCACGCCTATTCCGCGAACGCTCCAGTTTTCCTTAATGGGTGCACGCGATTTGTCCATAATTAACACACCACCGCCCAATAGATACCCCATTACTACCGAGCTGCATCCTTTTAATAAAGATGTAATAAAAGAAGCGATTGATTATGAAGTTTCACGTGGAGGACAAGCCTTTTTTATTTCGAACCGTGTGCAGAATATTCATGAAGTTGAAGCTCTTATTCAACGCTTATGCCCCGGGGTTTCTACTATTCATGCTCACGGCCAGATGGAAGGGAAGCGACTCGAGAAAATTATGCTCGATTTCATCGATCAAAAATTTGATGTATTGGTCTCAACAACCATTATCGAATCGGGGTTAGATATCCCCAACGTAAATACCATAATAATTAATGATGCCCAAAACTTCGGACTTAGCGATTTGCATCAATTGCGCGGTAGAGTGGGGCGGTCGAACCGGAAAGCGTTCTGTTATTTGCTAACCCCTCCGGAATCGACTCTCACTACCGAAGCCAAGCGCCGCCTGCAAGCCATTGAAATGTTTTCGGAGCTTGGTAGCGGATTTAATATTGCTATGCAGGATCTCGATATTCGGGGAGCGGGGAATTTACTAGGCGGAGAGCAGAGCGGTTTTATTGCTGATGTGGGTCTCGAAACATATCAGCAAATACTTGAAGAGGCGATGTTTGAGCTGAAAGAAGATGAGTTTTCCACCCTTTTTAGCCACGAAAAAGAGCGCAACCAAACCGATAGTAAAGACTGGATTAGAGATTGCCATATCGATACCGATCTTGATGTGCGGTTCCCCGATACCTACATTTCCAATGTAAGCGAACGTATTCGTTTATACAAAGAACTCGATACCATTGAAAACGAAGACCAACTTCCCATGTTCGAACAACGCCTAGTCGACCGGTTTGGGAAATTGCCGCGGCAAGTGAAAGATCTTTTCGATGTAGTACGTTTACGCATGATAGCCAAGCGTATTGGCGTAGAGAAAATTGTGATAAAAAATAATCGCATGCATGCATGGTTTATTTCCGATAGAAATAGCCCGTTCTATCAGTCCGATATGTTTATGCAAATTTTGCAGCGGTTGGCGCAGGATCAAACAATTGGAAATATTGAGGAGAAAAACGGCAAACTCAAATTGAAAAGCAATGATATAAATGATGTTCAGTCGTCATTGAAAAAAATAAAAAAAATTATGTGATGCGTATTTTTGTACTAACTTTACATTAAACCTAATGCGACGATTATATGAGTTTTTTTAAGGAACCGAAGAATGTGCTCGATCTCTTTACCTATGACCTTACTACGTTTTTTTATGAGGACTACAATGAGATTAATAGTGAAGAAATACTCGATACGGTATTGATCGACTATGAAAAAACATTGCCGTGGAAAGAATTAGAAGTGTTTAATCGTGTAGTATTTAGGGTTTTTATCGAAAAATCAAACGTTACAGGAACAAATCATATTAACGTTACTTGTTTTGCCGATGATGGATACGCTAAAGAAGATCTTGTAAAAATTATTGAAAAAATTACACGTATTGCCGGCATAGATGATAATCGCAAAGGATTTTGGAGCGACTCCGATGATGAGAATTATGAAAATGGCTTCATCGATCGAATGTGGACTTTAGGCAAAAACGATAATATTTATTCCTTACGCCTCACCTACGACCCGGAACAAGGTCCGCAATTTTCAATTCTTTTCTTTACAAACTTGTTGAAAAATTTAGGGAAATTGTAGCTTTTTTCTATTCGAAAAAAATGCCGACATATTCTGTCGGCATTTCTTCTTTTGACTTTTCAATTAACAGTTTTTTTGTTGCGATTCCATTTTTTGTTTGAATTTTTGTTATGTAAACCCCTTGCGGCAAATTACTTATGTCGATTGAGTAAATATTCACCCCTGGCTGTAAGTTGACTAAGCTTTTCCCACAAGCATCAATAATTGTTAATATATTAATAGCACTGTTAGCTTGAATCTGTACATTTGAATGAGCCGGATTTGGAAATATGCTCCAGTTTATTTGTTCCGCTGCATTAATACCTACACTACTAATTGTAAGTGATACTGGTATGTGTATTAATCTTTCTGAATGAATAGTTAGCGTGTCGAAATATTCCCCTGGCGATAGGTTTTCTGTATCGGCTTGAAGGGTAATGGGTGCCGACTCATTGGCTGATAATTCCTGAGGCGCTGTTTCTATTATGCACCAATTGCCATGTTTCAATGTTGTTTGGTAAGAGAGGTAACCACCTCCCAGGTTTGAAATATGGAATGTTTCAGATAAATGTGAATTGTTATCGTTGTGGTACAAGGAAATTGAATTTGTTGAAATGTGTGTAATAGGTGCAATCCACTCAGTTTCTGAAACAATGTAAGGAATAGAAGCAGTACCTAAGTTTTGTCCATCGGCAAACGATAATGTGTGAAAACCTTCAAGAATGTTTTGGTTATCGTCGTTAAAAAACTTGAATTCGATGATTTCCCCCGAATACTCGTTGGCGAAAATTACCATAAAAAACAGATAGTTGTCATTAGCTTCGATATATGAAGCTTGCGCTACTCCGCGGCATTCATTGCCAACAAAAGCTCCCAGGAAGTCGTTTTCCGATCCTTGGTTTACTCCTTCGTACTCAACAATGGCACTAACCGTCATTGAGTATTCATAATCTGCACCACTAACACTCCATTCATTTGGTTGAGCTGTTAAAGCAATGGTGGTGAGAAGGAAAGAGATGGTGATAAATATTTTTTTCATATTGTTCATTTTTTTCTGTGTATTATTATCTGTGGAGTTGTTTAAAATGATATCCCTATCAAAGCAAACTGAATTATCAATTTGCCTTGATGGGATTTTTTTACTAGTTTATTTGGTTATTTTTTTACCACTTTAACAATACGGTCTAATAATTCACTTTGTATATGAATGAAATAGACTCCGGCAGAAATTGTGTTGCCTTTTCCGTCTTTTCCATCCCATAGAATTGATTGCTCGCCCACGGGGTATACTCTGTCTGTAATTATACCAAGTTGTTTTCCTACCATGTTATAAATCTCCACTTTTACCGGTTGTGTTTTGTTTAATTTTATTGACACAACTAGTTTTTCTGTAAATGGGTTTGGATAAATCTGATAAGAGTTGTAGTTGCGATTTTCAATGTTTCCAACAGTATTTGCAGGGTAGAGTTCCACGGGCATCTCAAGGGTTCCTTCTATAAAATTACCTTTGAATGATGCTTTGCCCTGCAGATCAATTGTTTCTGCTTTGTTTTGCAATCGGAATACAATGTCTTTTTGTAATACACTCTCATTGCCATAAACAGTAATGAAACTATATCCACGGTTGGTGTCATCATCAATAATTGATGCTTCTCCAACGAGTTCGTTATCAATATACGCATTTAGGCGAGCTCCACTTTCAAATGGAACATTTATTCTGGCGATTACACTCATAGCGTATTCAAAATCAGTTACTATTAAACCATTTTCTAATTGCGTGTTGCTATTAAAAATAGCACTTGATTTCATGTTGCCTGATTCTGGATATGTAAACGTAAATGTCTCGCTATTAAGTGATTTATACATGTACCCTGCATCGGGTTGCATATAGTTTAGGCTACCTATCCATTCGTATCCATCAAATATTGCAAATTCGAATTGGTCTTTAATAACATCATCAATTTGAGGTTCAAACCCGGCTAATGCTTCGTTAACGGTAAGGTTAACAGATGGCGTGTAACCTATGCGATTCCAACCTTCACTGATAGTTATTGGGTAATTGGTTGGAGAAATAGCTGCTCCTTGATAATTTAACGTCTCATTTGAAGAGTAACTTAATCGATATAGCTTTCCTATTTCGAATTCGTTAAGTGAGCCCTCCCATCGATTTATAGTTGCGTCAAATGAGGCGAATAAGTTGTTGTGCTTAATTATATCGCCAGGTTGTGGGGTTAGGTCGCTTAATACATTGTTGATATTCGGCTGATCTATATCGAGATTGAAAGACAACCATTTCCATCCATCAATTAATTGAATGGTGTTGTTTTCTTGAATACCCACATTGAATAATATCGGATCTGCCATACTTCCATATAGTGCGTTGGGTTCAAATGCATATACTGGAACCACGTCGGTAAATACTTTACCCTCGCTGGCATCCCAGAATTTGTAGGTAAGCTCCTCTCCATTTGTATTTCCGTATACAACAAGGAATGCAAAATAGTCGTCGTAGTTTTGCTTGTATTCCAGATGAGCAACACCTCTACATTGAGTGCCTGAAAATACTCCTATCATATCGTATGGGTCGGAGCTAAATACTTCCTGCACTTTTATCTGGCTTATAATATTCATACTAGACTGATATTGATCATCATCAACATGCCAATCCGGAGCTTCTTTGTATACTCTTAAATTAAGGGTTAGCCTTTCGTTAAAGCCTGATGAAGCAGATAAATAAATGTCTTCGTAATAAGAGCCAATATTAATTCCTTCGTTAACGGTAAATGTTACCGTGATGTCCTGGTTTGGTTGTATTGTTCCGCTTATTGGCGAAGCAGTTAACCATGAAGGAATGTTTGAAAGCGTAAACGGTTGAACTACCCCACTTGAATTTACTATTTTCGTTGTGAATGATAGCGTATCATTTACATCTTTTTCGAATTCGAAGTAGTTTTCGTCCCAGTATACTTGGTTTTTATTGATAAATGCAGTCCAGGTAGCTGGCGATGCCATTTTGTTGCCATTCTTATCCTGAATGTTTTTTACGGTAATTTCAAGAATGCATTTTTCGATTAGTGCCAAGTCATCATTTGGGGTAATAATAATTTTATCATTATTTATTACGTAATCGTAGTTAACCGTTTGTATCGGCCTTTTGCGTTTAATGTTTGGTGCAATTTGGCTGATTGTTTCTTCTCCCATAGGTATTAGTTCACCACAATGATTTTCGCCTGTTGGGCTGTCCGGGTCTATTGACATGTCTTCAAGTGTTGCAACAGAAGTAACGTCGCCCATTTCTTCTTCGAACGTTTCAAATGGGAAGTAGGCAACAAGACCTGCTTCAGTACCGGCCAAGCGAGTGTTTTTGTAGATGGAGATTTGCTCTTGCGTACGAGCAGTTTTCCAAATCCTTACTTCATCAATGATTCCGTTAAATAATTTGGTAATCTGATGTTGTTGGCCGTTGTCAATATATCCAAGTGCACCTAAGAACGCATAACTTGATAGCATTGATCCGAATGCTGGAGCTGGCGTGCTGCTTATCTTTTCACCATTGATAAATAGTGATGCATAGGCTCGTCTGTTAATAACGAAAGCCAAGTGGTGCCATTGATTGTTTGCGTAATTACCATCAGCAGAGAGTGTGGTTCCATTGTTTTCGATTACAATATTTCCCTCAGAATTGAGCTTAACAGCAAAGCAAGATTCTGCTGAATAGCCTGGTGCTTCTGGGTTTCCATTTGAAAACAGATAGGCTTCTCCTTGTTGCGCTGCTGCTTTGAACCATACTTCAAAGGTTAAGTCCATTTCTTGAATTATAGGAATGCTTCCTGTTTGAAACGCTAGAGCCTGATCTGTTCCATTAAATTCGTATGCACTTCCTGCTGGACTTACAACCCAAGTTGCATGGTTGCTTGCATGTCTGCTATGAACGATTTCTTCTATTATTTCGCCTTCACCTTCGTTCATTGGCCAGTTTGCAAACAAGCCTAACTCATTTCCGGTAAGTTGTAGACTCATTGTTTCTACCATATCGGTAAAAGTAAGTGCTCGTTTCCATATTCTAATGTCATGAACTTTGCCGGTGAGGTAATTAGCGTTCGATGTAGCGTTTTTACCGAAATTGAACGGCCCAAATGCTTCAAGTGGTTCACATTCTTCTTCTAGCAATATTTCACTATCTGCAAATATTTGCAGTAAGCTATTGTCTTTATTATACGCTAATGTCCAGTGGTGCCACTGTCCATCGTCTTTCGTATTTTGCGTACTATAAGACACACCATTAATCTTAGCAACAATATCTGTGTCTGTAAATTCAATTGCGATGCTTTGTTGCAAGTTTACTCCTTGTGAAATTACAGTTCCGGTTGATTCCGGTGTTTTTTGTGCCCAAAATTCGATGGTGAATGATTTATTATTCAGATTGATCCCTGATGGTGTTTCGGCATATGATGTGCTTCCATCGAATAGCAGTGCTGTTCCATGGTTGCTTTCTGTGCCATTTAACACACCTTCAACATCGATGTTATATGGAGTAACAAGCCCTTCTTCTATGGGTTCGTTAAAGGTGATCATAATTTCATCGTTTGGATCTAATGTTCCGTCTGCAGGGCTTGGCGAACCGAAAACTTGTGGGCGAATTCCGTCAAGTGTTCCCGTAAGAGGGTCAGATTCATAAACAGATTCGTCTGTGCACATCGATGCAACCCGTACTTGGTATCCTCTGTCTTGCAATGCTGCCATATTCCACATATAATCGACATATTCGGCGTCATTAATTTTGTATTTCTCACCAGAATAGGCACCATAGTCTGTGGTATCATGGAAGAACATGGCTTTTGTGCTCCATGAAGTTCCTGAAGAGGGTTTGTACAGGAATGCAATTTTTTCCAGCGTATTATGCTGTAAATTGTATTCACTAATACGAATAGGTAATGAGTCGTTGTTCTCGACATTTACCAACCAATTATCTGTAAGGTTTGTAATAGCCACATTGGAACAAGTTGGAACGAAGTTGGCTGTTAATCTAAGTGTATCGGCAATGTCCTCAATGTCGTCTGTCGGGTCAAACTGGCACTCAGAGTGCATTATTAACCGAACATTTTGATAATTGAAAATATCACTTCTTCCTTTTTCAAATTCCAACGTTTTGGTTAGCGTTGTACCTCCCGGAACTAAAATTGCGACTCCGTTAACAATTGATGCACCATCCATGCGTAGCTTTGCTCCGTATGGGTTGCTTGCAGCATCTACTCTTAGAATAAACCAATTGTCTGCGTTTACTTCTGACAGGTTCGATAGTTTAAGAGTAAAAATGGCCGGTTGGTTGTCGGGGACACCGCTTACAATTGCATTTTCGGCCGTAATTGCGGGTACTTCAATACGCATAGTTGGCGAATTTAAGTCAATGCCGTTTGCAAATCCTCCCAGAAAACCATCTGTATAGTAATCTGCATATTCTACAACCGAGCCGCTTTCATAGGGGCATGAACTCTGACCACCTTTGGTTGAGAAAACGGGGCCGTTGCCGAAATAATCCTTTAGAATATCGACACTGAAATAGTCTCCTTGATCTCCATCTTCCAGTACAAAGCCGATTGTTGTTGATTCCGTTGTGGAGTTTTCGCTTCCTGATGTTTCTGAGGAACTTGTCTCATGCGACATGCTCCATGTTGTGCCTACACCGCCGATTTCTAATCCCACTTCACTGGCTACCGAGGCGGTAATTCCGAATTCAAATTCGGTAGTAAAGGTTTCTGTTATTTCGCTAGTCATTGATTGCTCGTAAATAGAACCTGCATCGAAGGATATGTTTTTATCCTCTGAATGTGGGATGGTTTTGGCAACATATTTCTGATATTCGTTCTGTCCTAGTACCTTGCGCCAATGGTTGGCTTGCTCGATGTAGTGATTTGCAGAATCTGTATTGCCATTTCCTGCATGGTAATCTGCCATTGCCTCTAAATCAGGAATAAGATAGTTCTCAATGTGGTTTTGGGTATAAATAAACTCGGTACTATATTCTAATCCAAAGTTTACTGCTTTTTTGAGTCCAATGGTAAAACCATTATACTCGTTGTCGATTTCATCTTCTCCCGTTCCGGGAATAATTGGTTTGATGAAATTTGAAACGCCGTATGAGATATTTGTGGCATGTCCGAAGAATAGGTCTCCGCCTTTGCCTACATACAACGGATCGTCGCTTGTGCTGTACGATTGGTTGAATGTTTTTGTTGAATTATAGGAATGACCGCCGCTATAACTCGTCTCGGTTTCTACACCCGTTTCAATGTTGGCGATTTGCTCATTTTCCATAATTACACCGGCACCAAAGCCTACGAAGGTGGTTACTTTCCATCCTAAGTCAACCTCAACTCCCATAGAGGAAGCCATTGAATTATTAAATGAAGAGCTTTGTGTGTTAGAAATGGTAAAGCCTTCTTCAAAATAAGAATGACTATTTGATCCCGGAGGATCACGAAGTATAAAGTCTACAAGATCGGGTCCATTTGTAACAAAGTTGTTTCCGGTAGGAATTCCGCCAAATGCATATGCTCGATATGGTTCACTTTCAGGCCATTGGCTTTGAATGGCGCCTCCGTTCCCTGTGGCCGCGTGTACCTCAAAGGTTTTGGTGTAGCTTAGCTCAGGGTTCAGGGCATCGATTGTTGGGTTCGGGAAACCTCCATAAAAAGAATACTCAACAATGCCGTTGGCAATTTCGAATTCGACCGGTGCCGGATAATTTCCACATCCATTAATAACGGTAACTATTCCATCGTTTACAGGTACGCGGTCAATTTCGTTATTATCGGCATTTTCATATTGCTCAAATACCTTAATGAGGGTATTATATTGCTTCCCTTTTGTGAAAACGGGATAATTGAATGCATGGTCGCCGCTTTCTGTTATTAGGTTAAGTGCAACTGTGTCCTGGTTTTCGTCTAATGCATAATAAATGCTATCTGAAATAAACTGTTCTCCATTAACATTTACCACTTCAATGTTTGGTACACTTCGGTAAATCCAGTTTCGCTTATGATGGTAGGCGTAGGTATACACTGTATCGGTATACGTTGTATCTCCATCAGAAATGGTCATGTTTGTTACCGTATCGGTTACTTCCGTAAGTAATGGTGCTGAAGTCAGATCCAATAATGCCAAATCTTCAATGCCATTAAATTCGTACATATCGTTTCCGATATGGGTTAATCCTGATTGAACGAAGCTGTATTGTTCCGGGAATAATTTTACTTCGTACTCTCCTGATTCGGGATCGGTTTCAACCGTAATGGTTTCATTGGTTTCATCAATTGGGTATCCCTTAACTGATTCTACTGTAAATGAAGAAACACCAAGGTTGTTTATAGAGTTGTTGAATCCAACTTCTTTATCGCCTTCTACCGTTCCTCCAACAATGCGACCTGCAACAGTCATAAATGTTGAGTCGACAAACTGAATACCTGAAACAATATCGTTAAAGTTGTGATATTGGATTTCTCCTTCGCTGTTTTTTGGTGGGAAATATCCATTTGAGAATATGTGTCCCATTTTGCCAACTGATATAAAGTGTTCGCCGATAGGAACTTCTATGTCAAAGTTTCCATCTTCATCTGTTACAATTGGTGCTCCTTCCGGATCTACTGCCAGCTGACCATCGACGTATAACATAATCCCTTTTACAGGGAACTCGGCGTTGTAATATTTTACATTTCCTGTAACCCTAAATGCTGAAATGTCTGTGAAATCCTGGTTGTTGTATATTAAGGAGTTTTCACTAATGAGCATGCTGCGTGTTGATGGGTTAAATGAGTGTACGCCAAAAGTTGGTGTAATACTAAAGGTTTCTCCGCTACCTTTGAACCAAATACCATTTACTTGATAGTTGCCTGTAGGTTCCGAAATGGCTCCCAATGCAAGGCGGGCTGTTGATGGTACATTTTTACTCCATGTACCATTAATGATTTTTGCATGGTTCTTATTGGGTTCAGATTCTGTACGAGTATGGTCGAAAGCATATTCGCCAAGATTCTCATCGAACCGTAATGCGCTGATTAATCCTTCTTGCTCGCGAGGAAGCATTAAAGAGTGGAAGTGCTCTATAATACTGTCGTTTCGGTAAGTATTCCATAATCGGAACTCATCTATTGTTCCATTAAAGTTCTCAGCTATGGTGTTTATTGAATCCAATACAAAAACTGATGTTGTAGGGGAGTAGGCTACTGACTGGCCGTTAACGTATATGCTGAATGCAGAGTCGTTAAGCGCCATGGCTACATGGTTCCAGTCACTGTTCCATACTTGTTGTTCATCTGTTATTAAATTATAACTAATTTCTCCGTTTCCTGTAGTTGCACCAATATTTCCATCCGAGTGTAGTACGAATTCACTACTTGAATTGGCAAATAGAGTAGCTTCTTGCTCAGTAGTTTGTGGTTTGATCCACATTTCTATTGTTGCTCCGTTTTCAAAAGAGAAATGGTCGTATGTCGGTGCGAGTTTTATTTCCCCGTTGCCATTAAATGCAAGGCAGCTTCCATAGGATTCGTCGGAGTTGTCGTAATCGGCTACAATGCGAACGTCGCGTACCGGGTTTCCGCCTTCGTAGCTCACTTGTCCGTTAAGAACACCTTCCGGTTGACGGAAACCAACGCTTATGGCAGAATCCGTAAATATTTCATTGTTGCCACAACTTCCAATTCCAATGATACAATATTCGTAGTACTCACCTGGAATAGCTTCTTCATCTATCCAAGTTTGTGTAGTTCCTTTATCTATAATCTTAACAGTTTCCCAATTGTTTCCCGTGGAATATCGCCTGCGCGAAATGTGATATTCGTCGATGATTGACTGCTTTTCGGATATCCAATTTAGTACTACACGATTGTCTTTGTATCCCTTAGATGCATCTAGTGTGTCGATAGCATCAAAGATGTCTTCGTTTAATGTATAGATTACCGGTTGTGCATTTACATCGCCAAATGTTTTGGTCTTGGAGATGAGCGTGTATTGGTAGGGTACACATAGACTCATTGTAGAGTCATTGAAATGTGTACTGTCTGCCACTTCCTGGAAAACCTGCTCGATGCCCGTCTCTATATCTTTGCGTACAATTTCAAGGTTTTGTGCAAAGTTTTCAGCATAAACCCAGTCGAGTCGAATGCGACCATCATCTTTACCTACGGTAACTTTCGGTAATCTGAAACCCATATTGCTGGTGACAACTTCTGTATCATTGTCGTAGCAGTAGCTGAGCCCTTGGATGGTATATTCATAATATGTGCCAGGAGCTGCTGTGGTGTCGGTATAGAAATACAAGTCATTGTTTTCGAGAGTAATGAGATGTTTAAAATCGTCTTCCGTACCGGCTATGCGGCGTTTGATTTCAAAATTGCTTACTAAGTAACTATTTTCGCAGTTCCACGACAGTTTTAGCATTCCGGAATAGTCTCCGGTAGTAGCCATAAACTCTCCTATGGATGCGCCACTGTCAATAGTTCGGATTGTATCAACTGCTGACCATGCACTGATGTTGTTTTCATCGTAAATGGCGCGGATACGATAGAAATATTTCACGCCCGGACACAAATTAGTGGCATTAAAGCTTGATACCTTGCCAATATTTTCGTGCATGTCCAGCGGAGGTACAAATGTATTATCGTGTGCAATTTCGATTTCGTAGCTCTGTGCCCATGCGATATCGTTCAGATGTAACGTGAAGCTACCTGGCGTAATATCAGTTGCTTCCAGTGTAATTGGATTAATTACCCCTTCGGATGGTTTTATGGTTGCACCGCCCACCAGTGTCGCATCATTTTGTTTGGCCAAATCTTTAAACACATGTACACCATCTTCTACTGTCTGAATCTCATCAAAGGTAAAATGGGCAATATAATGTTCATTGGCTCCTTCAGGTTCAGAAAGGTTCATATTGGCTCGCACTTCTTCTTGTGTTAGAGCAATGTTCCAAACACGAAATTCGTCAATTTCTCCTTTGTAATAATCAGAAGCTAAATCTGTATTGTCATACTCCTGACCAATTGAAAAGCGGTAGCCTTGCAAAAGAGGATCAATAGACGGAGTAAAAGCTGCTCTTTCTTTACCGTCAACGTAAATATATGATTCTGCTCCGTTTCTTAAAGATACTGCAATATGATGCCATCCATCTGTTAATTCCACTCCAAAACTAGGAGGTCCCATATTAGGATCATTTTCCCATAATGTAATTGTTTTGTTTCCCCTCGAATACATAAATACATAGTGATTCTCATTGCCTGTGGCAGAATTTATTGCCCAAATGGCAGCATTCTGACTTTCACCTACTACTTTTACCCAGCATTCAACTGTTGCTTCCTGTGAACCACTACTTAAAATATTATCTGCTTGTATATAGTCATCCACACCGTCTAAAACTAAAGAGTTCCCAGGTAAAGTATAAAACTCACCTATACCGGAAAATTCAGACCAAACAGTATCGGTTTTTGATTTTACCCTATAAAAATATTTGCTGTTTTTATCAAGGCTTTCAACACGGCAATTGGTCTCGGTAGTTACATAATTAGACAACACTTTTTGTTGGAAAAGATTATCCAAGGCCACATCAATTACATATTGGCTGGCTCCCTCAATGGGTTCCCAGCTTAAATCAGCAACAGTAACCCCGGGCATGGGCTGATTTAAAAATGGTGTAGGTAATACATTGGCCCTTAAATAAGATGCCGTGCCCTGTAAGGTTCCGTTTCTTCCCAAGCCCGAATCATCAAGAGCCGATGAATTGTCGAAACTATAGTAGGCCACTAAACCTACTTCATCGCCAGTGAGTTTTTTATGGGCCCTTTCGCGCACTTCCTCGTTTGTTATGGGGTTCTTGTAAAAAGCCAACTCATCCACCATGACCGAATAATCCTGGCCAATCGTAAAATTGGTAGGGCTTGAGATATTTGTAAACTCCTGCGACTGTGCTGTTCCGTTGAAGAAGAACGCCTCCTTTTCCTCTCCGTCAATTACAAATCGATTATTTCCATCACCCATTATTAGGGCAAAATGGTGCCATTTGTTATCAAGGTATTTGTTATGGCCTTCGCGTATTCCAAATGAAGGATCATTATCTCCATCGGTGTTGCATATAAACCACAGACTTTCATCCTTATAAGGTGCATAAAAGTCACCAACTATTAGTTGTGCACTATTGCTTCCATCGCCGGTCATTTTAAGTATGGTACCAGCCTCAGAGGCTTTGAACCAACCTGTAATGGCCCCCGTATTTTTACCCGCGAATTTGGAAATATGTGCGGAAAGGTCGATGTAATTATTGTCCCCGGAAAGGTTTGCTGCCAATTCTCCAGATGTGCCGCCTGTGGTTTTTACAACACTTGAAGCAGCAGACCAGGCACTCAGACGGTCAGTTTCGCTCATTACACCATAATAATACAGGGTGTTTTCAGTTAGCCCGGTAACATTAAACGTGTCAATATTACCCATATCAACCGACTCCCACCCTTCTAAAGGTTCTGTTAATAACGGATCGGTGGCCACCCGCAAGAAATACCTTGTGGCATTTGGTATGCTATCCCAGGTAGCCGTAAAGCCATTGTTTACAATGTTTTTGGCTCCAGTGGCAAAGGGGGTAATTAATGCTTTCGATTCTGCCCAGGTAACACCACCCGTCATGGTTCCATCAAAATTACCGGCTTCATCTTTAAAGGTGGTCCCATCGGCTTTATCTAAGTTAAAGTACGACACCAACCCGGACTCGTTGCCGGTTAATGACTGGTGCGCCATCTCATTAATTTGTTCCTGTGTGCGGGCTACATTCCAAATACGAATTTCATCCAATGTACCATTTAATGGGGCTGCCCCATTTTGGTTACCAATTCCTGTTTTAAGGGTGGCTTGTTTTATTACGGCACCTGGATTATTCTTAATGTTTATTAATTCTCCATCCAAATATAGTTTCATGTCTGTACCATCGTAAGTACAGGCAATGTGGTGCCAGATATTGTCGGCAATAGAGTTTGGTCCCATAATGGTATCCCAGGCATTGGTAATATTCTGAGTACCATTGGCATTCCAAAACTCAAAATAGGGTCTTTTCGATCCCTGCCACAGGTTTAACGAGAAACCTGCATAATCGCCATAGCTACCTACAATTCTTGGATACCCATTTTGATCGGGATCTAATTTTGCCCAGGCTTCCAATGTAATGGCACCCCAATTATTGTCCATTACATAACCCACATTAACTTCACCGTCAACGCCATTAAAATCCAATGCATTTCCAGGTGGTATAAGGAGGGTTGAAATCTTTTGGGTAGTACTCCATGCGCTCCACCTGCTGTTAAATGCCGCTAACCGGAAGTAATAATCTGTATTTTCTTCTAAATTATTTACCACCTGGTGTCTTTCAGTTACGGTTCTTTCTTTAACAATATTGGTAAATTCAGGATCGGTGGCTACCTGAAGTTTGTATTCAGAAGCTCCATCTACTTCCCACCAGCCAAATTCAAAATAGTCATAACCAATGGCATCAATTCCAAACCAAATGGGGGTAATTATAGCATCTGATTGCGCCCACTCTGGTCTGCTTATAATAGTTCCATCTAAGCCGTTTACCTTTTCATATAAGAATTGACCTTCAATCTGGTCAAAGTCATAATAGGCAAATAAACCCTCTTCATTACCAGCCAGTTTTTTGTGCATGTTTGCACGTATTTCATCTCTTGAAAGGATTCTATCCCAAAAACGCACCTCGTCAATAGCACCTTTTAAAAAGTCTCCTTTTCTATCACTATCATATTCCTGTCCTATTGAAATTAAGTTACCCGAAAATAATGGTGGATGACCATTGTTGGATGTTCCTATTAATTTACCATTTAAATAAAAACTGGCTGGGCCATAAGCTTCCATTGTTACAGCAAGATGCATCCATGTTCCTTTACGGAAATCATTAGATCCAATCACTGTACCTGTATTTGCATCGTATAACTGATAACCCTTATCGCTTTGGTAAGATAATAGATATTTATTTCCTCCGGTGGCTGTATTAATGGCTAAAAAGCGGCCATGAGTCTCGGTAGGGTCAACATAAGCCCAGCACTCCATGGTAACTATATTTTTATTACCCATTTCAGTAATTTGGCTAATATCAACATAATCATCTTTCCCATCAAATACAAGCGCATTCCCGGGCACCTCCATTAAAGTATTGGTATAATTTGTTAATGAGGTATCATTCTGATCGGTTGCCACACGGAAATAGTATTTTATTCCCTGCTCCAATCCGGTAGCATCGTAAGTTGTATCGTTATTTGTAGCTGCCGAACTTATTACCTGGTTGGTGAATTGGGCATCGGTTGCCACATCAACTAAATAATCTGTTGCACCTGCAACAGCACTCCAATTTAATGTAAAACCTGATGTTGTTTGAGAAGAAGCTTCTACCACAAAATCCTGCAATCCAACTGTTGATTCAACCCAGTTAATATTCCCAATAATTTGGCCATCAAAAACATTGGCATTATCAATTACTTTATTCCCGGTTTGCAGGTCGAAATTGTAATAGGTTACCAGATCGGTCTCATTGCCTGTAAGGGTATTGTACCTGTTGGCCTGAATCTCGGCTTGCGACAAAGGTTTGCTCCAAATGCGGAATTCATCCATGCTTCCTTTAATGAAATCCGAAGTAGCAGCATCGTTATCAAACTCCTGTCCTATACTAAAATAGGATCCGTAAGGATATGGATGTGCCACAGGGACAAAAGAACCCTTGTCAACACCATCGAGGTATAATTTTCCAAAATTATTGTCCTTATCAATTACCAAAGCAACATGGTGCCAAGTGTCTGCTGTTAGTGTAGAGCCATCAAATTCATCTTCAACCCATGCGCCGGCATCATAATCACGTTGGGAAAGACTAAACATTTCCCCGGCTGTTCCATAAAATAAAACATAATTGTTCAAATAATCAGTCGGGTTACAGGCCCATAATGCCCATCTGCTATTCAACTGATCGGCATCTACCTTCACCCATGTTTCGATAGTCGTACCCGAAAACTCATACTTGGTAACATCGTTGGCGTTTACATAGGTTGAACCATCTAAAACCAATGCGTTTCCTGGAGGATTTAACTTGGTTGCCGTATGAGCATACTGGCGTCCCCAGTCATCGTTATTGGTGCGTACCGTTACTTTGTAATAGTAAACTGTTCCTTTACTCAAGCCATTCACGGTATAAGTGGTTGCGCCATTAGTAGGTTCCCCAAATTTCACTAAGTTTTTAAATTCCGGGTCGGTAGCTACATCAATGTAATAATCAAATGCATCGGGCACGGGAAACCATGAAATGGTAAAATTATCGATACCCACGTTTTCCACCGGTTTTAGTATCGGAGTTAATATGGCATCGCTATTGAAGATACCGGGTGTGTTAACCATGGTTCCGTTGTTAATGCCGGCCTGGTCTTCAATTTCGCCGCTGTTTACCTGATCGAAAGAATAATACAAGGCCAGGTTTTCTTCATTGCCACTAATGGTGGAATTCATATTGGCAATCAATTCCGCTTGGGTACGTTCTTCTTTCCATACACGGAATTCATCAAGATAAGCCCGCAATTCCTGATCACTATTTATGTATCGTAAAGGTGTGCTTGATACTTCGCCAACTCCTGTTAACTCTTCAAGTAATTTACCATTAGCATATATTTTTATGGTATTGTTTATATTATTAAAGGTCATGGCAATGTGGTTCCACTGTCCTGTTTTTAAGGCCTTTTCCGTATCACCTGAATTCCAGTTTGTTCCATCGCCATATCCATAATGTATGCGATCGTACTGAAAAATATACATGGTAGGTGGTCGGTTCGCTGTACCATTATCACTGTTTCCACAAATGTTATGAAAACTTCCGTTAGCAGCGTCTTTCCGTGGAAAAATCCAGGTTTCAATGGTAAAGTCAGTATTATTTAGGGTTAGGTTAGTACCCATATCAACCTGTTGGTTGTCGTAAACCGAAAGCATATTCCCTGAAGCTGATGCAAACTGTTGCTCATAACAGCCCATATCAACAATACCGGCAAACACACGTTCGTTTCCGTATAAATCAGCAGATATGGGTTCATCCGTATCGCCATCGTTATCAAGATCGTAAGTATCCTTGGGCAGGTAGGAGTTTATGCCTTTATTGTTGGCCGACGAATTTCCCCAAAGCTTGAAATCGCCCTGAGTTGAAGGTGTAGTTGAAGGTGAAATAGGATTTAAAAACAATGGATATACATCAAGATTTCCGCTACCTGTATAACCACCTTGCACAGTACTATTCATTACTTCAACCGTAGCACTACCCGAAAGACGAATCTGCTGAGCACCTCTGTTGTTCCAGATAATACTGTTTTGGATAGTCATCTCCGCATCCCAATTATTCACCCCGGCACCATTGGTATTATCATAAGAGTAATTTGAAACAAGCGTGCTATTTATTAAAGTTACTTTTGAAAGCCTTGAGTATACTGCCGACCCAGTATTGGTAGTACCATCATCTACTAATCTTTTACCATTTACATTTCCTGAAAACAAGGTGTTATATGCTGTTAAATCGGAACCACTAACGTTTATAATAGCACCTCCATTATTATATGCCTCATTTCCCCTGAAAGAACTGTTGTAAATATTAACATTGCTTGTTTTGGCGTATATAGCACCCCCATCACCGTCAATAGCATGGTTACCTTCAAAAGTACAATTGATAATTTCGGAACTGCTATTGGTATACAATACCAAAGCTCCGCCCCAGGGTGCTTGGTTGTTTTTGAATGTACAGTTTTTCAAAATATTGGGGGTTCCCCCGGTGGTGAAAACCCCTGCATTATCCGATGCTACATTATTTTCGAACCAGCAGTCTTCAATAACCGATATGGAGCTGTTTGTGTATCCTGAAAAAGCACCACCATAACTGCCATTATTGTTTGTAAAGGTACATCCTTTCAGGTTAATCTCAGATTCTGTATAGAAAAATGCCCCACCATGTGTTCCTGCGTAATTGCCGGAAAAGGTACAGTTTTCAATTACTATCGAGCTGTTTTTTACCCAAACAGCTCCTCCGTGATCCTTGGCATAGTTACCATAAAAACCGCAGTTTATTATTTTGGGGGAAGCACCCAAGCAAAGCATGGCTGCCCCGCCATTGTATGGATAAACGGTATTTTCAGATTTTGCACCTGCAAGCACGAATCCATCCAAAACAGCGGTTGTGTCTAAATTCATGTTATCAGGAAAATAGAACAGTTTGTATGTGTTTTCTCCAACAATATCATTATAGGATGTCACATAGCCATTTTCGCCCAAATTGTCGTTTTGATCAATATCGCCACTTAGCACCGTTTTGTTGGCATCCAGATTGCGTTGGTCAACACTGCTTTCATCGCCGGCAAAACCACCAATAATACTTACCCCGTTTTTTAGGGTAAAGTGGTTAAACCGCTGGTCGCTGGACCCAATGTCGTAGTTGGGTTGCGATGTGGGTACGTAAATTCCCGCGGCTACCCATAAATGGTCGCCACTTTGAGCTTGTTCGATTGCTTCACTCAAATTGGTGTAAGCATCTTGCCAGGTAGAACCATTATTGGCTCCGCTTGCATCTCCATCTACATAAATAACGCTTTGTGCCGAAAGCATTAGTGCGCTAATTACGAGAACAAATGTGAGAAAGTACTTGTGTAGTTTCATAGTATATCGCTTTGGTTATTCTTTTCCTCCCTGTAAAAATTTGGTTGTAACGAGTTGTTTTATTTGAAAAAAAACAATTAAGCTCTGTTTTATTCGATAAGCTTTCACTATAAGTGTAATAAAGCTATCTTTGTTTGTGATTGCTGCTTATGGTATGGCTTGCCTTCTGTGAGTTTTTTTACAGAATAGTGATTGGTCAAAAAAATCTTATTTTATTTTTATTTGCTCTCTATCTTGTGCTCTGAAGGGTGCAATTTCGTTGTTCATCAGTTTATTGGGTGAAGGGTAAAAGGAGAACTGGAGCGAAGAGGAGCCCGTCGAAGTTAAAATCAATACAACTGATTATGCATAAAGCGGACAACCAATATTTGGAGTAAATCCGATTTTTTTTTAGTAGGTTTTTGTTAATGAAGTGGAATCAATTACTTGTGAATGCCAAAAAAAAGTGAGAGAACCACTTAAGGATTTCCTCGCTTTTTTGTTTTGCTTTGAAGTAGCTGCTATTGCTTCCTCAAGTATATGTTGCCGCTTATGGTGTTGATTCCTATTGTTTTGCCTCCGCCATTAATTTTTGTGGTAATATTGGCTGGGAAAGGCTAATGCTTAGATAATATTTTTGTGTTTAGATCAAAGTCAGTAAACATTTTTCTCGAAATGGTTTTGAGATTTAGGTAAGCATTGGCCGATTTGTTTAAGTTGAGGTCAATATCGCCGCTTATGCTTTTTAGAGAAACATCTCCATGTAAATCTGTTGCATTTATGTTTTTGTTGATTTTTTCTGTTTTCAATTCAATGTTTTTAGGTGCGTAAATGGTTTGTGTAATGCCCATTTTAACGTGCTTCCCATTGTAGATAGTTGTTTTTTTGTCTTTGTTTGACGCTGATTCTTCAATCCAATTTCATTCATATCATTATTTTTTTCTTCAATTTTTATGTTATATGCATAGAAAATGGTACACATATTATTTTTAAATCGGTTTTGTGATTTACGTTTAGGTTACTTTCGTTTAACCCCGATTTAGAAATTGTCGGTTTTCACCGAATAGGTGAGGTAATATTCTTACAATTTCTTTAATGTGTGCGAAAATCTTTCAATTTTGGTGTAATTTTCTCAGGAAAATTCTTTTTCGATTAGCAGGTAGTATATGAACACAAGTTTCAATGCTGTTATGTTTATAGCATAAATGCTTGATGGTTTGTTGTCTGTTCCAAATTCAATGTGAAAGCTATGCATTTTATAGCAATCTTTTTTTTGCTGATCAGTTTTAGTGTTTTGATCCTTGACACAGAGTTTTTACCATGTTTTTTATTTGTTCGGTATTTACAGAGATTTGTTGGTACTCATCCGCACTTTGCTTTCCGCCCATTTGAATTTGTGTGTTTGTAAAATGCATTTTGCTATCGATAAATGTTTTTGCGCTGCAGTGAAACTCTTTTGCCCCGGTGGCTTTTATTAGTTTACTGATGTTGGTGTCGTTTATTCCACTACCGGGCATAATTATTATATCGTTGCCGGCTTTCCGTATCAGATTAGCAATTTGCTGAGCTCCTTCCGAAGCTGAGTTTTTACCCCCCGATGTCAGGATGCGATTTATTCCAATGTTTTTTAGCTGATTAAGTGCAGTTATGTGGTTGGCGCACATGTCGAATGCTCTATGGAAAGTTACTTCCAGAGGCGCTGCCAGTGCTGCAATTTCGGTAGTTCTGTTAATGTCTATTTCTCCGTTTCTGTTTAAGAAGCCAATTACAATTCCGCTTGTCCTCAGTTTTTTAATTTGTTCTACATCATCTTTTATAATTTCATATTCATAGTTTGAATATAGAAAATCTCCACCACGAGGCCGCACAATTACGTTTACAGGTATGCTTACTTGCTCCACAACTTGTTTTATTGTGCCAAAAGAGGGCGTTGTGCCCCCTTCAGAATAATTGTCGCAGAGCTCAATACGGTGTGCTCCGGCAGTAGCAGCCAGTAATGCCGATTCTGCTGTGTAGCAACAAATTTCCAGTATCATTTTGCCGATTGTTCAAAAATGTACGGTGCGTAATTGATGTCGTTTTTTTCAAGCCAGTCTGCAAAAAAGCGGAATCTACGTTTGAAATCGTCGAAATTTTGGTGCTCTTTCTTAGACCACAGTACTTCGGCCAGTGCTGCCATTCGTGGCATAACCATGTGTTCTACGTGGTTTGGTGTAGGCATGTATTCTGTCCATACATTGCCCTGCGCTCCCCAAATGTGTTGTCGCAGATCTTCAGGCAGATCAGAAGTCATCGGATTTTTTATGTAGAGAGAATCTACCGGAGTACAGCCTCCTATGGCCGGCGGCTCTATGGAGTCTTGCAATAGGGTTTGGTAATGATCGAAATAGCACAGCGATGCTGGTGAAAATATTATTTTGTGGCCGTTTCGAGCTGCTTCCAATGCCGGGTTTGGCTTATGCCAACTACGCCAATAGGTTACAACAGCATTTTCAGGTGCACCACCGTCCAATATTTCATCCCATCCCACAATGGTTCGCTTTTTTGTTCGTAAATAGTTGGCTATGCGCGAAATGAAATAACTTTGCAATGCCTCTTCGTTTGGAACATTGAGTTCGCGCATCCGTTCCTGTACCTTTTTGGAGTTTTTCCATTGATCTTTTACCGCTTCGTCGCCACCAATATGGATGTATTTTCCGGGAAAAAGTTCAACCACCTCATCAAAAACATTTTCAAGAAAGGTGAATGTCGATTCTTCTAAATTGTACAGGTATGGCGATACGCCCCAGCGCGTCCACACATCGATTTGTTCCCCGGTGCAGCCCAACTCCGGGTATGCGGCAACGGCCGATTGGGCATGGCCGGGCAGTTCAATTTCGGGGATAATGGTTATTCCGCGGTCTGCGGCATATGCTACAATTTCTTTTATTTGTTCCTGCGTATAGTAACCTCCGTGTGGTTTTCCATCATATTCGAATGGTTTTACAGCGCCATGGCCAATGAGCGTTTCTTTCCTATAGGCGCCAACTTCTGTAAGTTTGGGATACTTTTTTATTTCGATTCGCCACCCTTGGTCATCGACCAAATGCCAATGGAAGTAGTTCATTTTCAATATGGCCATCATATCGATGTATTGCATAACAAAGCCGACCGGCATAAAGTGTCGCGCTACATCGAGGTGCATACCCCTGTACTCGTACGTAGGTGCATCTTGAATGGCCTGACACTGAATTTGATTTCCGGTTTTTTGAGCCTCAAAAAGCAGTTGTCGAAGGGTTTGTACTCCATATTTCAGTCCTTGGTTTCCGCCAGATCGAATGGCGATTTCATTTTTTGTGATTTCCAACGTGTATTCATTTTTCCCCAATTGAGTATTTAGTTGGAGTTTTATGACTTGTTCTGACTGGTCATTTGCCTTAGTTCCATTTTCCGAAAGGTAATTTTCAATGAGGTTTTTCCCGGTTTTTGCTGCATCATTGGCGACTACTTTTACGCCATCGGCAAGTGAAAAGTGACCGGTAGAAAAGACTATGCTGTTCGGGTGGGGGATGATGTTTGTTTCTGCCTGAGGCTTGTTTTGTGTGCAAGCGGCTATTGAAAGCAGAATTGCAGCTGCCAGGATGAGACGAATAGTATGGTTTGTCATTTTTCGATTGTTATGGAATTTTTGTAAATGAGAACCTAAAAATAGATATTTTTTGATTACAGAAAAGGTTATTGTGGTATGGTTGCCATAAAAAAACGCCGCTAATTAATTTTTAGCGGCGTTTTTTTTATTTTGTCTGTTACGCGTGTTCTTTCAGGTATTTCCCAATAGTTGCGTACATTTTATTAATGTTGATTGGCTTTACAATGTATTCGTCGCAGCCGGAATCCTTTCCTTTCTCCCGTCCTTTTTCGATTGAGTGTGCTGTTTGAGCTATAATGGGTAGTGAAGGTCTTATTTTTTTTATAATTAATGATGCTTCAAAGCCATCCATATCGGGCATTTGAATGTCCATTAACACAATGTCGAGATCGTTATGGGTTTTGCAAAATTCAACTGCTTCATTGCCGTTTTTCACGCGGAATACTTCTGCACCTGTCGATTCAAGTACTTTTTCTAAGAACCGGTAATTGACATCAACGTCTTCGGCTATTAGAATTTTTTTTCCTGTCCAATTATAATCCATGACATTTTTTTTTGCAATTAACGCCTTTTTTTTGGAAAATACCACTTTATTATTGGTACAATACTTATTTTTTGCTAAATCTCTTGCTCAGGAGACCTAGTTCGATTCTAAATCGAGTACGTTTACATCTTTGCCACCATTATCGAATTTCTGTTTTGTCAGTGGGTCGGCTGAAACTTCTTCGTAACGCATGCGGTTGCGAATGATGTCTACAGCAAGGTAAATGGCGTTTCGCATCGATGCCGGATCGCCCAAATCCTTACCTACAATATCGAAGGCTGTGCCATGCCCTGGAGATGTGCGCACTACTGGAAGTCCTGCGGTATAGTTAACGCCTGCTCCTTGCGAAAGGATTTTAAATGGCGATAGTCCTTGATCGTGGTACATGGCCAATACGGCATCGTACTGCATGTGCGCATTAGAGCCAAAAAAACCATCAGCGGGAAAGGGGCCTACTGCAAAAATTCCGTTGTCGCGTGCTTTTTCAATTGCGGGTTTAATAATGTCAACATCTTCACGACCAATTACGCCATTATCACCTGCGTGGGGATTGAGTCCCAATACTGCGATTTTTCCTTTTGAAAGCCCGAAGTCTTTAATAAGACTTTCTCCCATCAACTTTATTTTATTGTATACCAATTCTTTTGTCAGGGTATTTGATACTTCGTCGATTGGAATGTGTGCTGTGGCTACTCCGATGCGTAATTCGTTGTGAACCATGAGCATAAGGGAATCTTCTGCATTGAAATTTTTCTGGAAATATTCGGTATGTCCGGGATATGCAAATCCGGCCTCTTTAATATTTTCTTTGCAAATGGGAGCTGTAACCATAGCATCAATGCTGTTGGCAAACATGTCTTTAACCATAGCGTCGAGTGCAAGAATGGAGCTTTCGCCGGCCATTTTTGTGCTTTTCCCAAGTTCAACACGAATATTGTCGTCGAGTACATTAATAATATTTGCTCGTTTGGGATTGCAGTCGGCTACTGTCCGCACCGCATTGAAACTGAAGTTCTCAATGTCGAGTGCTTTGCGGTGGTAGGCTGCAACTTTAGGCGAACCATAGAGAATAGGTGTGCAAAAGTCATTTATGCGTTGGTCGCTCAGTGCTTTAATAATAATTTCGTAACTAATTCCGTTTATATCTCCTTGCGAAATTCCTATTTTAATTTTTTCGTTTTTCATTGGTATGAATTTTTTTTCGATGCGTTTTGTTTCCCTTTTTCAACTCGTTTTATCAACCAGGGAAGTTGTTTGTTAGTTATGTCGTTTTTGTGTGGTTTGTGAGTAGTGCAAAATAAACTATTATTTCGTTAGCGACTTCACAAAATCGTACAATAATCGAATACCAACTCCGGTTGCTCCAAATTTGTAATAATCTCGCGGTGTATGCGTGTATGCTACACCTGCTATATCGAGATGTATAAAAGGGTGTGAAGTGAAATTTTCAAGAAATTTTCCTGCTGTAATGGCTCCTGCGCTCTCGCCTCCAATGTTTTTAAGGTCTGCAATGTCTGATTTTAGCATGGTTGCATAGTCATCCCAAAAGGGGAATTGAACAATTCGTTCATAGGTTTTTTCCCCTGACTCTTCTAACTGGTCAAAATATTTTTGTTTTGCATTCCCCATGGCTACAATTCCGTAAGGGCCTACAGCTCGTGACGCGGATCCCGTTAGGGTTGCAATAGACAATACAAATTCGGGTTCGTGTTTGTCAATCAAGCTCAGGGCATCGGCCAGTATCATGCGTCCTTCGGCATCTGTATTCATTACCTCCACGGTTTTGCCGTTATGCATGGTCACCACGTCGCCCGGTGCAAAGGCTTTGGAGTTTATGCGGTTATCCGTAGCCGGAATCAGTGCTATGGCATGTATTGGCAGTTTATTGCGGGCAATGCTAAACATTAATCCTGCTGCGGCTGCTCCTCCTGCCATGTCAGATTTCATATAATCCATACTTTTTGTGGTTGGCTTAAGGCTTAGTCCTCCAGAGTCGTACATAACGCCTTTACCTACAAATGCATATGGTTTTTTGTTTTTCGATTTAGGATGTTTCCATTCTAACTTAATTAGTACGGGCGGCTCTTCGCTTCCCTGATTAACAGATAAAATGCCACCCATATTCATCTTTTTCAATTCTTCTTTTCTGTAAAGCTCAACGCTTAATCCCGACATATGTGCCATGCGTGTAAGTTCGTCGGCAAATTTTGTGGCGGTTAGCGAGGAGGCTGGTTCATTAACCAAATCTCTGGCAAAAGAAACGGTTTGTACCATTATTTCCAGCTCATCAATGTCTGCCGTCGTAAAGTCCTTGTTGAAAATGTTGATACGCTTAAAGAGCTTGCCGCTATTGTCGTTTTTCTTGAATTTGTTGAAACTATACGATGCCAATACCAGCCCTTCTACCAGCGCCGCAGTTGTTTCTTTTTTTTGTGTGTGATCTACAATAGTAAGAAAATCTAGTTCATTTGTTTTTACTTTTTCGGCTAGTTCAGCCCCGGTTCTGCGAATTGCTTCCAGTTCATCGCCGCAGCTTTCATCGGTGCCCGATAGAACGATAAAATTCCAATGGTAAAAATAGTTGAGGGGAATTAGTCTCGCATTTTGGGCAATGCGATGCTGGATGTAATCGATTTCTCGATCCGAAAAAATATTCTTGTCCAGTTTATCGAACCGATCTACAATAAATACAGTGTTTACCAGTTGTGGCGTGTCTTTTACAAGGTTGAAAATGATATTGTTCATAATGTGATGTTCTTTTCGTAATTGCTTTGTAAAGGTACAAAAAACACCGAAAATTATTTAATTCTATGGAGATAACTAAATTTGCATTTTAATAAAGCTGTGTGCAAGGGTGTATTCCACATGTTGTAAAGGATGGGATTTTATTTTTTTGACTTGGGTTATTGTACTGTTTGGTGCGTATTTAGTGTATATAAGA
This sequence comes from Salinivirgaceae bacterium, assembly GCA_027858775.1. Classification (GTDB taxonomy): domain Bacteria; phylum Bacteroidota; class Bacteroidia; order Bacteroidales; family Salinivirgaceae; genus Salinivirga. Next base: position 7,184 of record JAQICA010000075.1, on the reverse strand, counting down.
AAGCGTATCTTTTATAGTTGTGAGCAGTATAAAGCTTTAAGAACAAGCACGCCTTAGCGTAGCTTTGTTTTCTGCTATAACTTCAGCGAATGCGGACAGCGGAGCGAGACTTGTTTATTATGAACAACAAGGCGCTTTGGTTCTCGGGATTACTGTTTTTAAAATGAATATTATGCAGTAATTGGAGTTCTTTTAAGCACACTATTTACATCATGCGAAAGCGAATAAAATAATAGCTAGTGAAAAGTTTTAACCGAATAGAAGAAATTGAAAATAGTGTATTGTCCGGATTACCGGTGAATAAAGAAGATGCACTTTTTTTGTACCAAAATGCGCCTTTGTGGCAAATGATGAGGTTGGGGCACGAGCTTCGAAACCAAAAAACTGATGCCCGTTATGTGGGATGGATTATCGATCGTAATGTAAATATTACGAACGGTTGTTTTAGCCAATGTTTGTTTTGTAACTTTTGTGTAACTCCTGGAGGCAATGGCGAATACATTACTTCCATGGCGGATTATATTCCTAAAATTGAGGAGATGTTTGCCTTGGGTGGTAATCAGCTATTGTTGCAGGGTGGAATGCATCCGAAGTTGGATTTGCGTTTTTATGTTCAGCTTTTTTCCGACTTAAAAAAACGTTTTCCTTTATTAAAATTGCATGCATTGGGACCCGCCGAAGTGCATTTTTTGGCCTCAAAAGCGAAAAAGAGTTACGAACAAGTGCTCCGGGAACTTATTGATGCCGGACTCGATAGTTTGCCGGGTGCCGGAGCAGAAATCTTAAGCGACCGGGTGCGACAAACCATTTCGCCACGTAAATGCTCAAGCGCAGAGTGGTTAGATGTAATGCGGGCTGCTCATCAGCTTAAGCTGGTAACTTCTGCCACTATGATGTTCGGGCATGTAGAAACCATTGAAGAACGCATCGATCATTTATTGAAAATTCGTACCGTACAAGCCGAAAAACCTGCCGATGCGCCGGGCTTTGTTACTTTTATTCCGTGGCCATTTATGAAGTACGGAACGGCATTATATAAAAAATTCCCTGATATTGGCAATGTGTTTTCCCGGGAGTACTTGCGCATGGTGGCTCTGAGTCGAATTGTACTTTGCAATGTAACTAATTTGCAGGCCTCCCTACTTACTGTAGGTGCCGATATTGCTCAGCTATGCCTTTATGCCGGTGCCAACGATCTGGGCTCGGTTATGATTGAGGAGAATGTAGTGTCGAGTGCAGGCAATGATAGGGTTATTGAAAAAAATACTATTACCGATGCCATTAAAGAAGTAGGTTTTATTACACGTCTTCGTAATCAAGCTTATGAGTTTGTTGAGAAAGTATAGATTCTACGAAATTTTTGCTCAATGGATTGGAGCTTATTTTGCCAGTACTATTAAATAATTCGACAGCTATAAAAATCTTACCATGGTTGGTTGCAACCATTTAAAATTCTATATTTGAGGTTTAATTGATTATATGATTTTCAATCAAGCAGATAAAGTAAGACCTTACATAGGTTTTGACAAAGAAACCGGGGTGCTGTCTATTGAAGGCAGTTCGTTTCCCGAAAACGTTGATGTGGTTTATATGCCAGTTTTAAAATGGTTGAACGATCTCGATTTTGGGAATGTTCCAAAATTTACCCTGCGTGTTTCTTTAAAATATTATAATACCGCTACTTCGAAAAAATTATTCGAACTTATTCAAACAATTAATCAGGCATATGCCGATGGTTTTAAGGTTGAAATTCTCTGGGAATATATTAGTGATGATGAGGATATGTTCGAATCAGGGCGCTACTATTCTGAACTTATTGATGTTCCTTTCCACTTTATTGAAATTCCCGATTAAATTTTTTCCATTGCCGGATCGGTATCTTCATTCTTGATACTCACTATTTGAGCCGTTTTTCTCGTTTTTTGTTCAATAAGCATTTTGCGTTGCTTGTTAATAAGTTCAATGCTGTCTTGCGTGTAGTTTCGTATGGTGATTAAATCTGTGTTCGTATTATATCGCACGTGGAAATGGTTTTGTAATTTTCCAACAATAGCTTCGGCAATTTCTTTTTTATAATCGATACAAATGGTAAACGTAGCTGCCGACATTTGAGTTAAGTGAACTGTTACTTGTAAGTCGGTAATTAGGTCGAAAAGCATGCTAATGTGACTTTGGCTGATAAAACCAGGTTGTAGCGGCCTGACACTAATCAGCATTTGATTGCATTTTCGTATGTAAACGGGTTTTACGTATTGCGAGGCAGTAGTGCCCGAGATGAGTGTTCCTTTACTTTCAGGTGTTAAAAAAGACTTTACCCAGAGTGGTATTGCTTTTTCCTGAATGGGTTTAATGGTTTTGGGATGAATGACTTTTGCTCCGTAATATGTAAGTTCAACGGCTTCATCGTAAGTAAGCGTTTCAATTTTTTGAGCATCGGGCATCCATGCTGGGTCGGCATTCATAATGCCCGGAACATCTTTCCAAACCACTACTTTTTGAGCATTACACACATTTGCCAGAATAGCCGCTGTGTAGTCGCTACCTTCACGCCCCAGCGTTGTGGTCTGGTTGTTTGTTGTGCCGCCAATAAAACCTTGCGTTATGTATACTGATGCTTCTTTAAAAACAAACGTTTCCAGAGCAAAGCGTTTGGTTAAATCATACATAACTGATGCATTACTGAAATTTCTGTCGGTAATAATCACTTTTCTAATATCGATAAAACGCACGTTCAGGCTTTTTAGCCGATTAAAGTATGCTGAAATAATTTTGGTTGAGAATAGCTCTCCAAAGGATACTATTCGATCGTATTCGTAGTTGTAGTCCAGCGAGGGAGCTGTTCGAAGCGTGTCGAGTAAGTCGCCGTACAAACTATTAAGATTACCGGGGATTGTATTGTCGAATAGTTCTGCAATAATTTGCTGATGATAATCAATGAGGGTTTTCAACTCATCATCAAAATTTTGTTTGTCGAACCATAACTTGAGAATGCTCTCCAGTTTATTGGTTGTTTTTCCCATGGCCGACGCCACAATAATTACCGGTTCTTGAGTAGCTTGTACAATTTGAACCATTTTTTTTACTGAAGCTGCATCTTTTATTGAAGCCCCACCAAATTTGTATATAATCATATGGAAGGTAGTTTGTTTTAATTGTTGAAAATGCAAAATACTATTTGTTGGCAGTATTTCTAAACTAAACAACCGTTTTTTTTTGTAGGTTTGTTTTTAATGAAAACATTGAAGCTGTTTTAAGTGTTTGTTTTTCATGTTAATAAAAAATATGAATCATGGATAATTACTTGGGAATTACACTTAACGAATTTATTATTCGTAGACAATCAGATTTTAAATACGCCACCGGAGAACTTTCCCGCTTACTAAGCCACATAGGTGTGGCGGCTAAAATTGTTAATCGGGAGGTGAACAAGGCCGGACTCGTCGATGTCTTGGGCGATGTAGGAACAATTAATACTCAGGGCGAGGCGCAGCAGAAACTCGATGTGTATGCCGATTCGCAGTTTATTCATGCGCTTCGGGCGTCGGGCGAAGTGTGTGGAATGGCATCGGAAGAGGTTGATGACATTGTCACGTTCGATTCAATATTGGCAAAAGACGGAAACTATATTGTATGTATTGATCCGCTTGATGGCTCCTCCAATATCGATGTTAACGTTTCCATTGGCACTATTTTTTCCATTTATCGACGGGTTTCCCAGCGCGGACATCTGGCTGAAAATGCCGATTTTTTGCAGGAGGGAATAAAGCAGGTTGCCGGCGGATATGTTATTTACGGTTCGTCTACCATGCTTGTCTATACCACCGGGAAAGGTGTAAATGGTTTTACGCTCGATCCATCGATTGGTGAATTTTGCCTGTCGCATGCCAATTTGGTGATACCTGAAAATGGTTCCTTATACTCAATCAACGAGGGTTACATGCGCAAGTTTGATGAGTCCATTCAACGTTACATTAAATATGTGCAGGAAATAGACCCGGAAACAAAACGTCCATACAAAGCACGATACATTGGTTCTTTGGTTGCCGATTTTCATCGAAATTTATTGAATGGTGGAATTTATCTCTACCCTGCAACACAAGATCAACCTAACGGGAAATTGCGTCTCTTATACGAGGCGAACCCTTTGGCATTTATTGTTGAACAGAGCGGTGGTATGGCAGTAGACGGAGCCAATCGTATTTTAGATCTGAAACCTAATACGCTTCATCAGCGTACTCCACTGATTATTGGCTCTACAAATATGGTGAAGAAGGTGATGGAATTTATTGAAAATGACTAAATTTGTTACGTTCCGACATTATATAATAATCATATTGGTGGAAATTCGGTTGAAAAACGAATAGCCATTAAACTAAAAAGAGGATGCTGATGAAAAATATTGTAACAATTCCGATACGTATAAGCCTTGTTTTATTGTTGCTGGTTGCTTTTTTTAATAAAAGTGAGGGGCAAACGGGCTTGTTTTATTATCCTAATCCCTCAGGTACCTTCGTGAATAATAAACTTGTAGCACTTACACAAGCTCCAAATCAGGAGATCTATTTGCTCGGAAAACTTTCAACAGCTTCCTATGAGCAGTCGGTGCCCTACTTTTGTAGGGTCGATAAGCGGGGTAATTTATTGATGGACCAAATTATTGATAAAAAGCATATTTACGATTTGAATGGTATTTACATAACGGATAACCAAAATGTGAAGCTTTTTGGAAGTGTTCGGCAGGGACCGATTTTTGCTCCTTGGTGGGCTACGCTTAAGAGTTCAGGAGACATTGTACGGCAAAAAAGTGATTATGTGGTATATTCCACCATTTTAAACGATGTGTCAGATATTGAAATGCATCAATTTGTACTTGCAGAAACCCGGATGGATAATGATAATCGTTACAATATCAATCTTATAAAGGTCGATGCAGAAAAAGATGAAGTGCAGTGGTCGAAGAAAATAAAATCGGACCGAAATGAAGAAGCGTCCAATATTATTCAGCTTTCTGATGGAAGTATGATGGTGCTTGGCAAAAAGTATACAGATGATTTATCAGACTTTTCTCCTGTTTTATATAAGGTCAATTCAAAAGGCGTTGCGCAGTGGCGTGTAAATATTCCGGTACCCGACAATTTCTATGCGCAGGATATAAAGGAAGCCGACGATGGAGGTTTTTTTTACATGTGTAGCTATAGTAAAGAGTCAATGGGGACAAACGAAACTCGTATCCTAAAACTCGATGCGGATGGAAAAAAAGTAAGCTATAATGTTATTCTCGATATCAGTGGAAACGGATTTGTTTTGAAAGAAAATGGAGAAATAGTTCTTTACGGCTCAAGCGTAATGGTTCATAAAGAGCGAGTGGTTACTAAAGGAAAGTATGTTTTAATCGATAATAACTTGAAGCAGATTTATGCACATGTTTTTTCACAGAACGATAAGCCCGATTCGGAAATGCCCAAAGACGTAGCTGAAAATTTACCTACAAATAGCGATTTAACTTCCGGAATTTTACTGGCCGATGGTCGGGTAGCTATTGCCGGTCGTATATATATGCCGGAAAATCCGGCGCAAGCCAATGTATACGGTAACGACCGTAATAATTTTGCGTTGCTGCTTTTGCTTAACCAGTCGGGAAGGTATTAGTAAAAAAAACTTATGTGCTATTCTGATATGATAACTCCGCCATTTTATTCGTGGGGATCGCTCCGTAAGTATTTCTAAATCTTTTTATTAACAGTTGAAAAAATTAAATACACCATGCCAACCTATAATTTCGATAAAATTATTGACCGTACCCATACCAGTTGCATTAAATATGATGCACGATCTAAAATTTTTGGAACTGAAGATGTAACGCCACTTTGGGTTGCGGATATGGATTTTGAAGTGGCGCCTGAAATAGCTGAAGCAATTGGAAAAAGGGCGCAACACCATGTTTATGGATACACTATGCGTTGCCCTGAATATTACGCTACTACTCAAAAGTGGTTAAAGCGTCGATATAACTGGGAGGTGGCAGAGAATGAAATTTCGTACTCGCCGGGCGTAGTGTCGGCTATTGTTATGTCTATGCTGGCATTTACCAAGCCGGGCGATAAGGTTATTGTGCAGTCGCCGGTTTACTTTCCGTTTTTTTCATCTATCGAAAATAATGGTCGACGAATACTCAACAATACGCTTGTTCCCGAGAATGGCTCGTACAAAATGGATTTTGAGCATTTGGAGCGTTCCATCGACCACAACACGCGCATGATGTTCTTGTGCAATCCGCATAACCCTGTAGGGCGTTCATGGACTAAAGATGAACTTACAAAATTAGCTTCCATTGCCGAAAAAAATAATATTATGGTGGTGAGCGATGAAATTCACGCAGATATTCTTTTTTCCGGTCACACACATACGCCTTTTGCCTCGGTGTCTGCTTATGCGAAAGAGAATACCATAACTTGTATGGCACCCAGCAAAACATTTAATCTGGCTGGTTTATCTACAAGTATTGTAGTTATTCAAAACAGCAAGATACTAAGAACATACAATCAGATGCTCGATAATTATCATATTGGGTTGACGAATCCATTTGGATTGGAAGCACTAAAAGCAGCCTATCAGAAAGGAGACGTTTGGCTTGAAGCGCTGCTGGTTTACCTGGAAGGGAACCGCGATTATGTGTATTCATTCATCAATGAAAATATTAAAGGTGTTGAGGCCTATTTGCCTGAATCGACATTTCTCATGTGGCTCGATTTTAGAAAATTGGGGCTTAGCGATCGCGAGGTGCAAAAACGATTGGTTGATGATGCAGGTATAGGATTGTCGGGGGGTGCTATGTTTGGCGAAGGTGGTAGTGGTTTTCAGCGGTTGAATTTTGGTTGTCCGCGTTCTGTACTTGAGAATACCATGGAGCGTTTGGCTGATACTTTTAAATAGAGTGCGTAAGAAATCGGTAATTGTACTTCATTTATAAAAATTGCCAAAATCATTCCTGATTAACCTTGACTCTAAAGGTAATGGGTTGATTTTTCGGCTTTCTCCCCCAAAAAAAGGCGAAAAACCATAATCTGTCGAAGTAGAATGAATAACTGCCGGATGTTTATTTTGAATAGTTACTTACTTAAATAAACGCCTTTGTTTTCATAATGAACAAGGCTTGTTCTTGAAATTTTGTTGCTGTACACACC
>JAQICA010000088.1 GCA_027858775.1 Salinivirgaceae bacterium | reverse complement strand
GTGCTCTTTACTTCGCCCTTTTCGCGGAAGCGGGTATTGCTAATTCTTCCTGTTGGTTTATTCCAGGTAGAATCAACTGCGTTTAGTTCCCAACTGTCCCAAAGCTGGTAAAATTCAGGGTTTCCAGAAAACACAAAATCGTAAATTCGGTTAACCAGTTGTTGGTATTCGTCTTTATCGTAAAACTGAAAAGTTTTAAATGCCAATGCCAATGTACGCACCACAGCAAAATCCTCATTAATAAGCACTTTTATTTCGTTGGCATACTTTTCGGTTTGTGCTTCTATGAGGTTTGTTTGGTTTTCGTAGGCGCTTTGCCGGTCTTTAATAGAAATGTAACTGATAGCACCCGTAAAAACAACCACAGAAATAGATGTGATAATGAGCTGGATCTTATGTCTTAACCGCAATTTTAATTTCATTCGAATAAAACTTATGTAAAAGTTCCTGTTCAATTAACTGCATTTGCGTATGGTCAATTTCCGGTAGTCTTGTATATCCGTTATCTTTTCCAGCTTTCCTTCACAATTGCATAATGCATTTAATTATACTGTATTGGTTTTTAGGTCAATATTTGTATTGGCTAAACTTAATAAAATCGTCGTTAAGGTCAAAATTTTTTGAAACCAATTATTTCTCTCACCTCTTTCACTGTTTTAGCCGCGCTTTCGTGTGCTTTTTCGGCACCCATGCGTGCAATTTTTTGAAGGTAGTCGCTATCGGCCGACAATTCCTGAATACGGTTATAAATCGGCTCCACAAATTGCACGATATCCTCGGCGAGCTGTTTTTTCAAATCGCCATACCGAATGGTGCAGTTGGCATATTCTTGTTGAAAAAACTGTAACGTTCCGGGTTCCGAAACTACATCCATAATGGTAAATAGGTTTTGTACGGGCTCAGTAACGGGAGAGTTTGGTTCTGTAGGTCCCGAATCGGTAACAGCTTTCATTACTTTTTTGCGAATTTGTTTTGGCGAATCGGCTAAAAACAAGCCATTCCCTTCTGATTTTCCCATTTTTCCAGTACCGTCGAGTCCGGGAATTTTTAACAGATCCTGGCCAAAATTAAATGGTTCAGGCTCTTTAAAATATTCGGTTTTATATAAACCGTTAAACCGACGGGCGTATTTCCGACACATTTCAAGGTGTTGCTCCTGATCTTTACCTACCGGCACTTTTGTGGCACGATGAATAAGTATATCGGCGGCCATCAGAACAGGGTAAGTAAGCAGTCCGGCATTTACATTATTGGGGTTTTTCCGTACTTTCTCTTTAAAGCTGCTGGTTCGTTCCAATTCGCCAACATAGGCGTTCATGCTTAGCAAAAGAGTAAGTTCGGCCACTTCGGGCACATCACTTTGAACAAACAAGGTAGCCTTTTCGGGGTCGATACCCGCTGCCAAATACTCAACCAGCACTTGCCGCACATTACTGTGTAAATCGTTGGGTGTAGGGTGTGTAGTGAGAGAATGGTAATCGGCTATAAAGAAAAAACATTCATGATCGTTTTGCATTCGCACAAAATTGCGAATGGCTCCAAAATAGTTTCCAAGGTGCAGGTTTCCTGTCGATCGTATTCCGCTGACAACTCTTTCCATATTAAAAAAAATATTCGAATTAATCTTTCAGACAAATGTAAGAAAATATTCGTATTTTCTGTGGATAAAAGTGAGTTGCAATATAGATAACTCCGATGAAGGAGGGCGTATTTTTTGAATTCGAAATTTCGGCTAAACCAAGTCGGGGTCAAAATCTGTTTAAACGCACGTACAGCTACTTCGCAACAAAAATAAAGGTAATCCTATGTTTTCTTTTGCTTTATAAAGTCTGCTAAAAAGAAAGAGAACAGTGGCTATTATGGGTCTTAAAATCATAAAAAATAGCAAAGACAACGTAAACCCTTACTCTTCAATGCCGTTGAACTCCTGTAAAATGCCGCCCGAAAGGCGCATCACTTCGGTGTAGGCATCCATTAGGTTATAAATTGCCTGAAGCCTGCCTAACGATGCATTGAGATAATTGAGTTGTACTTGCCTGAAATTAATCGAGTTAATGGTTCCGCGCTTAAAGCTATTATCGGCCAAATCGAGATTTATTTGTCTGAGTTGTTCATTTTCGACGGCAACAGCATATAATTGTTTTCGCACATTGTACAAATCGTAAGAAGCCGATAATTGCATTTTTATGCGATTGTGCATTTGCTCCGTTTGGAGCTGATTTTTTTCCAAATCAATTTTTGCATTTTGGATGCTACGTCGCACATTTCCGCCATCGAAAATATTAAAGCTCAGCGAGAAATTTCCGTATACCATGAGCGGATCGGAAGCAGAACGAGTCAAATCATCGATTTTAGTAGATCCGTAGGTGTAGTTTACGCCGGTACTTAACGAGAATGTTGGGTACATGCGGCTCTTTCCCAGCTGCACGTCGGTTTCCAATATTGACTGATTAATGAATTGATTTCTTAGCGTTTGATTATTTGATTGTGCTTGTTCTATAATGCTTGCCAGTTTCATATCTTCCAAAATGGGTTCAAATGTACCGCTCAAGGCATATGCTTTTGTAGGTTCTTCGCCCATAATTAAATTCAGATTGCGCAAAGCATTGCGAAAATTTACGCCCTGCAAAATATAATTTGAGGAGTCTTCTAAGTATGATGTGTGTGCTTGTTGGACGTCGAAGGTAGTGGCATTGCCATATTTTTTCTGGTTGCTGGTATATTTCCATAAATCGACGGACAATTGCATGAGTTGGCGCGTTAATTCGTGCTTCTCTTTTTCAAGCAAGGCTTTCTGGTAGGACAGAATAACGGCCTGAAGGGTGTTTTCAACTATTAAGGAGTGCATTCCTTCGGAAAGGTTTTCAAGTTGAGAAAGTTTTTCGCGGGTAATTTGAACTGAGAATCCTCCAAAAAGTAACCAATTAAGATTAATTCCCGGAGTTATTTCATTGGAGAAGGTTTGTTGTGATTTTGGTTTATTTTGATCGGCAAACTGATTGCGCTGATTGGCATTGAGAGTAATAGACGGCCACATACCTGCAGCTCCCGGTGTGTTGTTATTTTGTGCAACATCGAGTTCTTTTTCAGCAATACGGATGTCGTAATTATTCTCAAGTGCCTTAGAGATAGCATCATAAAAAGAAAGTGGTTCCTGACCAAGGGCTGGTCCGGAACCACCAATCCAAATGAAAACAGCTATGAGACTATAAAAGTATATATATTTTTTTGAAATACCCATAATTTTATTGAATTTTTTTCTTTTCATGCAAAATTACAAATTCTACCTCTTCTGCAGAGTGCATTTTTTGTCGTTTACTAAGCACCCAAAATACAACCCGACGTACATCGTTTAACGTCCCTATAAGTACCGGGAAGAAAATCAATATAAATCCGGTACCAATAAAAACTCCGTAGGCCAGCGAAACAGCCATTGGAATAAGGAATTGTGCCTGAAACGAGTTTTCAAGGATTAGCGGATAAAGTCCTACCGTGGTGGTGATGGTAGTTAGAATAATGGGCCTGAACCTCACCAAGCCTGCTTTTGTGAGCGCATGGTTAAATGAATGCCCCTCAAGCAAAAACAGATTGAACTTTCCGAGGAAAACCACGGCATCATTGACAATAACACCAGATACGGCAACCATACCCCAAACGCTGAGCATGGAAAGTGGAATACCTTCGATGCCATGCCCCCAAACAGCTCCAAGCCACGCTAGTGGGATCATCAAAAGAACAATAATCGCCTGTTCTGCCGATTTAAAATGCAGCATAAGAATGAGTACAATAATTAAAAATGCGAGTAAGTAGTATTTTTGCACCTCGGCAATTGATTCTGAGCTACGCCGCTGTTGCCCTTGGTACTCAAGGCTAACTCCCGGAAATTGTGCTTTTAATTCGGGCACCAATTCGCGGTTTATGCGTTCAATAATATCGGGCACGGGTTCGAGAGGATCTTTGGTATCGGCTTCGATGCGAATTTCCCGCTTACTGTTGTACCGTTTTATACTCACCGGTCCTCTGGCAATTTCGTAGTCGGCCAGTTCTCCCAACGGATAATATCCCGAAGGAGTTTTGATTTTCATATCTTCTAGTTGTCCGAGTACCATACGATCTTCTTTCGGATAACGTACATACACACGCAACTCATCTTTTCCGTCTTGCAAGCGCTGCGCCTGTCCGCCAAAAAATGCCTGGCGTACCTGTGATGCAATATAGTTCTGATCTAAACCTAAAAAATAGGCTTTTGGTTTCAGTTGCAACTGCACTTCTTGCTTGCCGGGGGTATTATTATTCGTGATGTCTTTGAGTTCGGAGAATTCCTGGAGTTCGTTTTGCATAAAGTCTTTTGCCGCCGTGAGTTCTTCGATATTTGTACCAAGCAAACTAACTGAAACAGGTTTCCCAAAACGGCTATTGCCACCTACAGCAAATTGTTCGGCTTCGGGAACGGATCCAATTTTCTCATTAATACGATTAATAATGTCGTACGAATTTACTGGAGCACCTTCCATATCGCGAAGAATAACACGAATATTTCCCGAATGGCTACCGCTCTCATTTCCGTTAAATGCCGATCCTACATTAAGGAAGGTGTATGTGATAAAATCATCGGAATCGTTAAACTCCTCTTTTAGCTCGTTATTTACCTCCCACACCATATCTTCATACCGTTTGAGGTAATCGACTGTTTGTGCCTCGCCCTCACCGGGTTTGAAGGCCAAATCGATGTTGAAAAAATCGAAAGCAACCGGAGGAAAGAATGTTACATTTATAATTCCTCCCCGCAACAAACCAACAGTAATAAGAATGACGAATATGGGTGAGAACACAAAAAACCAACGCCAACGAATCACAATTCTAAGCACCTTGCCATAAATGCGGTCGCGCATAAAAAACACAATTCTGTCGAATTGCCGACGTAACCGACGCCCAAGTCCGTTTCCTTCTAATGATTTCAGTACCCGATGATTACCGAGGTGTGCCGGTAGCACAAAAAAGGCCTCGAAAAATGAAAAGGCGAGGCTAACCGCCACAACAAAAGCCATTTCAAACATGAACTCCAACCCGCCTTCGCGTACAAAAAACAGAGGAGAAAATGCCACGATGGTAGTTGCAACGGAGGTTACCACGGCCGGCATTACCTCCATCGTTCCATCGATAGCGGCTCTTTTCGGTCTTTTTCCTTCTTCGAAATGGGCATAAATATTTTCAGCAATTACAATTCCATCATCAACCAAAATACCAATAACGAGAATCATTCCGAACAAGCTAATCATGTTAATGGTAATGCCGTAAATAGCGGCAAATACAAACATACCCAAAAAGGAAGCCGGAATACCCCATGCAACCCAAAGCGATAACCGAAAACTCAGGAAAAATGCCAGTGTAAACACAACAAGTAACAATCCAATACCTCCATTACGAAAGAGCAAATTGAGCCTACTCTGTAACACGGTTAAAAAACCAAAAGTTTCGGTGAGGCTAATATCCTGATGCTGAGCATTGAATTTTTCAATATAGTCGCGCACATAGTTGGTAATTTCTTCCAAATCTTCTTCAGGCAGCTTTTGGATGGAAACCGAAACGGCCTTGTTTCGATTTAATGTATATTGGATAGGAACATCTTCGAATTTTCTTTTAACAGTGGCCACATCGCGAATGCGAATAAATTCTCCATTACTACCTGCTTTTAGAATGATGTCGCCAATTTGGTTCGGATCAACTGAGCGATTGCGCACGCGAATTAAAATTTCTTCTTCGGGCGATTTTATCATTCCGGCAGCTACATCCTGGTTGGTTTGTGCAATAGCAGTCATTATTTCTGCCATTGTAATGTTGTGGCGGAGCAGATTCTCCTCACTCACTTCGACAGATATTTCCAGATTGGGGTAACCGGAAATCTGCACTTGCGAAACAATACCTGATGCCAAAAAATCATCCTCAATTTTGTCGGCATATTTTTTTAAAGTCAGCACATCTGTTTTGCCTGACAAACTCACGAACATGGCCTGCGACACCGATCGCTGTTTATAAACAATGGGGCGCTCGGCAGCTGTGGGAAATGAGCTTATACCATCGATGGCATTTTTCACCTCCATTAATGTTTCATCAAGATCATACTCGCCGGTAGTTGTAATTTGAACACGGGAAATATTTTCCGCCGAGGTACTTGTAAATTCCTTGATGCCAATAATTCCGCGTATAGCTTGTTCAATACGTGTAGTGACGCCTTCCTCCATTTGTTCGGGCGATGCACCCGGGTAGAAGACAGATATGGTAATTTCGCGTGAATTACGTTCGGGGAAAAACGATTTTTTCATGCTCATGTAACTGAACACTCCTGCTACGAGCAATACCACAATAACTATATTGGCATAAAAAGGGAACTGAACAAATTGTTTAACTAAATATCGCATACAATTTTCTTTGCCTTTAATTTTCGGGTAATACTTCTACTTTTTCGTTCTCGGTTGCATTGATTAGAGCCTCATTAACAACCAAAGCCCCCTCTCCTATGCCATTAAAAAACAACGATTTTTGGTTCACTTTCTGCACATCGACAGTTTTTTTAATCAGGCGGTTATCTTTTATGACAAAAACCTCGTTATGGTTAAATACAGCACTGCGGAGTATTTCAAAAACATTCTTCACCACAATGTTATCGAAAACACAACGATAATAATCGCCTGCATACACCGGTGATTTGCTGTTTTTTACACTTACAAAAACAGGGACGGTTTGTGTTTGCGGATCAACAAAATTACTGATTCGCAATATTTTACCTTCAATGTTTTCGGCGCCAGCCCTATCGGGAATAACTGTAACTTTTGCTCCGGTCTTAAGATATCCTACCTCATCTTTTTCTACCGAAGCTTCAATTTCGTAGCTGTCGGTATTGATAATCCGAGCAATTACAGCTCCCGGGTTAACGACCGAACCCGATTGCAAATTCTCACTCGTGTAACTCCCGGTAAATGGTGCATATATTTTATGCTTGGCCATACGAGCCTCAGTACTTTTTATGGAGTAATAGTCGGCAAGAATGTTTCGTGCAGCCAGAAAAGTCTTTAATTGGGTATTTTCAATCGGTGGCAAATCGTCAAGTGGTTCGGTTACATCGAGCTCTTCAAAAAACGTATTCCAAAGGGCGTAAGCATCAGGGAAGTCGAGTTCCAAATCGGGCAATACATTGGCCAACGTATTCATAAACCGGCTTTTTTGTGCCTTCAAACTGTAGACCAACTCATCGTTTATAATTTCCACTAACAGATCGCCGCGCTTAAACGATTCCCCTTTTGAAACAGATACAACTCCGGCTTGTAATACGCCCTGAACTTCGCTACTTAACGAAACTTCATCGATCGATGAAAGGCGCCCGGTGGCTATAACCGATGTGTTCAAGTCCGAATAAACCACTTCTGCGGCTCGCACATACCGTGTTGCTTCCGGAATTTTAGCTTTCGGTTTGTCGGGCTTTAACATGGTTAGCAACACCATAGCTCCAACGCCAATTCCCAATAACGCAACAAGGGAAACAACAATTAAATAAAACTTTTTACTCATTCTTTTGACTTTTCAATAAAAACTCAAAAGAGGCTTTATTGTTTAGCCCCTTTAGTAAGTTACACACTTAATAATGGAAACGGTTTAAGAAACTACCGCGTTTTATAAAATTCCTTAAAGAAAACTTTTTCAGCTTCGCGCTGAATAATCAGCAACGTTATTACATCGCGTTCAGGCATGGCCACCTCAAGTTGCTGTAGTTCTATCATTTTTTTTTCATGAATATCGATTCTGTAAAGCAAGTTTTGCAATTGCTGATAATTGGTGTGGAGTAGGTTGTCAACATGACGCTGCATGGTTTCGATAATATCGTCGGCATGTATATCGACAGACAACCCAAACTGTGCAAAATCTTTTTCAATTTGCTCCAATACTTTTTCCACCAATCCGGCATCCACAAGCCAGTTTTTCAGTGAATTTAAGGAGCGTATGGTTTTTAATACTGCTAACTTATTCTCCATTTTCAGCTGTTTTCGGCAATTCCATCATATAAGCCATAGCCTCAAGGTGTCTTACATATTTACGTTTATTTCCAGACGGGTGATAAACGTAACCATCGAAAACCACAACGCGGTTTCGCCCCTGATCCAGGTAGGCTACCTGTAGGAACGGGCCTCCCATAAAATCATTGACAACTGTCCACAAGCCCCGGGTTTCTGTATAATACTTTTTTTCGACCATCAGCTCCGTAAACTTTGGTGGAATGTAGTTATATTCGGTGGTCATGTATGTTTCTTTCTTATCGGCCAACGGACCTTGCACGTATTTTTTGAGAAGTGAATCGCGCTTGTAAAGCAAATATTCTTTTGTGAAAGTTGCAGAGTCTTCGTAATCGAAATAATAAATAAAAATACCGGAACTCAACTGATTGGTTTCATACGAAAGCCACACAAAATTTGTGGTGTCAAGACGCATGGTGTACCCGTCAGGGAAAGTTGTCTTTATTTGATGTGTATTCAGAATTTTTGTTCTGAGGTTCTTATCAACACCTCGCTTAATTTTATATTTGGCATATTCTTTTTCCGAATAGTTTAATAAACTAACCAATTGCTGTTTGTTTTTCATTAGTAGCTTCACAAATTCCGATTCGTTTTTTGCTTTAAAATGAAACACGGTTTGCATTCCGGCTCGTTTTACCGTAACCTTATTTTCGGCGACAGATGATGAAATGCGTACTTTTACAATATTGCGAAACGATTTAAAAGTGTTGCTAAAAGCATTCCATGGAATAACATACAATTTAAACAGGGGTTCGTACTGGGGCAATCCGTAAAATGGTGCTCTTAATACGGTATCGATGTAATTCCCGGCTTTGGAATCCTGAAATTTCTCATCGAGAACAACCACAACTTCGCCTTCGCGCCCTCCTCCACTGGCAGAAGTAACGTCGTTTAAGCACGACTTTTGACTTACTATGACTGTAATAACAGCCATTGTGAATAGTAGCTTTCTTACTAAATGTTCCATGGCAAAATAGTATTTAAGTTTATCTGATCAATTTTGTTGTTCTTCGTGAATCACAATCGCTCAATCAGGGTTATAGGCAGTCCAGCCTTGTGCAACCAACTGAATTTCCTCTCCTGATTTTGGCACTAAAAACGCATTACTTGTTTTATCGGTAATATGACCGATCACCGTTACCGATTGATTATCTTTTATTTTATCATAATCGGCCTGGCTGATCGTAAACAGCAACTCATAATCTTCACCACCATTCAATGCTGCAACAAGCGGTTCAATGTTCATTTCTTTGGACATTGGTTTTATTGCATCATTGATTGGGATTTTGTCTTCGTAAATGCGACATCCACACTCGCTTTGCTTGCAAATATGTAATAGTTCAGATGATAAACCGTCAGAGATATCCATCATCGAGGTTGGAATAACTCCCTTACTGCCAAGAAGTTCAACTACGTCGCCGCGGGCTTCGGGCTTGAGTATACGCTGCAAAATATAGTCGTTGCCTTCAAGCTCTGGCTGCACGTTGGGGTTCGATTTAAAAACTTCCTTTTCGCGCTCCAGCAGTTGCAGTCCGATATAAGCAGCTCCCAAATCGCCTGAGACACAAATCAAATCGTTTGCTTTGGCACCGTTTCGGTAAACCGCTTTCCCCGGCTCTACTGCACCAATAGCTGTTACGCTAATGGCCATTCCAGTAACAGACGAGGTGGTATCGCCACCAACTAAATCGACATTATATGCCTCACATGCAGCGTAAATACCTGAATACAACTCATCTATAGCTTCAAGTGTAAATTTACCAGACATGGCCAGCGAGACTGTTATTTGTTTGGGCACAGCATTCATTGCAAAAACATCGGAAAGATTCACCACAACAGCCTTATAACCCAGGTGTTTCAAAGGAGTATACATTAAATCGAAATGTACTCCTTCAATGAGCATATCGGTGGTTACCACCATTTGGTTTTCTCCGTAGCTCATCACGGCGGCATCGTCGCCAATACCTTTTATCGTTTCATTATTCTTCAACTTTACATGTTTACTGATATGGTCTATCAGTCCAAACTCTCCTACTTCTGATAACGGTGTCAGCTTTTTTCTTTCTGTCATAGTACTCGTATTATTTTGAACTTTCGTTTTTCTCCCAAATTATTTTTTTTCCAAAACCCAACCTGTTATCGGTCAATTTCAGCACTGTTGGGTATAGTATCCACATGGTAGTTTCCATCAGGCGTGCATATGGAAAACGTCTTAAATATCTTTTTCGTACTTTTTCGAGCAGTTCTCCGGTAGGCTGTTCCAATGTTCCAGATACCTGCAAACCACGTATTTTGCCTATCACCTTGGTTTCCAGATATATGTTAGCAGCTACATTTTCATTCAAAATAGCCTGCTTGCCGTGCGATGTACTTTTATCTGTTGTAAAAACAAAGGCATTTTCGCTACTGAACCAGACGTAGAAACAGCTGGCACACCATGGATGGTTATCCACACAAGTGGCTAGTGTTAGCACATGATGCTTTTTTATCAAATCTACGATTTGTTTGTCGGGATTGCTCATAGAAATTCCTTTACGCAAATATACTATTTTATAAAATTATTTTCGGCAAACCATAAATTACAATAACCAAACCAAGGCACGATACTGCCGTTTATATTTGTACGACACTAAACAGCACGATCCTGTTTAAAACAAGATGCTGTAAATGCAATAGCATCTTCAATGCTTTCGTAATCGGTTTTCAGTACAGATCGAATTTTCGTGCTATTGTAAACCGTTTGCGTTACGGCCGATTTGGCCAAATGTCTGTTTATCGAAGATGATTTTCCCGTAATATGCCCCAAAAGGCCTGACAGTGCAGCAGCAAAATTCATCATCCATGGTAAGGCCTCGTATTTGGGGCGCTTCACATTCAAATTATCGGCTACCAGGTTAAAAAACTGCTGATAGTCCAGGTTGCTGTTATTCAATAAAAAATGTTCGTTTTCGATTTCGCTAAATGCAAGTTTAATCATCGATTGGGCTACATTGCGCACATCGACAAAACCAGTGCTACCCTTTGTGTAAAAAGGCATCCCTTTCCAAACCGTTTTGAACAGTTGCGGGCTTCCGGTGTTCCACTGCCCGGGTCCAACAATTACGGTAGGATTCACAATAATGGCTTTCAAACCTTCTTGTGTACCTCGCCATACTTCCAGTTCACCTTTGCGTTTCGAAATACCGTAATATGAATGCCGTTCGACTTCGTATTGATGATTTTGCTCCGAAACCATTTCATCGAGCGAATCGCCCAACGCCGCAATGCTGCTAACGTAAATAAACTTCTCTACATTGGCAGCAAGCGATGCATCGATCATATTTTTGGTTCCGAAATGATTAACGTCTAATAATTTTTGTTTATCGTTGGCAGAGAACGAAACAAGCCCGGCACAGTGAAAAACCATTCGCGTATCATTACCCAACCCTTCTTTCAGGCTATAAATATCGGAAACATCGCCTTCGCAAAATTCAATCAAATTGTCAAATTCCATGAGCTCCCGATCGTAAAACCGAAAAGTATCGGCCAAAGCTTTAATTTTTTCTCGATTGCGAATAAGGAGCCTAACGGAATACCCTCCGGCTACAAGATGATATGTAAGGTGAGCACCAACAAAGCCAGTTCCCCCGGTAATTAAAATCATATTAAAAAAGTGACTTTTTCAGCTCCATACTGGTCGATCCAATAATGTTATTGCCATGTATAAGTTCAAATACGTAAACACCTTCAGGCAATGTTTCGTACACCTGATAGTAAATACACATATCGATGGGTTTATTGGCATATTCCAGGTCGCGTTTTGCCGAATACATTATTTTGGTGTCATTAACCATCACAGAATCGAGCTGCTGATTTTCAAGTACAAAATCGGCCGGAGTTATTATTCGCATGTAAATGGTTTTCGTACCCGGTTCCACAATTCGATTTTCATCAATGGTAAAACAAGCCCTGAACTTATCGATCTGCTTATTGCGACTACGCTCTTTCCCATTTTTGTTTAATCCTTCTGCCGATACGCTAATTGCACGCAAAACCGAAGCGACCTCAACTTTACGTGATGCCTCTTCAACTTTTTCCGACAGCTCCTGGTTTTGTGTTTCTACAGATCTGTAACGAGTTCGTACTTGTTTGTTTTCTTTACGCAACGCAATATTACTCTGATTTAAGGAATCGATTTGAACAATATAGCTTCGCATAATTTTACGCAATGTTCCCAATTCTTTTTCGTACTCTTTAAATTTCGAACGACTGTATGTACGCTCGTTACGTAGTTTTTCCAGTACGCTTTTTACACGCTCTTTCTCTTCCAAAAGCTCCTGATTTACAGCATCGTTATTTGTTTGCAACGATTCATACTCGGCAATCATATTTTCAAGATTGTACTCCAGGCTATCTTTTGCCTGATTCAGCTCTACATTCTCCACAACCTGAATTCTATTCTTCTCTTTCTCAATATAATACAACCAAGCCAGCCCAATAACAGCTAGTGTTAAAATTGCCAGTGTAATATTATAAAATAGATTCGACCTATTGCTAGACGAAGTATTATCCGTCAGGTTATGATCAAAATTTTCTGTATTCATAGGATTTTTTTATCATTACTTTGTAAATCATATTAATATACCAACGTACGTTCCTTACGTAATTATTATTACAAACAAATAGTTATTTAGTGCCAGCACGAAAACCACCTTCTTTTCTGAGTGCTTGATTCGAAAAGTTCAAGTTCAAGGCTTGACCTTTCTGAAAATCAAGGCGTTTACTTTCGTAAATAACTGTTTTCAGAAAGGGCGTAACGCAGAAATTGGACTTTTCGGGCAAGCACTATTTAATATTTAGTTGTCTATAACAATAATACCCTATACATTTTTCTGCAAAAATAATGGATTGATAGTTCTTTGTGACATAAAATCTTAAAAAAATAACTACGCATCCGATTTCTTTTCATTTCTGAAAGGTATAAACCAAAACCGTTGCTCATTAACACGCTCCACAACGTCAAACAGCGATTTTGTTCAACAAAACAGGGTTTTATTTGTACCAAATATTACATTTTAATTGAACAGAAGCTATTATTTTTGCAGCACTAAAAAATGATGAAGATCATTAAGAAGCAGGCGATAAAAATGTACGACATATTGGCAACGAATAGTATAAAAAGGTGTCAAAACGCCCATTTATGTCACAAGATTAAGAACCGTCATGATTATTGCAGACAAAACAGCAAGCCGTTTTAAAACTGCTTTGGAATATAATTTGTAACTTAGAACTAGTTTAAATTAATATAAAATCAAAGGCTTATGGCCACTGAACAAGATAAAATACTGGATGAAGTAACGAAAAGTGATTATAAATACGGGTTCTATACCGACATAGAGGCCGACGCACTGCCTAAAGGCTTAACAGAAGAAACCGTAAGGCAAATTTCGGCTAAGAAAAACGAACCTGAATTTATGCTTGAATACAGGCTAAGTGCTTTTCGCAAATGGAAAGAGATGAAAACGCCGCACTGGGCTCACCTAAAGATTCCTGAGATCGACTTTCAAGACATAATATACTACTCCGCACCGAAAAAAGGACCCAAGTACGAATCGCTGGACGAGGTAGATCCCGATCTCATTGAAACATTCCACAAACTGGGCATACCACTCGAAGAGCAAAAATTGCTTGCAGGAGTTGCGGTTGATGCAGTAATGGACAGTTCATCGGTGAAAACCACATTTACAGAAGCACTTGCCGAAAAGGGCATTATTTTTTGCTCCATTAGCGATGCTATAAAAGAACACCCCGATTTGGTGAAAAAATACATGGGTTCGGTTGTACCTCCCGATGATAACTACTTTGCAGCACTCAACTCTGCTGTATTCTCCGACGGTTCCTTCGTGTACATCCCCAAAGGCGTGCGGTGTCCTATGGAGCTTTCTACTTATTTCAGAATTAATGCTGCCAATACCGGCCAGTTTGAACGTACACTCATAATTGCCGACGACGAGAGTTACGTGAGCTATCTGGAAGGTTGTACAGCTCCAATGAGGGATGAAAACCAATTGCATGCGGCCATTGTAGAAATTGTGGCCATGGACAATGCCGAAGTAAAATATTCGACTGTACAAAACTGGTATCCGGGCAACAGCGAAGGCAAAGGAGGTATTTTTAACTTTGTAACCAAGCGCGGTTTAGCCAAAGGTAAAAACGCTAAAATATCGTGGACACAGGTAGAAACAGGCTCAGCCATTACCTGGAAATATCCCAGTTGTGTGTTGATGGGCGACAATTCTGTGGGCGAATTTTATTCAGTAGCCGTAACCAATAACTATCAGCAGGCCGATACAGGATCGAAAATGATCCACCTGGGGAAAAACACGAAAAGTACCATTATTTCGAAAGGAATATCGGCAGGCAAAAGCCAGAACAGCTACCGTGGATTGGTTAAAGTTATTAAACGTGCCGAAAACGCCAGAAACTTTTCGCAGTGCGACAGTCTGCTACTGGGCGATAAATGTGGTGCCCACACCTTCCCGTACATTACAGTAAATAATAACTCGGCACAAGTAGAACACGAAGCTACAACTTCGAAAATTGGCGAAGAACAAATTTTCTACTGCAACCAGCGCGGAATATCAACCGAGGACGCCATCGGAATGATTGTAAACGGATACGCCAAAGAGGTACTCAATAAGCTTCCCATGGAATTTGCTGTTGAGGCGCAAAAATTATTGCAAATAAGCCTGGAAGGAAGTGTTGGTTAAAACGCACTTTTCAGTCAGGATACATCTATAATAAACAAGAATACAAACAGAAAAACACACGGACATGTTATCAATAAAAAATTTACACGCCTCTATAGAAGGACAAGAGATATTAAAAGGAATAAACCTGGAAGTTAAACCGGGCGAAGTGCATGCTATTATGGGTCCCAATGGATCTGGAAAAAGTACACTGGCATCGGTTTTAACCGGTCGCGACATATTCAAAGTAACAGATGGCGAGGTTCAGTTCTTAGGCAACGACTTACTAGAAATGGAAGCCGACGAACGAGCCAAAGAGGGACTATTCCTGAGTTTCCAATATCCGGTAGAAATACCCGGTGTAAGCATGGTAAACTTTATGCGCACTGCTGTAAACGAGATACGCAAACACCGGGGAATGGACGAATTAAAGGCGTCTGACTTCCTAAAAGTATTGAGAGAAAAGAAAGAATTGGTAGAAATCGATTCAAAACTCACTAACCGCAGTGTAAACGAAGGCTTTAGCGGGGGAGAGAAAAAGAAGAACGAAATATTCCAAATGGCTATGCTTGAGCCTAAACTATCGATTCTGGACGAAACAGACTCCGGGCTGGACATCGATGCACTGCGAATAGTTGCCAACGGCGTGAATAAGCTCAAAACAAAAGATAATGCTACCATAGTTATTACGCACTATCAGCGCTTATTAGACTATATTGTGCCCGATGTGGTTCACATTCTGTACAATGGGCAAATTGTGAAATCGGGCGATAAATCACTGGCACTCGAACTGGAAAAACATGGGTATGACTGGATAAAAAAAGAAATTGCTGAGTAGTGTGCGTAAGAAAACTCCAATAACCGCACTACTTCAATTTTGAAAAACAGTAATCCCGCTTAGCGGAACGCCTTGATTTTACGAACAACACTAATTCAGAACTATGTCAGACTTAAACACTAAATACCAGGAGCTCATTGCTGACAACCTCGAAAATGTGCAAAAACATTCGAGCCTGCTGCTCAATAGTATACGCAGCGAAGCACAACAAAATTTCGGTAAAGAGGGCTTGCCAACGCTAAAAAATGAAGCGTACAAATATACCAACCTGCTTCCACTCTACAATATGGATTGGAAACTCCCTGAACTGGAAGAAAATCTTCCGATCGATATCAGCAATATTTTCAGTTGCGATGTGCCCAATCTCGATACAGATTTAGTACTCACCATTAATGGTCGGTTCTACGAGTTTCAGGGCAGTGCGGAAAATTTGCCGGAAGGCACCATTATTGGAGGGCTGGCAAAAATGAGCGAAAAATACCCAAAGCTTGTAAAAGCGCACCTTTTCAAGCAAATGGGAGACAAAACCGACGGTATCACTTCGCTCAACGGAGCACTGGCCGTAGATGGGCTATTTATTTACATACCGAAAAATGCTGTTTTTGAAAAACCCATACAAATTGTCAATATTTTAATGGGCGACAAACCCCTGCTCACACACAAACGCAACCTCATTATTGCCGATGAAAATGCACAAAGCCAAATTGTAATTTGCGACCATACGCTAAGTGCAGAGCGCTTTTTCGACAATAGCGTGACAGAAGTGGTAGTGAAACAAAACGCACAACTTGAATACTACAACATACAGAATCAACATAACGACTCGTCGCAGCTTTGTTCGCTATACAGCAATGTGCACCGCGACGCAACTTTCCACATCAGCACAATTAGTTTACACGGTGGATTAATCCGGAATAACTTGCATATTTCGTTGCTTGAAGAAGGTGCACACGCCGATGCTTCGGGGCTAAGCCTAACCGACCGTCATCAGCATGTGGACAACCACACCTACATCGATCATAAGGCGCCTCAATGCACAAGTAACCAATTCTTTAAAAGTGTGCTCGACGATCAAAGCACAACCGTATTTACAGGAAGAATAATGGTGCAGCCCGATGCACAGCAAACAAAGGCCTACCAAAGCAACAAAAGCTTACTGCTAACCGACGATGCATCGTCTAATAGCCGTCCGCAACTGGAAATTTATGCCGATGATGTAAAATGCAGCCATGGAGCAACCACCGGACAAATTGACGAAGATGCACTATTCTACATGCAACAACGAGGCATCAATCAGCGAGAAGCAAAACTGCTTCTGATGTATGCATTTGCATTTGAAATAATTGAAAAAATTAAAGTAAAACCATTGGCCGACCGTATTCAGGATCTTGTAAACAAACGCTTACGCGGAGAATTATCGCGTTGCAATAATTGCGAAATACACTGCCAGTAGCATACGTGCAAAAAAACTGTAATAGCAAATGTCGACTAAAATGGGTTGAAAAAATTAAAATATGATTTTGT
>JAQICA010000287.1 GCA_027858775.1 Salinivirgaceae bacterium | reverse complement strand
GCATTAGTTGTTTGTGTTGTCAATGTTAAAACGATGAACAAACTTACAATTGCGCTGATGGTTTTTAAGGTTTTCATAATATTTGGTTTTAAGGGTTAATAACTTTGGGTTTCATTTGTAAGATGGATATTGATTCCATTCGTTACGCTTTTATATAGACGAATTGCATGCCAATTGTCGTAAGGTGCACAAAATCAGGATGAAACGACAAGTGTTAAAATCCGTTTAACAGTATAAGTGACCATTTACGAACAACAAAATGGTATTTTTTTACACTCATTCGTCGGGAATTGCTTTTGCCCCTTCAGGGCAATCTTCATGGATCGTCCAAATTAACAGGGCGTTGCCCTGCTCTGATGCTTACTCTGCGTTGGTTTTTATACCAAAAAGATGCACGTACAAACAGCCCGAAGGGATGACAGCAAAAGCCCAGGGCAGCGCCCCGCGGTAAAGGTACGATGAATAGAAAGAGCCCTGAAAGGGCGGTGGGTTTGGTTTTTTAGTTCAAAATGTAACCTTAATCATTGCGGAATAATGTCTGCCGGGCATAAACCGATTGAGAATACTCCGATAAAACTCGTCGAATAGGTTATTGACCTTCAGTTCGGCATCGAAGGTAAAACGGTTCCACTTCCACCGCTTACCAAACGATGCGTGGTTCAAATGGTAGGGGTAAAGTGTGTGAGTAGCATCGTTAGTGTACAGGAGAGAGCGTTCGCTATATGAATTGTGCTGAAACGTGATGTAGAACCCTCGATTTTCGATGGTGGCAAACAAGTTTCCCGAATGTCGTGGTATAAACGGTAATTGTTTTCCCTGCGAAATATCTTCTGTATTAAGCATTTCACCTTGACTGGTCGTATGTGTAAATGCATAATTTCCGGTTACATACAATTGTGTTTTATTCCATCGCCAGCTGGTTTTCAGCATAAACTCTATGCCTTTCGAAACCACTCGCTCCAGATTTTGGGGCATCCAGTATCCTTGCAAACCGGGCAACCAAATAATCCAGTTATTAATAGTAGAGTGGTAGCCCGTAAGCTCGGTTTCCATTTTGCAGGCTTCTTTCCCGGCAGAATAGTACATGCCGGTTTCCCACGTGTAACCCTTTTCTGGCTTTAGGTTTTCATTGCCGCCCGGCTGCCAGTACATATCGTTAAGACTGGGGTTACGAAAGTTACGCGCAAAGCTGCCTTTAAAAAGGAGGTTTCGCTCTGCCAGCGGCCGATAGTTTAATCCAATGCCACAAATTAATGGAGTAACCCTCTTATCCACTATATCTTGACGCAAATTCACCGACAATTGCACCCGGGAACCAATTTCCTGGTATGCGCCCACAAATGCTGATTGTTCATTTCGCACCGCACCATAGCCCAGTTTTGTTACACTGTCGTGTGATGAAATATCGAAACGGTTCAGTTTGACCCCTGATTTGATCAACAACTTTTCGTAAATGCGCAATTCGACTTCTACACTATTATAAAAGTTTTGCATTTCGCTTCCTGAATTGGTATTCAAGTTCTCTACATCGTTAATGGTGTACCCATTTATATAAGCGAGATTTTGCACATCGAAGCCGGTAAACCCCCGCACAGTATAATTGTCGCTGTAGTAATCCGCATGTATCACAGCCTTCAATGTTTGATCTGTTTGTTGATTGAGTTTTGTCTTCGATTCATCGTCGCTTTCGTCGGAAGTAACTGTAGGAATTGATCGTTGTGCATTTTGATACCAAATTTTTGCCGAAGTCTGCAATTGTATGAGCGGTTTAAAGTACACCTCCTGTACAAACCCGTACTTACCAAATTCAGCATTTTCGTTTCGCTGCAATTCCGGCTCGGGCAAAATATGTTTATTTAGAAATTCGTAATTGTTTTTGGAGTAGTTATGATACGCCCTTGTTTTACTTTGCCACTTACTGTTTCCCACGTTCACCTGCCCAAATTCATCGAACGTATGAAAACTGCCTGCGCCTTGAAAATAGCGTCCGCTAAAGCGATTTTTCCAGTTTACACGATTTTCAATATTGATAAGACCTCCCAATCCTCCACTTTGTGAGGCAATTGATGCCGCTCCGTGTTGCAAGCTCATATCATCGACCACATAAACCGGAATTAGAGAAAAATCGACCATACCCAGCATGGGCGAGTTAATTCCAAGGCCATTCCAGGTAACCTGTGTGTGCGATGGAGCCGTACCCCGAAAAGAAGCCGTAGCCATAGCACCCCTTCCGTAATCTTTAATAAAAACCGAAGTATTTTCAGCCAATACTGACGAAATGCTCACATTAATTTTTTCTAACAAAATAACCGAATCGACTGTTGTGGTTTTGGTTCCGGCGCTCTCTTTTTGAAAGATGCCCGAACCTGAAACCTCCACCTCAGGAATCAGGAACAGGGAGTCCTTAATACCCTGAGAGGAGGAAATCAAGTAATTAAAACAAGCCATTATGCATAAAGCATATCGAAGCATCTTTCCGAATGAAACCATTATTCGGCTATTTTTTTATCAATTTGGCAGTTCGTACTGCATTATTTTCTCGCAGGTGTAAAATATACAAGCCTTTGGGCAAATGCGAAATACCTATTGGCTGTTTTCCAGGGCGTACAGACTGCACTAACTGACCACGCGCATTGAAAATTTGTAATTGGCCGTTTGTTGCATGTACATTTATTTCATCAGCAGCCGGATTAGGAAATACGTCCAACTGTAGAGCAGTATTTTCGGCTATTCCACTTCCCAAATCTATGGTGGTTGTGGCTGTGGCCGATATTTCAGGGTTTGAAGCCAGTGCAGCGGTAACAGTCAGCGTTCCCGATTGTGTAAGCTGCAATAGTCCATCCTGGTTGATGGATGCACCGTCCATATCGACGTTCCACGCGAGTTGAGCGCCCTCCATTAATCGGCCACGATCAAATGCCAGCGCTTCTAACTGCACCGTATGCCGATGAATAATGGATGGCAAATCGCGCAAAGCAATTATTTTCTCACGTCCCGAAATAGCTGCATTGGGAATAACCCGGGCGGCACCGCATATTTCGGTAGATATTTCGCCAAGCCATCCGCCATGAGCGAGTATTCCGTTTTGCACTTTTATAAAATGAACCTCGTCAAGCTCCACATAATTTCCGTTTGCATCTACGGCCCAACTGATATCGAACCCATCGGCGCCGGCATTTTCTTTTTCGTTTGTGTACGGATTATCGGGCGTCGTCCACGGTTCGGTGCCGCGGAGTTGATTATCGGCATAACCAAAAGCACGTTTGTACACTTTGGTCATAAATGTGGTGCTATCTACTTCCGGGAAAATTCGTGTTCCCGAAAGCGTATAACTCTCTTCCGGAATATTCGGAAAGTTTTCAGCCAAAGGATAGTACGGCTGCGTGTGTGTCGAATTGCTGTAAATATAACCCGAAAGCCCATCGCTGTCGGTGTACGGAACATTTGCAGAAGTAGCTTGCTGCGGATTCGTGTAGGTTACTTCATGATTTTTTTTCGTATTGGAAAAATAATAATCGCTTCCGGCCAATTGATACCAGGTATCATCAGGCTCACCGTTATTATTCTCATCGTCCATTACCCACACAACACCCGGCTCGCTCCAATCGGGCAAGGTATTTCCAAATATGGTAAAGTCGACCCCAAACGGATTTTCGGGATGGTTTTGAACCGGCTCGTCGAACCGAAACACAACATAACCGCCCCATGCACCAAGTGTTAAAGTTCCAGTTACGCCACCCACAATGCTTGTTGCCGACGAGGCCACTCCCCAGGGCGACTCGTTAATGAGCTGCCCCGGAGCGGGTTTATATTCCAATACTTCGGCTATGTATTGCGATTGAGCACTTGCCCAAAATGCAATAAAACAGCTAATTAGAATAATTTTTTTCATTGTTTTACTGTTTTATTATTCGTTTCGTTTTTATTTGACTACCCGTCTGAACCTGAATCATATACAGGCCAGGCGACAATGAGTTAACATCAATTTTTTGATTAATTGTTGCGAACTTAGTTTGCATTACAACCTTTCCTGATACATCGATAATAGTGACCTTGCCCCGGGAATACTCCGGAAAGTTAATGGAAATGTGGTCGGTTGCCGGATTCGGATATACTTGAAAATCAACGTCATCGGCGAAAGCCTCAATGCTATTTTCTGCATCGCCAATATAGAAGTTATCGGCACAAAAATAAGCCGGGGTGTTCATTCCCCACTCGCCCACATCGCTGGAG
This sequence comes from Salinivirgaceae bacterium, assembly GCA_027858775.1. Classification (GTDB taxonomy): domain Bacteria; phylum Bacteroidota; class Bacteroidia; order Bacteroidales; family Salinivirgaceae; genus Salinivirga. The sequence continues at coordinate 5,753 of JAQICA010000287.1, read as the reverse complement.
TTTAGCATCATTTGTAAGGAGTCGACATATCCGAGTTCACTCAACTCTACCCACTGCCAGGTTTGCAAAATATAATCTTGCACGTTATCGTCGAATCGATAATCGGCCAGGTAGAACTCAACCGTGTCGGTATTCGCACCATTGTGCAGACCCCAAACAGAAAGCTTCAACCAGTCGGGATCGTTGCCCGTTTCGCCACCAAACTTTTTGGAGTAGCTGTCGCCATGCATCATAGCCAGAGCCGCATAAGTACTATTGGCAACATAAAAACCTTTCACTGTGTGCGCTTTATCGTCGGCAAATTTTACCATGGGCGGCGCATATGCCGAAGCATATCCAACAGCATAGGTGCCACTCCCGGGCTCATCGGCTTCAAAGCCTGCGCCTGTAATCGCACTGTACTGATTTGCCCATCCGGGAGTGGTGTTATCTGTAACATTGGAATATGCCCATTGACTCCATGAGCCATATTCAGTGTTGTATTCGTTTGCAAAAATCACATTTTCTGTTTGGAAATAGCCTTCGCCTTCGGAACCATTCCAGTAGTTTTCATCTGCCAAACTCAAATCTTCGAGATTCGCAACCCGATAATCGTCTGTGATTTCGTGGTGAAGACCTACAATCAGCGTGGTGAAAATTTCAGCCACGCCATCGTTAGCTGCAACGGTGATAGTTGCCTGTCCGGCATCAAGTAGACTAACTGTCATCATATTACCTGAAATAGTCGCTTCGAGCACATTAGAATTGCTAACAGATTGAACTGTGAAACTAAGCTCATCGTTGTCGGCATCGGTAAAATACTCCGTTAAGTCTAGTGAAATATCGTTTGCCCCGGCACTTTCTTGAGTTGTGGCAAAAGGCTGAATTAATTCCGGAGCGTGGTTCGTGCCCTGTACTTTTGCAACCGGACGGGCATACGATAAAACACAAGCGCCGTTAGCGTCACCTGTATTGCGAACATTTCCGGTTGTTTTAATCATTGTAAGCCAGTCCATATCGTCAGAAGTATAAGCCAATGTGTCGAAGTTAAAACCATCGCCGGATGCAGTATTCCAAATGGCCATAACCTTATCGGAGGCGTAATCGTTCATGTTGAACACAATGTTTCCGGCATCATCAATATCACAATCGTAGGCTCCGGCATGTAAGTCTGATAATTTTTCGGCGTCGGTCATTTGCAGTGGTTCGGAATCTTCATTGTCAATTACCGCCATAACATCTTCTGCGTTCCATTTTACAAGCGAATTTTCATCGAATGTAGATGTGGCATAATACAAGTTCCCTGTCTCATCCATTGAAAAACCGGCTGAACTACCAACGGCTTGAATAATTGGACGGTGATTGTTGCTACCTGTTGTGTCGAGCAGGTAAAAAACATTTTCTTCGCCATATATGGCACCATCAACAATCAGGTGTCCATTAAAAATTTCCATATCGAAATTACCGGTTAGCGTTGCCTTCTGGTGCCATACGCCTGTTTCGGTATCGATACGGTAAATACGGTCGTCGCTATTTCCGGAGACGGTAAATCCAGCCCAAATTTCGTTTCTGGACGGATTAACGTACACAAAACCGGGGTATGAAGGGTAATTGGCTGGTTTGCCGTATCTTGTCAATTCATTTCCAGTGGCCATATCGAGCGCAATAATAGTATCGCCCGTGTGCCCATAAAAAACGCCATCGCAAATGTCGAATGTCGATAGCATATCGTAATTGACAAGTATGTCGGTAGTTACAAATCCGTTGACAGATGCTAGGTAGCTATCTTGTGCCTGAGCTGCATTTGCGAGTAAAAAAAGTGCGAGCAAAAATGAGTAAAACTTGTTCATCGTAAGTGGTTTAAGTTAATTGATAAATATTAAAACCAAGTGAGACAAGCATAGCACAAGCATCCCCAACTTATAACTAAAACGGTGCACCATAAGAATTGTAAGAAGTGAACTTTTCATGGTTCTGCTGCCTGTTTTGGTTCATAAAAAACTTAGATTGCAGCAGACGATACTGTGTGGATAGCCATTAAACCAGTATGTTCGACTTCCTGTTCACCGCAGGCTGCGAATCTGTTACTTCACTGGCAGGTCTTCTGACTCTCCTCCGGGGTTCGGCGCCTTCCCATTCTTCTGCAAAGAAAAGTGGCGTGTGGCCGATCCGTAATACTGAGGATCACAGCAGCGGGAACTGTTGCCGAATTACACGGCATTCCCTTTTAATTCCAACGACAAGTTTGTCGCTTTTTTGAAACCGATGATGCGGCAAAGGTAATTTATTTTCGATTACTCTACCAAAAGAAAATGTCGAAGTGTGGTTTGCGGGACATAAAATAATTGTAATAAACCTATTGAACGTTTTATTTACAAAGGATTAGAATAGAGAATTATTTAGGAAAGTATTATAAAACAGGTTTTCAAAACCAACTAGAAAGAGTAGGAAAATATTACCTTAAAAAAGCATCCGACACTAGTTGTCGGCACGTATTCGTTTATTGGCATAAAAATAAAGCCGTTACAATTATGGAGCAACCACCAAAAAATGCCAGTCGACATATCGGCCACTTTTCATAGTGGGTTTTACCTAAGTTGAGCGGTTTGAACGTAGTGAAAAAGCGCTTTACTTAGGGATAACCCCGACTTAGAAATTGTTGGTTTTTCACCGAATTGGCGATGTGAAAGCCTTACAATTTCTTTGTCGTGGGCGAGAATCGCACAATTTGGGGTTTAGCTATTATGAAGGGACGCTAATTTTTTCTTCGTTCAAAATAGGTTCGCAAAAGTGGTAATAAATCGTCAAATCAAATTTTTTAAATGTGTCAAAGCATAATTAACCAATACTTTTAAGAAAAAAAGTTTGGTGAAAAAAGTCCTCAACCTTTTCAACTGATCCGTAAAAATTACCGTTTAAAGCAGAAATGAGTGGGAATTATGCCCACTTTAAATGTGTCGGTCGCCCGACCTTTGGGCGAATACTTGTATACACTACCGCGTTGACTGTTATCAATGGCATCGGCTACATATATTTCATTTGAATGCGGGTCAATGCCCAACGCAGAAAATCCCCGACTATAACTGCCCTGATAAGGTGTTTCGACGAAAATTTCCATCGATTGTGGATTGTCTATGGAGCACCGAAATACATCGCCATTAACAAAATAAAGTGTGTCTCCGCTCGTGTTTATTGCAATATCGGCAGGCGACGAGGCAAGATCGAATAAAATGCGCTGCACAATAGTGCGTGTATCGGCATCGATTTGCACCAGCGCAGGTGCCTCGTGATCAAACGGATTGCCCTGAAAACCTCCGTCAGTAATCACCCATAACTGATCGTTACGATCCATTACCATGGCGCGCGGCTGAATACCTACCTCAATAGAGTCGACCACCTGATCCGTTTGGGTGTCAATCACTAACAGTTTATCATCGTAACTCCAGCAATTGACAAACATAAATTTCTGGTGTAGAATCATTTGCTCGGTCGAATGTTGGTAAAATTCGCCGGAATGATTATCGACATCGATTTGTCCGGTAACCGACATGGCAACAGGATTGACGATAGCAATAGATTTCCCGTAAATGTCTGAAATATAGGCCTTGGAATCGCTTATGAAATGCATATGCCGTGGCGAAGTCAATCCGGTAATTTTCCCCACAAACTCAAATGTGTTGATGTTGATGATATACACTTTTCCGCTATTGTTGATCACAACATATCCCAGGGAATCGCGAATGACCATACTTTGTGCAACATCGCCCAATGGAGCGCCATTGGCAGATTTAAAGACCTCGTTTAGCACCGTTAAATTATTGGGCGAATAATACGAAAGCGAGGCATTGTCGTACATAAAGTTTCCTTCATTGACAATAAAGACCCCTTGCTCCGGCTCGTTATAATTTTCGGACGCAGACCAATGGTTATCGTCCATACACGATAAAAACAACAACATTGATAAAACCACCGGGAGCGATGCTTTCAATAATTTCCGGATGAGATTTATGGAAGGGTACTTCATTTTCGGTTTTTAACGGAATCTCTTCGACAGAAATGCAAATGTGCTTTTCGTCGCAAATGGTAACAGCAAAATTAATGCGTTCAGATTAAAAAGCCTTCATTTGACTGCGTTTTATTCGCGTGACAATAAAAAACAATTAGCGCTTCTATGAGCAGAGCGGAAAAGAGATTACCAATGCCGAAAAGCGAAGACATGCAGACGACTAACGGAGCGTCCCCGTTACAATTATGTCTATTTATCTATAATGCCCGAAAATGTATAACCAATTTCGGCTACTTGTTTAGCAACCTCATCAATTGGAATGCTAGTTCCCTGAATTGTGACAACACCCGATTTTTCATCGGCAATCACACTTTCAACATTTTCAATTTGCTGCACTTGTTTCTCTACACTTGCTTTGCAGTGTTTACACGTCATACCGTCAACTTTCAGTTGTGGGTTGTCAAGAATTTCACCGGCTATGGCCGAACGCACTTTTTGCGATGATTTGTTAAACTTTCCAGAAAATATTTTCATAAGATGATAAACAATTAATGTGGTTAATATTATAGCAGATCCCCAGGTAAGCCACTGAGGTAATAAGGTGTGTTCGTGAATGTGACCTGTATCGGTAATGGCGAACCACTCTGCGGGCAATAAATGATCGATTACCAAACCCGACAAAACAGCTCCTGCCACAATGGTAGTCAGGTACTTAATAAAAGTTAATCTTCCGAGCGTTTGGGCAATTACAGTAATGGTAGCAGCATTGGTAGCCGGCCCGGCCATGAGAAAAACCAGTGCGGCACCGGGCGAAATACCTTTTAAAATAAGAACGGCTGCAATAGGAACAGAGGCCGTAGCACACACATAAAGTGGAATAGATGCCAGTATGACAAACAAGTATTCGTAAAACGGATTGCTCATGTATGTACCAAAAAAGTCGTCGGGTACAATAACGTCGATAACAGCTGCTAGCATAAGGCCAATAACTAACCACTTAACAATGTCGGCCATAAAATCGATAAAAGCATACCGAAGCATGGCCAAAATTCCACGATTTTTAGGCGAGTTTTGTTCCTGTTCCAGCGGTTTGATGTCTATTCGTTTTTGTTCGCCTTTATTTACCCACCATCCGCCAGCAATACCAGTTACCATTGCCGTAATTGGGCGTACAATGGCCATGGGCAGCCCCAGCATAGACCACGTTACCAAAATAGAATCGACTCCGGTTTGGGGTGTGCTGGTCATAAAACTTATAGCGGCTCCTTTCGATGCTCCATTCTTGTGAAACGAAATACCCGTAGGAATTACACCACAACTACAAAGCGGCAATGGAACTCCAATAAGCGAAGCATTGAATACCGAACGAAGGTTATGCTTACCTAAAAGTTTGTAAACCTTATGCTGTGGGAACCACACATGCAATGCTCCGGCAAATAGAAAGCCAAGCATGAGGTATGGCGACATTTCAAGCGTTAATTGCCACAACGACACAAAAAATTGTTGAATATACGTTATCATAAAAAAGACCTTTGGGTGTTTATTACAAATGTCGTTCCTTAACTACAGAATAGCATTCTAAATAGATGCCGGCACGAAAACCACCTCTTTTTTTGGGGTCACTTCATAAAATTGTGGACTACAAAAAGCTTAAATTTTAATATTAAACAGAAACTTATAATAATCATAATATTCTTTTTGTTTATTAACCTTTGATGAATTCTAACCTTCATTTTTGCTTGACCAAAAACGAAGCAAAACTTTAGTC
>JAQICA010000067.1 GCA_027858775.1 Salinivirgaceae bacterium | reverse complement strand
TTCATACAGCGTAGTTGATGCGGCGACGGCATCATACACTTCAATCTCAATAATGTTTATATCTATAAAATCTGTAGAAAAAACAGACACCAAATGTCCATCGGGTTTTATAGATAACTGCCAGCCATCTCCTACTCCAAGGCCTCCCGCATCTGTTTCATTAAAATAGATATCCAATTCAGTATAGCCAGAGAGCGTTATACCATCGTCATAATCGGCCAGTTGATTAAAATACACATCCACCGATGCTCCTTTATACACCGTAATGCGCGAAGTGGTATTTTGAGCAGACATATTTAAGCTCACTAAAAAAAATACAGAAAACAAGATAAACAATATGTTCTTCAAAAGTTTATTTTTTTAAGAGTTCGGTCTAAAAAGGTAATTAGATTATCAAACGCTGAAAATCAGTTTTGCCCCGTCCCAAAAGGGCTGCTGATTTTCAGCTACTCCACCCTTTAGGGTTTGGGCAAAAAGTAGCTGAAAATCATATAAGCCCTTTTTTAAAGCGGATTCATTTTAATCAATAAAAAATAAAATAGCAGCATACATAGCGTGCATGCTTTCCGATTCCTTTTCAACTATTGTGGTTCTAATACCAGGAATACATTAGTAGTGTACCTATCCGGGACGATTGATTGTGACATTAATGACCCTAAACTACTTTCAGCATCTACTTCCGGAGTAGCCAACTCCCAATTTATGATAAAAGAATTCTGTGCCGTACTACCAGCACTTGCTCCAACTATACCTGTAATAATTGCTGTTGTTGAAGTCGTACTAAGTAAATTCATATTTGAATTTAATCCATCACCAGCAGAAGTTATGAAATCATAATTTGCTGCCTCTACCCCTGTAGCAGCAGCGTCCATTCCCAATATATACCCAACATTTTCCTCATCGAATGCTGTCGCTGCTCCATCTGTACCCATAAAACCACCTTCAGCATACATTAAGACATTAAAATCAACAGAAGAAGCCACTGTGAACTTGGTATCATAATTATCTGAATTCACAATACCACTTGTATACTGATCGATATTATTCACAGTAAATTCAATATTACCACCCGAGGTTACATTGAGGCGCAGTATTGAATTGAGGTTTACTGAAACCGGAATTATGGCATTGTCTACCACCGGTTGTGCCATTGCTGTTAGCCCTAGAAACAGGGTAACAAGCATAAAACTAATTTTTTTCATAATTTAAACAATTTAGGTTCAACATAAATCTGATTTTTTTACAAGATAACAATTTAAAGCTCAAGTAATTTACGGGTTAACATTCCGTTGACAATTTTTCTTTGATTTTTTGACCAAACGAAATTTTATATAGGTTAAAATACTCTTGTTGCATTCAAAAGTACAATTTGAAAATAACAAGCACAAATATTTTTTTTAAATATTAACATTTTATAGGATTTTTATAACTACCTTATTACTAAACACTTTAAATTCCATTAATTAAAAAGATGGCTGGTCATTGTTGCAATGCATCTCTTCGTTTTGTAATAAATACTATAGCCATGCATTTTTAGTAAAAAAAGGCATAACGATAATCTTTTAAAATCACAGTTCAAACACCCAATGTGGTGGATTGTTTGCTTTAAGTGACAGAATCATAGAATATCTAACACATTTAAAACCCTCTTAATATTTTCATACATGTGAATTACCATTTTATAGCTGTAGTAAAAATAATTTTTTTACTCCTCAAAATAAGGCAAATATACGCATATATGTGATTATCGAAACATTTAACTTTGTCTTAACTAAAAATAACCAGATAAAATGATTTAGGAATCAAAAAAATCGCAACTATGAAAACTTATCGTGTACTATTTATTCTATTTTTCGCTATGGCGATTGCATTGCATTCGCACGCACAAGAAACCGACGACAATCCGGCCAAGGACGATTTGCTGGAGATGTCGTTAGAGGAACTAATGAACATAAACATTACGTCGGCCTCCAACGTTGACGAATCGTTGAGCAGGGCGCCTGCAACAATTATTATTATCACTGCAAAAGAGATTGAGGAGCGCGGTTATACTGAGTTTTACGATGTACTAAACGATTTACCGGGATTTGATTTATCACGAGCCTTTGGTGATGACAATTATTACCTCTATGCTCGTGGTTACCGCAAAGAAACCAGCGATCAAATGCTGTTTATGATCGATGGGATTGCGATGAACCACCTGTACAGTAACAATATGAACTTATTTGGAATGTATCCGCTGTCCAACATCCAGCAAGTTGAGGTGGTTTATGGACCTGCATCAGCAATATATGGCCCCAATGCTTTTGCTGGAGTTATAAACATTATTACAAAAAAAGAGGGTAATTCTACGGTGTCGATGCATTACGGTGATAACAACACTTTAATTGCAGACATGAACTACAACAAAAAAATAAACGATGTAAACATTAGTTTTACAGGCCGTTTTTACGACAGCGACGGGTACGATTTCTCCAACCGAACATCGGCACTCGATGCCCGATTATTCAACGACACCACTTTGTGGGGACCATTTGCAAATACCGGTTTTACAGGGTACCAAAGTCCGATTAATTCGCATTTTCTCTCTGGATCGATGAACTACAAAGGATTAACGCTGGGGTTTATCAACTTTTTGTACGAAAGCGGATATGGTGCAGAATGGCCGGGGGATAAGGTACTAAATGCAGAAAGCTGGGGATTCGACGAAATGACCTACTTTGCTAAATATGAGGCCAAACTGAAAGTGCCTTCGGCTACCAACCCGATTAACTCAAAAACATTGTTAAAATACCGCCAAAGCGGACACCCGTCGAACTCGCTGTTTTTAGAACGATATAGTGGTGGAGTTGATGCCAGTTATTGGCAAACAACAAACCAATCGGTTTCGTTTTTTCAAGATTTCTCTTACACACACGATCGGCTCTTCTCTGTTAACGCAGGTATAAAATACGACAGACGAATATTGCAAGGGCAATATAACGAAAATTATGGTCCGTTCTTCCCATCCGATTCCATGGTTAGTTATCCGTTTCCCGAACTACCCAACAGGGAAATTACACAACATAACCACTTTATGATGCAGGATTACGGAGCTTATGCCCAATTAAAACTTACGCCAATCGAACAGTTAGACATCATTACCGGATTACGCTACGACAAAAACAGTATTTTCGGTGATGTACTAAACCCCCGTCTCGGAATGGTTTATGAGCCCATTGATGGATTGGTTTCAAAAATATTTTACGGTCAGGCATACCTGGAGCCTACAGCACGAATTCTTTATGGAGGCTGGCAAGGTAGTTTATCAAATGTTGATTTAAAACCCGAACGAATCAGAACCTACGAAGCCTCTGTTGCATACGCAAAAGGAAAATTCTCCAATAGCATAAATGCTTTCTACAACCAGGGTTACGACGTAATTGCCGGTGCAGAAAACGTGGGCGAACGAAGAATGATGGGAGTTGAATATGCCGGGAAAGTGTACATGAACGATCCGGTATCCTTCATTCACCGCTTGCGGGCCGATCTGTATGTTTCTTACATCAACTCTGAAGAAAACCGCGACGATGGCGAGGGGTGGAATCCTACCGGAAACATGGCGCCAATAAAAATAAAAGCGATTATTACGGCCAACTTTACGAAAGACCTTTCATTAAGTTTACAAAATCGCTGGATTGATGAGATTGAAACCGTTGAAAGTAACCCAATCGACAAAATTGATGCATATTTTGTAACCGATGCGTTTCTTGCATACAATAATATTGGCGTAGAAGGCCTGAGCGTTGGTGTAAAAGTTTATAATGTATTCGATACCGAATATTTCCATCCGGGATACCGTGATGCATCGGCTGGTGAAAACTTTGTTTTTGATGCAAACGGACAACTTGATGAGTTTGCAAGTGGCAGTCAAGGATGGTACAATTCGCGACTTCCGCAACCGCTACGCACATTTATGCTCAATGTACGATTAACTTTCTAAAAAATTCTTCTTCGTAAAATAGGATCAAAACAAAAAGCCCGGTGGTCTGAACAATGATAACCGGGCTTTTTTACGACCTGTCTATAAGAACATAGGCTCCGGCGTGTGCCTTGGCTGGATCCGATAGTGGAAAATACCCGCGGAAAGGCTTTCCATCTTTAAACTCTAAAGGATATTCCGTGGTCATTTGCTGGTGAAAATCGCCGAAAGGCTGTTTGGGCGAAAAGTGCACAGCAAATTTCCCTTTAACATCATCGGCTAACAATCGTTGCAACTGCAAGGCAACAATTCCCATGTTATAACGCCAATTTACTTCCACACACGGATGGATTAATAAATCACCATTCAATCGAATAACCATCAAATCGACGCCAGCATATCCTGCATACCTGGTTTGAATGTCGAAAAATTTCAAAGCACCTAGTAATTGAGCCGAGAGCTTTTCTAAAGACACTAAGTTTTGAATATCAGAAACATCAGGATTCAAGATATTTGCTTCGTATTGCCCGTTGGTGTTGGTCTCAAACCTTCCGACTCCTTCGTAACGGATAGTTTCGGGTGAAATATGAAAATGAAGCGAAAAATCAGTGACCCGATGAAGCAGGGGCTCAACCATAATGTATCCCTGCGTTTTAAGCACTGCATTAATCCATTGTTTATTGGACGTATTAAGATATCCGTAACGTAAAATCTGCACTCCCCTCCCGGACGAACTCCATGGCGATTTAACCACAATCTGATTCCAATCGGTCATATATCGCTCTACATCCTCAATAGTTAAAGCAACTTTGGGCAGATGCGAGGGAGGTAAAAATGGTAGTTCAGATTGCTCGACCATTTTCTTTAAAATTGCCAGTGCCGTTTGGCGACTATAAAAATCTCTATGCTGCGGCTCCCAATTGTAAACAGGCAAATTGCGAAATACTTGCAAAGTTTTTCCTTTTAAATGTCGAAGTTGATGGTGCATTGCCGGGCTCCAACCCCATGGATCTAAAAAATCGACTTTCAACTGCTTACAATATTCAGCATCTTTTAACCAACCAGCCGGAACAAATGTTGCATGCGCCCCGGGCAGCCAGCTAACTATTTGCTCAAACTCAGCCGAGGGCTGATGGGGAACTACCACCGCATCATTTTTATCGGCAAACAATAAAGGCAAAAATGCAAGATCGCGCTCAAATTGCTGCAATACTTTGCCAGGTTGCCAAGACACCAAACCATTGGCGACAGCCATTTCACACGTGGGATTAAAATAATGTAACCTACTCACAAACTGCATAATAAAGAGAAAAAATCTATTGCAAACAAAACCAGTGTAGCTCTATTATAAAATTAGATGTCACAAAAATGCTCATTTTTTCGACATAAACTTTTATATTTACAGCTGTTTTAACCGAAATGGGCGTATTATGCAGCAAATAAATGATTTACTTCTGACACTTCACAGCTATCTTGGGGGGCATCCCTGGTTTGTATTCCTTTTACTTGGAACGGGTTTATTTTTCACATTATACCTCAGATTTCCGCAAGTACGCTACTTTCGGCATGCACTAAGAATCGTTACCGGAAGATATGACAAAGAAGGCGACGAAGGCGACACAACCCATTTTCAAGCTTTATCCACAGCTCTATCGGGCACTGTAGGAACCGGAAATATTGCTGGTGTTGCATTGGCAATTCATTTAGGTGGCCCATCGGCACTATTCTGGATGCTTGTAACGGCATTTTTTGGAATGACACTCAAATTTGTTGAAATAACCCTTTCTCACAAATATCGCGATTTTACCGAAGACGGAACCGTATCGGGCGGCCCCATGTACTATATGAGCAAACGATTAAACATGAAATGGCTGGCGGGTTTCTTTGCAGCAGCAACCATTCTTTCATCTTTCGGATCGGGTAGCTTACCACAAATAAACTCCATTTCGAACTCGGTGTTTGCCACATTTGGCATAAACCATATAATAACAGGTGCTGTTATGTCGCTACTCTTAGGTTTTGTAATTATTGGCGGCATTAAACGCATTGCCAAAGTTACCGAAAAATTAGTACCCGGTATGGCAGCAATATACATTATTGGAGCATTGGCTGTTATATCATATAATTATGATAATCTGGGAAGTACCGTCTTATCAATTTTTACAGACGTTATCGATGGCAGCGCAGCCATGGGCGGGTTTATCGGAGCCAGTTTTGCGTTTGCATTTAGCAATGGAGTGAACCGCGGGCTATTTTCCAACGAAGCCGGTCAAGGTTCGGCTCCAATTGCACACGCCAGCGCACGCACACAAGAGCCTGTTTCGGAAGGACTTGTTGGCCTGCTCGAACCATTTATCGATACCATTGTTATTTGCACTCTTACGGGTCTGGTATTGATTTCTTCGGGTGTTTGGACAGAAAAAATAGATAATGAATTTCAAGTTACTGACCTCATTGTATTAGACAAAAGCTATACTGTTGATAACGAAGAAGACTTTAAAGAAATACAGAACTACCTGGTTAAAGGCGAGGATATTGGAACATACACCGGAAAACTAACAGTGACTAAAGGACACATTTCGGGAGAGCAAACCATGCTACATGCACGCTCTATTGCTGAAAATGTGCGGGTATATGTTGGCGAAAACCCGTACACAGGGACATTGCAAATTACCAGTGGCGTTTTGGATAACCAAAATGGCACAATCTTAATTAAAGGAAAATCGTTAATACACAGCGCGCCGCTTACTGCCGAAGCATTTACCCGAAGCTATTTTGGGAATTATGGCCAATACATTATTTCCATTGGACTCATGCTCTTTGCATTTAGTACTGCGGTGGCATGGTCATATTACGGCGACCGTTCAGTAACATATCTCATCGGATCGAAATATGTAATTTGGTACCGGGTATTATACGTAGTAGCGTTCTTTTTTGCAAGTTTCACCGACACCACCATTATTTGGAGTTTATCATATCTTACGGTAGTATTTATGGCTATTCCGAACCTTATCGGTTTGCTACTGCTGAGAAAAGAAGCACGCTCTACAATTAAAAAGTATTGGTTCGACTTTAAAAAAGAAAATCCAAACTACAAACACAAACGCTAATATCGATTTTACTAATAGCTTGCACAGTTGACTATATTTACAACTAACTAGTTTTCATCACCTCCCCGGGATAGAAACTTCACTTCCGTGGATGCCAAAATCTTCCACATCGAAAAACAACACTGTTTGGTCAACTTAAAATTTGAGCCGAATTCGACCGCAAATAGAATTCAGAAACGTCTTCAGAAAACAGCTGGCAGAAAAAAGGCAGAGCCCGGAATTTACTGCGAGTCAACGCTCCCGGGTCAATGTACTTTTCTCAAAAACGATATCCGCATTTTAAGGAATTTTTTCTGTAAATAGTGCCAGCACGAAAACTACCTGCTTTTCTGAGTGCTTGATTTGAAAAGTTCAAGTTCAAGGCTTGGCCTTTCTGAAAATCAAGGCGTTTACTTTCGTAAATAACTGTTTTCAG
>JAQICA010000196.1 GCA_027858775.1 Salinivirgaceae bacterium | reverse complement strand
AAGGAGACTTTTTTGGAGTAGCCTCGCCGACAAACAAAGCAGAAATGATGGAGCTTTGCCCCGATCCGAACCTTATTTTGAAGATTTTTTAGTGTATACGAAAAGGTGCATTTTTTTGGTTTACGAGAGCTATGCCCGAATTAATTTGTTCCAATTCAACGCAGCGAAAACCTGAGACGGACTGCTTCTCTTCCCGCGGATCTAACTCCTAGGTGGGAAACCGAAAACGCGTGGATAGTGCTAAATTCAGGATAATGAGAGACGCAGCGGTGTGCGCAGAAACCTATTTTAAAGGAACTAAAAGAGCAGACCAGAGGAAAGCCATTGTCAACAACTAGCGACCCGCAGCGTATAGCCACTTTTGGCATCTTAGCTGATAAAAACTAACTTAAAGCAGCAATTAAACCAGGAATGTTAACCTGAATTTGCAACACGCCCCCCCAAAAAAAAATAGTGAGAAAAGGCTACCCTCCTACTTTTTTTGCTTTATAGCCTTCTTTTGCAAGAAATTCGAGTACTTTATCGCGAAAATCGCCTTGGATAATAATTTCACCATCTTTGGCCGAACCGCCAGTTCCACACTTTGTTTTTATCTCTTTTGCCAATACCTTGAGATCGTCGTCCGATCCCTGAAAACCGGTAACCAGCGTAACTTTTTTTCCCTTCCGCTGCTTTTTATCGAGCATCACCTTAAGGTTTTGTTCTTTTTTGGGTAGTGTATCTTCTTTAGTCTCGTGTTCTTGTTCGTAATCGAAATTATCGCCGGTAGAATAAACTACCCCTAATCGTTTCTTCCAATCGTTATCGCTCATAGTATTTTATTTTTTTTACAAAGATGCATACTTTCGTACATACTTGCCAAAAATTTGCAGTTTTCCGGTGACGCAAATGTATTTTTCGGGCTAAAACACGACTTATTGTTCCCGATATTTTGCCAACAATTCAAGTATTTTATATTTTACCGAGAACTCGTCATCGCCTTCACTCAATTCAATATTTGCATTGCAAAACCGGAAACAATCATCCAGCTTTTCGTCGGTAAAACCAGTAAGTTTTTGCACTAACTCTTTCGTATAAATTGTACTGACTTTAGCCATTTTACGTTCATATTCCATCAAGTTGCGAACTTCGAGCTTGCCGCGTTCCCGCTTACTAAATCGATAGTACAAAAACGAAATTGGATGCGCAAGCGTTTCTAACAGATTGGGTTTCTCGTCAAACGACACCTCACTTCGGTAGATTTGCGGAATAGGATCTTTGCTATAAACATCAATCTGTTTTAAATTATACGTTACCGGAAATAGTTTAATTGCCAACGATTCGGGTTTTGAAACAACCTGATAACCGGAATGATACCCCACAGAACTGAATTGAATAGTATCGTTTATTCTTCCCTGAATTTGGAACCGACCCTCCATATCGGAAACTGCCTGCTCATAAGTACATTTATTCAGAAGGTGTACATATGGCACCGGTTTTTGTGATTCAACATCCATTACAGTTCCCTGAATATTTTGGGATATCAGGCTGTTGGTGCAAATAATAAAAATGGCAAACGAACTAATTATCTTTGTCAAAAACATTGAGTTTTGCGTTTAAAATTTTCGCTGTTTTTTTTGAAAATACCCCCCATTTTATCCACCTGAAAAATAGTTCAGGTTTTCGGGAGATTATATTCTCCATAAACACTTGAATCTCGACTATTATTGTCGAAAAATCAATTTCATGAATAAAATTAGGGCTTTTTAACCTTTCTAATGTAGTTTTGCATGGCCAATTGTGGCTTTGAAATAGAAACACAGACCATTGAAACTGGACATACTTTATCAGGACGAACATTTCGTGGCTATCAATAAGCCCCATGGGCTATTGGTTCATCGCTCGGCTTATGCTGCCGACGCCAGAGAATTTGCAGTGCAACTACTACGCGACCAAATACAGCAGCGCGTGTACCCTTGTCATCGGCTCGACCGAAAAACAAGCGGTGTTTTGCTTTTTGCCCTATCGTCGGAAGCCAACAGCGCTATGCAAAGGCAGTTTGCAGAAAACAAAGTGAAAAAAATATACTACGCTATTGTGCGTGGTCATACGCAGGAAAAATGCACAATTGACTATGCGTTGACAAACGATAAAAACAAAGTACAGGAAGCATGCACGCATTTTATCACAATAGTAAAAAGCGAACTGCCTATTCCTTTTGGAAAGTTTGAAACATCGCGCTATTCGCTTGTTGAGCTACAGCCGGAAACTGGACGAATGCACCAACTGCGCAAGCACATGGCACATATTTTTCACCCCATTATTGGGGACAGACCACATGGGTGCAACAAACAAAATCGGCTGTTTAAAGAAAAGTGGCAAATGACAACAATGATGCTTCACGCAGCACAAATTGTTTTTACTCATCCGTTTACTCAAAATCCTATCACCATTCATGCAAATGCCTCAGATGAGTTTATTCGCACAATGCAAAACCTGCAACTCCATTGCAATAAAAAGTATTTCACACAAGGTTCTTCTCAACGGCCATAAAATAAATAGCATTTACAATTTCGTCTGTTGTTAGTGTTCCACGATTAAGTACCACATCAAATAAATCGGCTTCTGGCTTATCGCCGCGAAAAAATTTCATGAACCGTTTGCGGTAACCATCGTATTCAGTAAGATGTGCACCGGCCTCTTTTTCAGTCATTTTGAAGCGAGTCATAACGCGCTGCACTCTGTATTTGCGGGGAGCGACCAAACGCACGTGCAATGCTTGCTCAATATCACCTGCCAGCACACAACCTGCGCGCCCCACAATAACTGCATGCCCCTGTTCGGCATAATTGCGAACCACTTGTGCAATAAGCTTTTTAATTTGCGGATCGCGTACATATCTGGTATTTGCAAATGCCATTGCCATATCTTCAACAAAACTACGTTCGCGGGCAGCAAAAATATGAGCAATACGACCAGGATCGGTCTTTAGATTATGAGCGGCATCGTCGAGAATTTCTTTGGCAATGTGTTGCCATTGGTAGGCTCCATCGCTCTTTTGGACAGACAAATTTAACTTATTGGTTAGCAAATGGGCAATTTCGCCGGCATAGCAGCCATATTCACGCGATAGCGTAATAACAGGACCCGGTTTTACCTGAGTCTGGTCGTGCTCTTTACGAACACGCTCACTGAGATACTTATGCAAAATATTATCCATGATTTTGAGTTTTTATCTTGCTATAAGTTACTGCATAAAAACTACTTATCCAATTATTTTTTTTGCATTAAACATCAGTTAGCCCATAAACATAAGGCAAAATAATTAGTCGGGAATAGTTTGGGCTGAACAAAAAATTAATACTTAAAAATAAAACAACCAGGAAAACTGTCTCTGATTTTTTCTTTATAACGCTCGGCTTTGGAACGGCTATCGAACTGCCCTGCAATAATGCGATACACTTTCTCTCCATTGACAGAAGATACCTGAATTGTAATTTCTTCGCGCAGGGTTTCCTGAATGCCTTTTACACGCTCAAGCAGGTTTATCATCTCTTTGTAGCTGGCCAATTGCAGTCCATACCCAAGCGGACGCGAATTACTGACAGTTAATGAGTAGAATTGAGGTTTCATACTTACCGGATCGCCTTTGGCATTGGATATTACACCTGATCCGGCTTCTTTAACAATTGGCTCCGTATTTTTTTCCTGTACCGTACCTTCCGAAACAACCTCAACCTTTACATTGCACACGCCACGTTTAATAAAATCGAGCTTTTTAGCTGCCGATTTACTCAAGTCGATAATGCGATCTTGCACAAAAGGCCCCCGATCATTGATACGCACAATTACCGTTTCGTTGTTTTCCAAATTTGTTACTCTCACTTCGGTACCAAAAGGCAAGTTTTTGTGTGCAGCGGTTAACTTGGAATGCCAATATTTTTCGCCCGAGGCAGTAGTGCGGCCCTCAAATTTATCGGCATAAAACGACGCTTTTCCATGTTGAATTTGCTTTTGCCCAAGCATCGCTAACGGAAAGCAAAGAGCAAGGAGTATTATAATTTTTTTCATTGTGATATTGATTTTTGAATTTGGTTCTTTTTGGCATTTGCAATACTTGCGTTGAGTTCAAACCCAACTAAAAGTACCAATGCATTGATATAAAACCACAAAAGTAAGATAATTAACGTACCAATGGAGCCGTATAATGTATTGTATCGACTAAAATTATCAATATAGAACGAAAAGCCCAAAGATGTAAGTATACCTAACAAGGTTGCAGTAGAGGCTCCCGGACTAAAAAATTTCATATTCGACTTACGCGATGGTGCCAAAAAATAGAGTGTAGCGGTGGCAAAATAAAAAAATGCCACAATAACAATCCAGCGCCCTGCTAGTAAAAGATTGATAGTAATCGAGCTACTCAATACGTTGGAAGAAACGAGCAACGACATGATTTTTTCACTGAAAACAATCAAGCCGATTGCAATTGAAATGAGAAAACTAAATACAATTACAATTACGAGGCTAATTGCCCGTTTTGCAAACCAGTTACGTGTTTCGAGACTGTGCACGGTTTCGTTAAACGCTTTAATTAGAGTGTTTACGCCATTAGTTGAGAAAATGAGCGCTGCAAAGAAACCGAACGAAAGCAACGAGCCCCGTTTATTTATGGCAATATCGAGTACGGTATTTTCAACAACCTCGTAGATTTTATCGGGCATAATATCGCGAAATAAATGCAGTAGTTCGCTTTGAAAGCCATCAATGGGGATATAGGGAATTAGGGTAAACAGAAATAGTATACTTGGGAATACCGCCAAAAAGAAGCTGTATGCAACAGCACCGGCCCGGATATCGACAGCTCCTTTTGTAATGGATACCCAAAACTGCTGTACAATCTGGAACAAACTAATTTGCGACGGCCCCGGCAGAATAATTTTATCGGTAATCTCAACTGCTTTGCGCCCCCATTCTTCCAGGATGCTTTTATATTTTTCAATTTTTTTGTTGAACATGCAAGATTACTAGTTGTTGATGGCTTTCAAACTTAAATCGAGGCTCTGAATTTGATGCGTAAGCGCACCTACGCTAATAAAATCGACACCACATTCGGCGTAGTTTCGCAATGTGTCGATGGTTATACCACCTGACGATTCTGTTTCGCATGTTTTCCCTATAATTTTTACTGCCTCGCGGGTTTGGTCAATGGAAAAGTTGTCGAGCATAATACGCTGTACGCTTCCAATGGCCAAAATCTCGTTCACTTCGTCTATATTTCGTGCTTCAACTTCAATTGGAATGTGCAAGCCATTGGTTATTTGATAGGCTACGGCACGCTCAATGGCAGACCGAATTCCTCCGGCATAATCGATATGATTGTCTTTAAGCATCATCATATCGTACAACCCCATTCTGTGATTGGCTCCTCCTCCTATTCGTACGGCTTCTTTTTCTAATGCACGCAGGCCGGGAGTTGTTTTGCGCGTATCGAGTACCTTTGTGGGTAAATCGGCAATTTTCGATGCATATTGATGAGTAACAGTTGCAATACCGCTCATTCGTTGCATAAAGTTAAGCACCAAGCGTTCGGCTTGCAGTAGTTTTTGTGTATTTCCGGCAATGTTAAACACAACATCGCCTGGTTTAATATGGTTGCCATCGTGCATAAAAAACTCGAGTTTGGCATCGGGCATAAGCTCAGCAAAAACCAATTTAGCAACACGTACCCCCGCTAAAATGCCATGTTCCTTCACTCGTAATTCTGCTTTATTAACTGCGTCGGCCGGAATACAAGCTAGTGAAGTATGATCGCCATCGCCAATATCTTCGGCAATAGCTAATGCTATAAGTTGTTCAATATGTTGTTCACTCATTTTCAATACGTAATTGGTGAATTTTTACTAATTGATCTGTTTCCTTCAATAAAATAACCATTTTAAAGCGACCATTAGTCGTGGTTAAATCGGCAATAAAGTAGGTCGTGTTTTTTTTGCCCCCTTGATGTTTAATGTAAAAACCTTGTGGCACATTTTCGCGAAAGAATTTTTGCAAAATAAATTCTGCTTGTCGCTTACTGTAAATATTTTCGGTTCCCAACACGGCCAATTCGAGATTATCGTTGAAAAACAGTGCCACCGATTTGGCATCGCCTTTTTCAATCCCGACCACAATTTTCCGGGGTATCTCCAGTGCTTTCTGAGCTTGCACTTGTACGTGCAACCCTACCACCAAACTAATTATCAGTAATACTGAATATTTCACAGGCCTAAAACTTTCAAAACCCACATTTACCATTTATTATTATAAAATGTCGGTAATATTAAAAATACCATTTCTATTGAAGGGGCTAAATTACGTTAAAGCATTCGGTTTTGCAATTTTCATTGAAAAAGTAAGTGCACAAGCCAAATTGCAGAAATGGAATTATCGCCTCCATGAAAGGTTAATTTTGAGGGAATGACGCCATCATCGGCGACAGCGTGAAGAAAAAAAGCAAAGGTGCGACTTAATTTCGTTTGCGGTCTTCTTGTACTCCTGCAAAACCGCACGAATAAAAATCATCAATTACGCTGAGGTTTCGGTGGCATATTTGTTGATACTTCTAAGGTTTTTAATCAATTTTGTCGGGGTTCAATTATTTAACTAAATTTATAGCGCATGAAAATTGTTCTACTTTGGATCGGGAAATCGGTTGGAAACCATGTTACGGCAGGCATTAATGAGTATGCTAAACGCATAAAACGGTACCATGGATTTGATGTGTGGGAAATTCCACACATTAAAAATGCTGACAAACTAACACCGGCACTGCTTAAAAAGAAAGAAGCCGAGCTAATTTCAGCTAAACTAAACAGTGACGACTACGTTATTTTACTGGACGAAAATGGGTCACTACGTACAAGTGAAGCATTTGCAAAACAAATTCAAAACCTAATGCTACAATCGATTAAACGTGTAATTTTCATCATTGGCGGAGCTTATGGCTTCGATGCAGGCATGTACAACAGGGCAAATGCAAAATTATCGTTGTCGCCCATGACATTTTCGCATCAACTTATTAGAGTAATCTTTCTGGAACAATTATACCGCGCCAACACAATTATAAAAAACGAACCTTACCACAACGCATAGTTTCGCACAACCTGATCAATATGTTATTATTCCGCACAAAAATATTGCATTCGTTACTGGTTTTTATTGTATTGTCGTCCTTTGCCTATTCGTTCTCCTTTTTCAGGATGCACGATGCCGATTCGGTTATAGATGCTGCCAGAGTTGAAAAGGTAATTTTAAAAAAGAAACAGCAAACCCGCGAAATATTGGCAAAAGCGGGTAAACTTATCGAAGAACACGGACTAGAGTGGTACATTACCAAAGAACATGAAAATCTAAAGGAGCTGTATCAAGAAGATGGGATTGCCATAGTTATGTACAAAAACTGGCATCTGAAGTTATGGCCGGAGAACACGGTAATAGTGCCCGAAGTATTTGGCACCAATGTATTTGAAGAACGTTTAGTAAAGTTGGGCAACAGCTATTTCATTCCAGTACTTTCGCGTGCTCCGGATATTGACATGGTTGGGTTAATCCATATTAAGAGCGAATATACGTCAACGAGCGATCTGGTTAGCGACCAATTTCATCCCGACTTTTTTCTTTCGCCCGAAGTGCAAATATCGACCAACCCCATTCAGAAGCCGCGCGTGTTCGATGAAGATAACCGCTACTTGTTCTCGTTGGCGGCAAACAACAAACCCATTTACAGCCGTGTTTACAGTTGGCTGATTTTCACCTTTTTTACAGGTGCGTTATTGGCATTTTTCCGATTGTTCATGTTGCTATTTTCGTATAAGAAGCATGACAACAACTACTATCCCTACCTTGTTTTTTCAATGGTTCTGATTGGCATACTCCGCCTTTTGATGGTAAAATACCAAATACCGGATTTTTTGCAAGATTTTGCACTATTTAGCCCGGAATATTATGCCAGTAGCTGGATAGCCCCGTCGCTTGGCGATTTGCTGCTAAACACTGTTTTTGTTTTATTCTTTTTGATCTTTATTCGAGAAAGAGTTGTTCTAAATTCGTTATTAATTACCGATAAACGAAAATACATTTATCTATGGTTGATCATTTTTATCGTAATGGTTACCACATATATTGCATTGCTCAGCAACCTGTTGGGCACCATAGTCCGCGATTCGACCATTGAGTTTCAACCTCACAAAATATTCGATATAACCGGGTTTACGCTTATTGCGTTCCTCACATTTATTGCCAATATAATTACATTTTTACTATTCTTAGATTTTGGCATACGGTTCTTTAAGCAGCATTTAAAACTGAAAGCTGTGCTGTTCTATATTAATATTGGTGTACCGATTTTGCTGGTTGCTTCATTGACCATTAATCCCGACCTTTCGTTTTTCAGTGCATTATACTATTTACTGCTTATCAATATTGTCCTCTATTACCGGTGGTTTAAAGCTAGTATAAAATTCAGTCTCATACTCATTTTCTCTGCCATTACGGCGTTTTACCTCACACAGGTCATCGATTCGCAATATCTGGAAAAACAATTTGGGCGCATGCAGCTATTAGCTGTAAACCTTTCGGTATCGCAAGATTTTTACGCAGAAATGCGTCTTCAGCAAACCAGCAAAGAGTTGCCGGCTGATGCCTACATCGATACACTACTAACCTCGCAACGGATAATAGTAGACGAAATACAACAGTACATTCAGCGAAATTATTTTGATAACTACATGGCACGCTACGAAATGCATGTGGACGTATGTCACGATAGTGATAGCTTGTTTGTTGAAGATTCATCGATTCAGTGGCAACACTGCCGGGAATATTACCATGAACTAGCACTGCAAAAAGGAGAACCGGTTTATAAGTCGAACTATTTTTATATGGGTGAAGAAGATGCAAAATTAAAATACCTGGGTTTACATGATATTTTGCTGTCAAACGGCAGGCATGTTACGCTGCTGGTACATTTACATTCAAAAGTAGTAAAATTCAACCCCGGCTTTACTCAACTATTGGATCGGTATAAAAAGGTGGGCGCTTCGTTCCTTAACCAATTCGATTATGCAAAATACAAGAATAACCGTATTGTTTCGAAATATGGCAACTTTCCCTACAACCTTTCAGCAAATATTTACAATATAAGCGATAATGAGTTTTCCCGCATTTGTCACAAGGATTATTGTCACTTGGTATACAAACAAAACAACGAAGGCTACATAGTAGTTGTAAGTTACCCATCAATATCATTCTTCCAGTTACTTATAAATTTCTCCTATCTGTTTGTGTTTGTTTTCATTCTGTTGTCGATAACGTACTTTTATCGCGTTTATGCAAAAAAAGGCGTCACTCTGTCAAACAGCATTCGCAACCGCATACAGTTTTCAATGATCGGGCTGTTGCTTATTTCGGTCATCTTTATTGGTGGCGGTTCCATTTACTATATTGCGCAGGCTTATGAGGAAAAAAATACGCAGGTAATTGACGAAAAAATACACGCTGTAATTACCGAACTACAATCGCAATTTTCGAGCAACCGCTCCATGCATATGCTCGATGAAGATTACCTGAACTTTTTGATGCAAAAATACACCAATGTGTATAACTCCGACATATCGATTTTCGATAAAGATGGGAATTTGGTATCCACTTCGCGTCCCGAAATTTACAAACAAGATTTTCTGAGTCGGAAAATGGATTTTTCTGCATTTATGCAAATGAAATATTTCCAACAATACAAAATTATACAGCAGGAGCGTATTGGTAAGCTCACCTATTACAGTGCGTACGTGCAGTTAGTAAATAAAAATAACGAAATATTAGGCTTTGTAAACTTGCCGTTTTTTGGCAATAAAAACTTACTCACCGAAGACATTTCGAGCATAGTGGTTACATTTATTAATGTTTACCTGCTTTTAATTCTATTAACCATCATTATTGCCATTTTTATTTCAGATAATGTAACTCGCCCGTTGCAAGTGCTTCGCCAAAAAATGGGACAAATAGATCTGAAAAAACATAATACCCCAATTGACCTGAAAAGCAACGATGAAGTGGGTTACCTGGTGAAAGAGTACAACCACATGGTACAGGAATTGGGACGCAGCGTAGAGTTACTGGCACGCCAGGAGCGCGAAACAGCTTGGCGAAGTATGGCAAGGCAGGTAGCTCATGAAATTAAAAACCCGCTAACGCCCATGAAGTTAAGCGTTCAGCTTATGCTTAGGGCATGGAAAGAACAGGCACCCGATTTCGACCAGCGATTACACAAGGTTAGCAATACGCTAATACACCAAATAGATACATTGTCGAATATTGCTACCGAATTTTCGACCTTTGCGCGCATGCCTGGCGAACAAATCGAAAAAGTGGAGATTAATGAGTTGGTACAATCGGCAGAAACGCTATATACCGAGTATAAAAACATTGAAATTCGCACTAGTGTAGATACAGGACAAGCATTTTTTGTGCTGGCCGATAAGAGCAGGATGCTACGGGTGCTCAATAACCTGATAAAAAATGCGGCACAAGCCATCCCGAAAGATCAGCAGGGGATTGTAAAAATTATTACGCAAAAGGCCGCCGACATGGTTTTATTAAAAGTGAGTGATAATGGCGAAGGTATACCCGAAGAAATTCGCGGAAAGCTATTCCAGCCTAACTTTACTACCAAAACAAAGGGAATGGGTTTGGGTTTGGCGATGGTGAAAAACATTGTTGAGGGTTTTGGCGGAAAAATATGGTACGAAACAGAAAGCGGCGAAGGAACCACCTTCTATATTCAATTGCCGCTTTTGTAAGGAATTCTAATGAAATAAGCAGACCAACCAGATTATTTTTTGAACAATTGAACGATTCACTAAGTAACACGTTACACTAACTGATGAAACATACAGAACACACAAACGGGAATAATAAGGATAGGAACAAGAATACGAAAACCGACAACGGAAATATCGGAAATGAACCAATAAGCGGCACAAAAAAACCGGTTCGTTGGCAAAGGATTTTGCATGTGCTATTGCTTCCCCTTTCTGCCATAATGAAATATACGCTGCTGCTTGTATTAAATATTTATCGGTACGGCATTAGCCCACTCACACCGGCAAGTTGCCGGCACGTACCCACATGCTCGGCTTACACCATAGAGGCCATTAAAGTACATGGCCCAATAAAAGGTACGTGGTTAGGCATAAAACGTCTATCGAAATGCCATCCGTGGGGAACATCGGGCTACGACCCGGTTCCGGAGAAAGGCCCAAAAATTAAGGTGAAGAAATTATAGAAAATAGCAATAGAAAAGGGAATCGATTCCGGAAGAATCGCTCGTTTTGCCAGTTTTGCCAGCTTTGCAAGCTTTCATGAATTGCTCGCCCCCTGCTTCGACTACGCTCAGCCAACACCGAAGTCGGGTTTCCGTCTACGTATCTCGTTTCTATAGACATACCCTGCGGGATTAAGAGACGTCGCGTTTATTTAGCAATTTCCGTAAACAAAAGAATGACAGGCCGTCGGAGGCATCGAATGATTTAAAAATCCCATCATCAAAAATCCGCAGGAATACAGGAAATTCAATATTCCTTATTGCGGATTTTGGGTTCTGTTCGACTTGGAAAAGTTACATTTTCAAATTACCTTTAGCACCGAATTTGATGTAGTGCAAAATTTGAAAGTCACCACTAATCCTAGTTATACTGCATTTAAAGATGGACAAACCAAATCTTTATCTTTAAAAGAATTACATCTAAGCCAGAATGAATTTACAGGTTTACATTGAAATAACAAATTTGTTCAATTTATCAGATTATGAAACAAGCCATTACAAAAACTTTAACGCACAGCCTGTTCCGCAATAGCGGGAAGCTTGTTTATAACTAAACTAATAGACCGTGAACCGTACAATTGAATCATCATGGCGAGCTCCATCTGACAACTTAAATCAAAATTAAAAACAGATGAAATTAAAAAGAATGTCATATAAGCACAAAAACAATAAATTTATCTATTACGTTAAAAATTATTTCAGACAGCTAATTCCTTCAAGTTATTATCAACAAAAATTACATACAAAACTAAAATCAATAAATTCTTTAAATAAGCATGATATTGATAATATAGAAGATCGGGTTAATTACTATAACAAGCTCGAAAAATCTGTTCCATTAACAAAGCCAACTAGAAAGCTATCTGAATTAAAAATTGATAAAGGCCTCAAGGCTTATTTTTTTGATTTATATGAATACAGCCGGTATTTTAACCAAAATTATGAAGGCCATTTTTTATTTGGAGATATCACAAAAGTATATGAAGAGCCAGCTTTGGTCAAGAGTAGACCCATTACTGATGACAATACAAATTCAGTATTACTAAAATGGAATAAAATAAGACATTTCACTTATGTAAAAGGGTGTAAAACGCCTTTCTCTCAAAAAAAGAACATGTTGATTGGTAGAGGAAAAGTGCATCCTTCTCAACCTCACAGAATAAAATTCTTAGAAAAGCATTTTGGCCATCCAATGTGCAATATTGGCAAAGTAAACAATAACGACCTCAATTCCAAATGGTTAGTTAATAGAATGACAATAGATGAACAACTTAAATATAAATTCATCCTCTGCCTGGAGGGAAATGATGTGGCTAGTAATTTAAAGTGGGTTATGTCATCAAATTCTTTGGCAGTAATGCCAAAACCAAAATTTGAATCCTGGTTTATGGAGGGATTATTAATTCCTGATTACCATTACGTGCATATTAAAGATGACTATTCAGATCTGGAAAGTAAAATGCAATATTATATTGACAATACTGATAAAGCAATTTCAATAGTTAATAATGCGAATAAATTTGTAAACCAATTCCAGAACAAAGATCATGAAGATCTGATTTCTATTCTGGTTTTGGATAAATACTTTAAGAAGACTAATCAAGTGTAAAACAACAAATTTCACCATCACGCTTGCTACCACGAAAGGTTTACCAAAATAGCAAAGGCCGGAATCTCCGGCCTTTGTTGTTTTATAAAGAATGCCAAACAAGTTCGTCTAGCGGAACGAAATGCCCAATCCGAAATTAATCATTGAATAATCCTGATAAACATATGTACCGTGAAGTGTAAGCAATCCTAAATTCAGACGAAGGCCTACTGCTGCATTTATTGAACTGTAGGAGATATCAGCATCAATGGGATCCTTAACCTTATTATCCGCATCGAGTTTGGTAACAATATAGTCGCCATTTGTATCCTCGTTTGCGTCATAGGCATCATCTGTAATGGGGATGTACTGCGGAATTAAATAATCGCCATTAAGCCCAATATTAAACGTACTTTGCGAATAACCAATACTTGCAAAGCCTGTAAGCACAGCAATTTTTTTCGATACAATTAAATTGGCATTCATGGCCGTGGAAGTTAATGTAAGATCCTGAGTACGATAATACTCACTTTCAATTTCCAAATCAGTAGAAGGTAAGCGAGGATCAACAACCTCGAAATCGGTATTAACAATTTTCGTTGGGTAGTATTCCACACTATTGTATGTTCCGGCAAGACGACTCCATGCAGCTTGCACAGAGAGGTCGAAGGGCATTTTTTTTACAACAGGAATCCATTGCTTTATATCGTGTTTAATGCCAAAACCAAACATTCCTATTCTCCCCAAATCTCCCAATTCCAGTTCCGGAAAAAACCGAATAGTTATATCGGTATTTTTCACTATCCCCAGTCCCAATTGCACCATTGGCAAAGGAACGGTACTAAAACCAACTCCTTTGGGCATGTCATACAAGTCATTTATTTGTACATCATCGCCATATTTTATTCCCACAGGCACACCATTTCCCGTTCCTGCAATGTTAGGAGTCACCGAACTTGAGCCGGGCAATAACACACTCCATCCATACGCATCCAAATCAAATGATGTAGCGTCGTTTGGTATAGTTACCAATGTGGAATGAATAGACACATCAAACCCCATGGGTTTATGTGCACGAGCGGTGTTATACCAACCAGAATTCATAGCTGTTCCGAATCCTTTACCAAAGGGTTCCATGTACAACTCGGTAAGTTTATTAACATCTTGAGAAGCTGACGTTAAGAAGCGAGCCACCTCACCCTGGGCAAAAGTCCCGGCAGGTAATAATAAGATTAAAATAAAAATTAAATGTTGTCTGTTCATAGCTTTCGATTTTAAATGTGGTCGTATTCAATTATTGCAGTCCGGATAATATTGCTAAACAATTGTATTTGCAACGCATCTACAATGGGAACATTATTTGTTTATTCTGGATGCACCATGCAAGATAAACAATTTTTACGATTTACACCATTTCAGTATCATGTCGAGCTTTCTCCTGCAGGTCAAATTTTATTCGCTACCTTTTTATCAGTATTAAAGAATGCCCACAGATAGCTTCAACACGCACATTTCTGGCCTGGCAAAACACGAAAAACCTATGACTTATCAGAAGGTTCATGCATGAAATAATCCTATTGCAAACAACTAAAATTCATCTCACCGGCATTACATAATGATAAAACGAAAAAGTGCAGAAGAGCAAATTGCAGAATATAATTATCTAGTGCCTGCACGAAAACTACATGCTTTTCTGAGTGCTTGATTGGAAAAGTTCAAGTTCAAGGCTTGGCCTTTCTGAAAATCAAGGCGTCTCGATTCTCGTAATTACTATTTTCAAAGTGGCTTTAACGCGCTATTGCAGTTTTCCTACGGACACTGATTTAAAGTGATCGATATCTACAACAAAATTAACGACTGATGTTCTGTAGAAAATTGCCTAGCGTGCAGCCCGTTTAAACAAAATAAACGCAATGAGTGCATAAACAATATTGGGGATCCATACCGACAGTGCGGCGTCGAGGTTTGCGTTTGTGGCAAACACTGTAGTTACCTGTTGAAACATGATATACGTAAACGTGAGCGCAATACCAAGTCCGATGTTTCCGCCAATTCCACCACGGGTTTTGCGGGAGGCCAGCGACATACCAATAATTGACAGAATAAATGTAGAGAACGGATATGCAAACCGCTTGTGGCGTTCAATTTCGTAGCTGGTGACATTTCCTGAACCGCGCATTCGCTGATCCTCAATAAATTTATTTAATTGCTTAAAATTCATCGCTTCTACCAACTTGAGTCGCTGCCGATAATCTTCAGGCTTCATATTCAGGGTGGTATCTATACTTGTTCCGCGAGTAATAGTCTCTCCCAACGAATCAATTTCTCGTATGTAATAATTGACAATGCGCCACTTATTTTTGGTCGTGTCCCATTTTATATAGTCGCTCATTAATTTTTCCTTCAGCACGCCATCTTCGTACCGCTCCATAGAAAACTTGTGTCCTATATCGTGGCGTGTGTTATAGGAAGAGAAGTATACGACAAGCCCTGGTTCTATTTGGCGATGAATGTTGCGGTCATTATTGATGTATCGGGAATCGACATATTTTTCTTCGAACTCAATACGTTTTTGATTGGCCGGAGGAATAACCCAGTTAATAAGTACAAAGGAGAACAGTGCCAAAATCAGAGCACTAATCATATACGGCCTGGCAAATCGGCTGTAGCTTACTCCACTAGACAGAATAGCGACGATTTCGCTATGTGCAGCCATCTTTGAAGTAAAAAAGATAACCGCAATAAAGGTAAATAACGAGCTAAACAGGTTAGCAAAATATGGGATGAAATTGAGGTAATAATCGAAAATAATCTCGTCGACAGGAGCATTATTTTCAAGGAAATTATCAATTTTTTCCGACAGATCGAAAACAATAACAATCAGAATAATTAGGCCAATGGCATAAAAAAACGTTCCGAGGAACTTTTTTATAATGTATATATCAAGTTTTTTGAGCATACGTTACAATCTTCTCGTCACTTTTTCAACCATTTCTTTTTTCCACTGAGGAAAATTACCTGCAATAATTTGCCTGCGCGCTTCACCGGCCAGCCACAAATAAAACGCCAAATTATGGATACTACCAATTTGTGGCCCCAACAATTCTCTGGAAATAAACAAATGACGCAAATAAGCCTTTGAATAATAAGAATCTACCCATGCGGTTCCATTTTCATCGATTGGAGAAAAATCGTTTTCCCACTTTTTATTTTTTATGTTAATGATGCCTTCCGAAGTAAACAACATTCCATTTCGGCCGTTGCGGGTAGGCATCACACAATCGAACATATCCACTCCCCGATCAATGCCTTCCAGAATATTTGCCGGAGTCCCCACTCCCATCAGGTATCGTGGTTTATCTTCGGGCAATACTTCATTAACAACCTCAATCATTTCATACATCACGTCGGTAGGTTCGCCAACAGAAAGGCCGCCAATGGCATTTCCTTCAGCACCTAAATCGGTAACAAATTGTGCTGCCGACCTGCGCAAATCGGGATATCCGGCTCCCTGCACAATTGGAAACCACGACTGATGCTTACCGTACAGCGGTTCGGTATCGAGAAACCGACTATGGCCGCGTTTCAACCATTGCTGAGTGAGTTGTAATGATTTGTGTGCATATTGATAGTCGGCATCTCCGGGAGGACACTCATCCAGCGCCATCATAATATCGGATCCAATTGTACGTTGAATATCTACAACGTTTTCAGGACTAAAAAAATGTTTCCCTCCATCGATATGCGATCTGAACGTAACACCCTCTTCGCTTAATTTTCGGTTTTCGGCCAGCGAAAAAATCTGAAACCCGCCACTATCGGTTAAAATGGGTTTATCCCAATGCATAAATTGATGCAACCCTTTTGCCTGACCCATAATATCCATTCCGGGGCGTAAATACAAATGGTAAGTATTTCCCAAAATTATTTGAGCTTTAATATCATCGGCCAATTCGCGATTTAACACACCTTTTACCGTACCTAAGGTACCCACAGGCATAAAAATGGGCGTTTCGATTTCGCCACGGTCGGTGCGTATTACACCTGCGCGAGCTTTTCCGGATACATCTGTTGATAATAGATTAAATGTAAGCATGGGCATTTTTTAGTACAAACCGCAAAAATAAAGAAAAATTATGAGGTAAGTCGATTAAACGCATTTGTTTATTCAGTGCGCCTAAGAAAACTCCAGTAACTACGTTATATTTTTGTTGTTTTATTCCTATCGCATAACCAATTGAGATACGTTTTCCGGGAGACTCTTTTAACATAGCAAAGAACATGATGCCTTTTTTGTTCCGAAGGGAAAATAAAATACCGAAAAGTTTTGCGTCAAATGGTCATAATTGCTTTATTTTGCATGACAATTGGGAACATGGAGAAAATTACACAGTACTTTATAGATTATCCGACTGAGCTAAACATGCTATATATTGGAATTGGCATACTGATGCTACGCTTAGTATGGGATGTAGTACACACAGCATTTTTGTTCAGAAAAAAACATACTAAGAACTCCGGCACAGAAAGCACATCGCCGGTTTCAGTTATTATTTGCGCCCGCAACGAAGCGCAAAATTTAGCAAACCATTTGCCCACAATCTGCGAACAAAATTACCCGAATTATGAGGTTATCGTGGTTAACGATTCATCGATTGACAATACAGATGATGTTTTAACAGACCTCGAAAAAAAATACTCAAATCTCACTCACACCATTATACCCAAAGACCCAAAATTTGACCATGGGAAAAAGTTAGCACTAACCATTGGTATAAAAGCCAGCAAATACGAGCACCTGGTTCATATTGATGCAGATTGTGTTCCAAACAGCAAAGAGTGGCTAAAAGGAATGTCCTCATCATTGGAAAACGCTCCAATTGTTTTGGGATATGGCGGTTACAAAACGCAAAAAGGAATACTGAATAAACTCATACGGTTCGACACCCTGCAAATTGCCAAAAGCTACATTTCATCAGCCAACATGGGATTCCCATACATGGGAGTTGGTCGAAACCTGGCCTACAAAAAATCGATGTATGAAAAGGCCAACGGCTTTAAAAACCATTACCATATAAAATCTGGCGACGACGATTTGCTGGTTAACGCTGTAGCTTCCAAAAAGAATACCACAACAAACACAACAGCGGCATGTTTCACGTATTCGGAACCCAAACAAAGCTTCCGGCTTTGGTATTTGCAAAAGCTCCGACACCTTACAGCAGGCAATTACTACCGCATAAAACACAAATTATACTTGGGCATTAATTGGATACTTGTTTTTTTAACAGCACCAATGCTTGTAACAATAAATTTGGTCAAAGTAGATTTTTCATTGTGGATTCAAATCTTTACCTTCACTTATTTGTTAGTGATATTATTGCTATGGAAACTAGTTATGCGGAAATTTCGGGAGAAAGGTTTTCTACTATTAATTCCGTTGTACGAAGTTCTTTTTAGTTTTTTAACCTTAAGTATTACAGTTCATAATTACACAAAAAGGAAACGGTCGAAATGGAGGAGTTAAACAAAGAGTTTTCGCAAAAGGCAAAAGAAGACCTGGTGCTTGTAGACCGTGCAAAAGCCGGCGACGAGCTTGCCTTTGCTGCCCTTTTAAAAAGGTACAAAGACTCTATTTATTATCTGCTTTTAAAAATGGTGAACAACCCGGCCGATGCCGACGACCTGACAATTGAAGCATTTGGAAAGGCATTTCGGAACATTAACAAATACAGTCCGAGCTACGCATTTAGCACATGGCTGTTCAAAATTGCCAGCAACAACTGCATCGACTTTATCCGTAAAAACAAAGGCCGAGAATATAGCTTCCAAGCCAATTCAGAAGATATTTCACAAACTGAGAGCAATGGCACATCAGCACATATACAAATAGAATCGAGCCATCCTAAGCCCGATGAACTTATGATAATGCGCGAAAAATCGGACGCATTAAAGGCCGTGGTAAAAGAACTTAAACCACGATACAAACGTTTGGTTGAGCTACGATACTTCAAAGAATTTTCTTACGAAGAAATAGCTAAGGAACTGAATATACCGCTGGGCACAGTAAAAGCACAGCTTTTTAGAGCGAGAGAATTACTCTTTAATATTTTAAAAGACAAACGACAAAATTTTTAATCGATGGATGAATTACTCCGTTACTTCCCGAAAATCAGCGAACAGCAAAAAGAACAATTTACAAAGTTATACGATCTCTATACTGACTGGAACAGCAAAATAAACGTAATTTCGAGAAAAGACATTGACCATTTGTATATCCATCATGTTTTGCATAGTTTGGCAATATACAAGTTTTTGCAATTTGAGCCGGAAAGCAATATTTTGGACGTCGGAACAGGTGGTGGTTTTCCAGGTATTCCGTTGGCAATAATGCAACCCGAATGCAACTTTCTATTGGTCGATTCTGTTGGAAAAAAAATAAAAGTAGCCAACGAAGTAAGTGAAGCCCTTGGACTACAAAATGTACGGACAAAACAAAAGCGCGCAGAAGAACTAAAAGAAAAATTCGATTTCATTGTTTCCCGTGCGGTAATGCCGCTGCCAAAATTCACACGGTTAACCATAAAATTATTAGCCAAACAGCAAAGAAATGCGCTTCCTAATGGCATCATTTACTTAAAAGGTGGCGAATTCGAACACGAATTAAAAGAGTTGGACGATTTTAGCACCGATACATTCGATATTTCAGATTACTTCGATCTCCCCTATTTTGAAACAAAAAAGATAGTGTACATTACGCGGTAATTGGGGATTGAAAGAATATAAAAGCTTCTAATCAATTTAATTACCCGATAAGCATCTGTCAAAAATTACAATGAAAAAGGGTTTGCACCATTTGGCGCAAACCCTCTTTTTTATGTTAACAATTCTCTTGTTACTCTACAATTAATTGCTCAGTAATATTGTACTTTCCGCTCGTAAGTCGAACAACATATACTCCTCTTGGGAATGCAGATACATCGATTGTTGTTTGCTCCACTACCCGTGTTTCGAGCATTCGTTTACCCGAAACGTTGTATATTTCGATAATGAAAACGGCATCAACCGCTACCTGTAATTCGGTTTGCACCGGATTCGGGTAGAGCGAATATCCAAACGGAACGCTTTCCATACCATTTAACCTAATTTCAACTGAAAGGTCTTCTCCCTCTACTGTTATGCTTTCACTAATAGACTCATACCCATCTTTGATTACAACTACATCATAGGTTCCATTCTGAAGAATAACACTGGCAAGACCGTCGGCATCGGTTATTAGCTGAGCATCATCGACAGTTATTTCAGCCATCGACAATAAGTTCACTTTACGGTTAGAGGCACAATTACAGGATATAAAAGGATAAATTACCCAAAAAAGGAACACTCAAAAAAGCCGAAATTGTTCACGAAAAAGTAGGCCGCATAAAAGCCAAACTTTCAAAAATAGGCTGGCTATATGATATCAAATACACCGAAGACAAAGAAAAAGGAATTGTTACAGATATCAATTGGCACCGGGTAAAAGAACGAGAAAGACCCAAGGGCGAGTATTTCCTAAGATATACAAATAATACCATATCCGAATCAGATATATGGGACGTATACAATATGACAAGAGATGTAGAAGCCGTATTCAGGTGCTTGAAAACCGACTTAAAAGCACGTCCGATTCACCACCAGAAGGACAAATACATAGAGCCACATATTTGGCTGGGGATAATGGCATATCAAATTGTCAACTACATAGTGCTTGCCCGAAAAGTCCAATTTCTGCTTTACGCCCTTTCTGAAAACAGTTATTTACGAAAGTAAACGCCTTGATTTTCAGAAAGGCCAAGCCTTGAACTTGAACTTTTCAA
>JAQICA010000193.1 GCA_027858775.1 Salinivirgaceae bacterium | reverse complement strand
AAGTTAATAAATGACCTTGTTTATTTGAAATAATAATAGAATCCGTTAATATTCACATCCTGACCATTTTGATTTTCGTCTTTGATGCAATATTCTAAAATTATTTCATCACCATGTCCTTGAAAATAAATATTGTAATCATTAAGCTCACTTCGCCTGGAATTTGGTCAAGTGATATAAAATCATTGCAGTCATTAACATCTTGACAAAATGAGGTTAACGATTTAAAGAAAAAAAAGGGTTACTATTATTTAAATATGCATAATAAAACATTTCATTATTTTTAGCTAGCCAAAAATAATGGTTTAAACAATAGAAAAACTATACGATAAGCTATTCCTTAACGAATATCAACCCGCTTTATTCATGAATTTTGAGGGTTAAGCTTCTGGCATCATATTTTATTGTTTTACTAATAACCTCCAACACGCCCAGACAACCCATTATTTCAGTTATCCGTAAACACTTACGTAAATAAAACGCTGTAGGCTGCTGAATTAATCATTAAGCTTATTATTTTTGTACGTTCTAAACGAAAAACTTGAAAGATATGTCGAAAGTGTTTTCCATTTACAATACGTTAACCCGTAAAAAAGAAACGTTTAAACCCATTATTCCCGGCCATGCCGGTATGTACGTATGCGGACCTACCGTTTATGGAGAGGCTCATTTGGGACATGCCCGCCCTGCGGTTACTTTCGATTTACTATTCAGGTATTTACAACATCTAAACTATAAGGTTCGCTACGTGCGCAATATAACCGATGTGGGTCATTTGGTAAACGATGCCGACCAGGGTGAGGATAAAATTGAGAAAAAGGCGAGACTGGAAAATCTTGAACCCATGGAGGTGGTGCAACACTACACCATCAGTTTCCATAAAAATATGGAGCAACTGAATGCGCTACCACCAAGTATTGAGCCACGGGCTACCGGGCACATTATGGAACAAATCGATGTGGTTCAGAAAATTTTGGATAATGGGTTTGCCTACGAATCGGGCGGTTCAGTTTATTTCGATGTGGAAAAGTATGCCCAAGCTCACGACTATGGAAAACTTTCGGGGCGAAAGTTGGAAGACATGCTCGAAAACACACGGGAGTTAGCCGGCCAATCGGAGAAACGCAGTCAGGCCGACTTTGCCCTGTGGAAAAAAGCCGATGCATCGGTACTGATGCAGTGGAAGTCGCCATGGAGCCAAGGCGTACCGGGCTGGCACCTGGAATGCACCGCCATGAGCACTAAGTACCTTGGCGAGAAATTCGACATTCATGGTGGCGGTTCCGACCTGAAATTCCCACACCACGAAGCAGAAATAGCCCAAAGTGTGGGTGCACACAATCACGAATCGGTCAACTACTGGATGCACAATAACCTGATTACCATTAACGGACAAAAAATGGGTAAATCGCTGGGCAATTTCATAACGCTCAACGAGTTATTTTCCGGCAATCATGAATTGCTCACGCAAGCTTTTTCGCCCATGACCGTACGCTTCTTTATTCTGCAAGCACACTACCGCAGCACACTCGATTTTAGTAACGAAGCCTTGCAAGCAGCTGAAAAAGGACTCGATCGGTTAATGAAAGGCTACAACTTGCTCGAGAAGTTACCCCATGCAGAGCAATCGACTGTGGGTGTAGATAACCTTATCGGCGAGGTGTGGGATGCCATGAACGATGATTTAAATTCACCCGTGGCTTTGGCACACTTATTCGAGGCGGTGAAGTGGATTAACGGAATAAACGATGGCCATCAAACCATAACAAAATCCGACTGCGAAACATTACATCAATTTATGAAAACATTCATTTTCGATGTACTCGGACTAAAAGAGGAAGCGGCAGAAGAAAGCTCCAACGACAAATTGGACGAAGTAATTGAGCTTCTGCTTTCTGTACGTCAGGAGGCAAAGGCAGCGAAAAATTACGCATTGGCCGATCAAATAAGAGATCAGCTAAAAGCGTTAGGGATTGTTGTAAAAGACAAAAAAGATGGTTTTGAGTGGGAAATAGCAGAGTAAAAAAAGAATAGAAGAAAAGATAATCGAAAAACAGAACGAAATGAAACGAATGAATGTTAAGGATCTGATAACTTCAACACAGTTCAATGAAGAAGTTTTGGTAAAAGGATGGGTGCGTACCATACGCGGCAGTAAGAACGTATCGTTTATCGCACTTAACGACGGATCGTGTATGGCCAATGCACAAATTGTAGCCGACAGCGAAAAGATACCCGCCGAAATATTGGACAAAACACATAGTGGTGCAGCGTTAAGCATTGAAGGCCAACTGGTAGAATCTAAAGGTAAGGGACAATTAAACGAGGTACTGGCCACAAAAATTGAGGTACTGGGCGAATCAAACCCCGACGAATACCCCATTCAGCCTAAGCGCCACACACTGGAATTTTTACGCGAAAATGCACATTTGCGGTTCCGCACAAACCTGTTCGGCGCCATTACGCGGGTACGCCATGCAATGATATTTGCTATCCACGATTTTTTTAATCACCGGGGCTTTTACAACATTCACTCCCCCATTATTACAGGTAGCGATGCCGAGGGCGCCGGAGAAATGTTTAAAGTTACTACGCTCGATATGCTAAACCCTCCAAAAACTGAAACCGGCGAGGTCGATTACTCTAAAGACTTTTTCGGAAAAGCCACAAACCTTACCGTATCCGGACAGTTAGAAGCAGAGTTGGCCGCACTGGCTATGTCGAAAGTGTACACGTTTGGCCCCACCTTCAGAGCCGAAAACAGCAACACGAGCCGGCACCTTGCCGAATTCTGGATGATAGAACCCGAAGTGGCTTTCGCCGATAATAACGACAATATGGATTTGGCCGAAGCAATGCTAAAATATGTGGTTCAATATGCATTGGACAACTGCGCCGAAGACTTGGAATTTTTAGAGCAACGCCTGAAAAACGAGGAAAAACAAAAGCCCGAAAGCGAACGATCAATGCCGCTCGTGGAAAAACTCAAATTTGTACTTGAAAACGATTTTGAGCGTATTACATACACCGAGGCCATTGACATTCTGAAAAAATCGAAACCCAACAAAAAGAAAAAGTTCGACTACATAATTGAAGAATGGGGTGCCGACATGCAATCGGAACACGAACGTTTTCTTGTAGAAAAACACTTTAAAAAACCGGTTATCATCACCGATTACCCAAAAGGAATAAAAGCATTTTACATGAAGCAGAACGACGACGGAAAAACCGTTGCTGCAATGGATGTGCTTTTCCCACAAATTGGCGAAATAATTGGCGGTTCACAACGCGAAGAAAACTACGATAAGCTAATGACCCGCATGAAAGAAATGGATATTCCGGAAGAAACCATGTGGTGGTACATCGATACACGAAAATTCGGAACAGTGCCACATGCAGGGTATGGACTGGGATTTGAACGATTGTTATTATTCGTTACCGGAATGACCAACATTCGCGACGTGATTCCATTCCCCAGATTTCCCAAAAATGCAGAATTTTAATTATCTTTAGCCTGTAAATTGGTCGAAGCCGTTTTTGGCTGTGGCCAATTTATCAGGTTTATTTCTAAAATACAGAGTAAAAACATCAAAACATTTTTGTAGCCCTTTGGTTATATAAACAAACACAAAATTATGCTCAAGCAAAGCCTTCAGCAAAAGTTACTGCAAAAATTATCGCCGCAACAAATCCAATTGATTAAGTTGCTGGAGGTACCTACGTTACAGCTTGAGCAACGCATTAAAAAAGAAATAGAAGAAAACCCAGCGCTCGAAGAAGGAAACGATTCCGCCGACGATGAATACGCGCAGGAAGATGACTATCAGGAAGATAACACCGATGAGTTTTCGATTGACGACTACATCGAAGACGACGAAATTCCCAACTATAAGCTCCAAACATCAAATTACTCTAAAGACGATGAGCATAAGGAGGTTCCCTATTCCGAAGGTGCATCTTTTCACGAGTTTTTGCGCAACCAACTACTGCTCAAACTCAGCATGAAAGAAGAAGACCGAATGCTGGCCGAATATATTATCGGAAATATCGACGATGATGGTTACCTGAGGCGTCACCTTAAAAATATTGTAGACGATCTGGCATTTTCGCAAGGAATAAAAACCAATGAAACTACACTATACATGTTGCTGAAGCGCATTCAGGAGCTTGACCCCCCCGGTGTTGGAGCTCGAGACCTGCAAGAGTGTCTGCTACTGCAAATCATGCGTAAAGATCAGAAAAAAGAAACGGTAGCAATTGCCGAGAAAATTCTGCGACACCATTTTACGGAATTCACAAAAAAACATTACGAAAAAATTATTAAGCGCCTGAACATCACACGCGACCAGCTAAAAGAGGCGCTAGACGAAATATTACACTTGAATCCCAAACCCGGCGGCGCATTCAGCGATTCATCAGCCACAGCTTTCCAAACCATTATTCCCGATTTTATACTGGAAACCAACAATGGAAAGTTAGAGCTTTCGCTCAATAGCAGAAATGCACCCGAATTACATATCAACCAAACCTATTCGGAAATGCTGCAAGGGCTGGCTCGCAACAAAAAAAATCGCACTAAACAAGACAAAGATGCAATTACATTTGTAAAGCAAAAGCTCGATTCAGCACGATGGTTTATCGATGCAATTCAGCAACGACAAGCTACGCTATTACTTACAATGAATGCTATACTCGAATACCAGTATAGCTATTTTTTGGAGGGCGATGAACGAAAACTTCACCCCATGATTCTCAAAGATATTGCTGAAGAAACCGGACTCGATATTTCAACCATTTCGCGTGTAGCAAATAGTAAATACCTGCAAACCGATTTTGGTATTTTCCCATTAAAGTCATTTTTTTCCGAAGGCATGCAAACCGAAGATGGAGAGGAAGTTTCGACCCGGGAAATTAAAAATATTTTGCAAGAGTGTATTGATAATGAAAGCAAGAAAAAGCCACTAACCGACGAAAAATTAACTAATATTCTAAAAGAAAAAGGCTACAAAATTGCCCGCCGCACGGTGGCCAAATACAGAGAACAGTTAGATATTCCAGTAGCCCGATTAAGAAAGGAAGTGTAAAATGCACTCGTATTTATCAAAAGCGCTATCGATACTATTTCACCCTATTATAATGCCTACTGCAGGCATTTTTATTACATTCCAGTCGAGTTATTATCTCGGCATGATGCCAACAAATGGACAGCACGCAACATACCTCATTGTGTTTGTAAGCACATTTGTGCTGCCACTTATCATGATTTCGCTATTTATGCTGCGAAAAGTAGTAAAATCACTGGAAATGACAGAAAAACAAGAGCGCTTTGTTCCCTTTATGGTAACCTCCATTTTCTACTTTTTTTCGTATTACACCCTTAATCAACTCAACGCACCGGGGTTTATTTCGGCTTATATTTTAGGTGCTTTTATCACAATATTTATTATTGCCTTGACCAGTATTGCATGGAAAATTTCGGCACACATGGCCGGACTAGGAGGTGTTGTAGGAATGATTTTGGCTCTCGCCGATATTTATCAGGCACACGATCCGTACTTTTTTATTGAGGCAATTATTATTGCCGGGTTGGTAGGATCTGCACGGTTGCACGTAAAAGCACACTCTCTGCAAGAAGTTGGGGCAGGCTTTTTATTGGGACTGGCTGTAACGATGAGTACAATCTACATTTATCCGCTATAAAGAAGTTTCAAAAGGCTAACGATGGCATTTTGGGATGAATTCAACCACGTAAATTACAATTTCGACCGCTGATCAAGCAACTCGTCAATCTCTGCTAAACTAAGGTCTTTTTTAGCTAAACGGGCATCAATTTTTTTGATCTTATCATCGACGGTTTCTCCTTTAGGTTTTGAAGGTGGCATAACATCGCCAAAAACTTCAGGGTCATCGCTCATTTCACGGCTCAACTGTTCTATCAGATTTTCCAAAAGTGGCTTAACCGTTTGTCCAAGATCTTCGAAGGTTTCTTCGTCAATGGTGTTTTTTATGGTATCGTAATTCTCAAGGAGAAAATCTACGTCGCCACCAATTTCAACATTGGGATCATCGCTAGCATCGCGTAACTTACGATATAAGACAATCAGATCGTTCAATAGTTCATTAAAGCTCTTTCCTGTAGGTTTAGTCATAATCCGAAATTTTTATTTGGCGCTTAGTATCACCTTCAACAGTAATTGTAACATTTCTACGGTTCTCTGGCAATAAAGATTCAGCTTTTTCGGGCCACTCTATCAAACATAAATGCCCGCTGTCTACGTACTCTAAGGTGCCAATGTTAAAGGCTTCGTCTATGTCATTCAGCCGATAATAATCGAAGTGATACACCATTTTGTGAGCGCCGGCATCGTATTCATTTATCAAATTAAATGTAGGGCTACTTACTTGCTGTGTTACGCCCAACGCCTTGCAAATACGTTGAATAAGTGTAGTCTTTCCGGCACCCATTTCACCATAAAAAGCCCACACAGTATGTGGACCGGTATTCTCAACCATTTTTTTTGCAACAGACTCCAACTCATCCACATTATGAACCGTAAATTGCATATTTTTTATCGTTAAAATAGTTTAAATAACCTGGAAATTATTCCTTTGTCTAATATCCGCGCTTTCTTCAATAATCTGCCCAGCGTGTTTATCCTATTCCCGCCGGGGGTTTTACCTGGCAAACTTATTGTATTTTCAGTAACTATACGATGTATTCCTGAAATTAGTTGCTTTACTTCAAACCGCTTAGCTCTTCCAGCTGCAAAACTATAGAATATTTTATATTTACAGAAATAGTGCCATAGAATAAACGTGCTGAAATTACATAAATGATGCGAAACTTGTACTAATCAGCCATTCACTGCTAATTTCAATCTTGCTTTTTCTATTAGTGTGGGTAAGAATACTCCAAAACTGCATTATATTCATTTTGAAAAAGCAATCCTGAGAATCGAGATGCATTGATTGTCAATGTGCCTAAGTTCCCAATTCGCCAGAACAGTCTAGCTGTGTTGAAGCTATAGCGGAAGCGAAAACTACGCAGCGGCGAGATTTGTCCTGGAAATTTTATTACTGGGCCCACCAAAAAACAGGTGGTTTTCGTGCTGGCACTAGGTACGCTAATTAAAAATGTAGTAGAAAACTACTGCAAAGCGTTGCGGGCTTTGAGAATATATTTTGATGTATCGAGCGGACTAATGCCCTTGAAAGGACGAATAGACCCTTTGTGATCGGGACAAGGCCTATAGTTGTGAAGTTTATATAAAATTTTAGCTTTTCCGCCTGATAACGAGCTAATTTTTACGGGATAATCGAGAAAATCGGAAAGTGGAACAAGGCCCGTTAATGTAAATTTTCCATTTTCAATCAGCGGACTGTCGAATGTACCACGCATTTGTGTAATATCGCCGGTTACGGCTCCAAGTAGTTGCTCATCGGCAGCAATTTTATATTGCAGTATGGGTTCAAGAAATGTAGTTCCTATAGTTTGGAGACCTTGCATTATGGCCATTGGCGTAGCAATAATAAAATCGCCGGGACGAGAATGAATTTCATGATCTTCGCCTTCAATTAGGGTTATGACAATGTCGGTAACTTCCCACCCGTTCGTCCCCTGCTTTAGCGCTTCTGGAATAGTTCGCTCCACTTCATTCTGGTATTTTTGATGAATGTGATCTACACTAACAGCCGACCTATACGTTACTCCACTCCCCTGTGCACCGGGTTCAATCTGAAATTTCACAACAGCCCAGCAAGGTTTTGGCATGGTGTAACGCATTTCGCCAACGCCTGCACCAGAAGGGGTTTCTTTGTAAATAACCGTTGGGGCAAGGCATTTTGCTACAATTCCAAATCGTGTTTGCAATAGCGATTCGAGCACCTCCATTTGAATTAACCCCATGGTTTTCACATGAAGTTCCTTTTCTTCGCGGTACCACTCAAATGCTAAAAACGGATCTTCTTCTGTAAGCAATTGTAATGCTTTAACCAGCGATGCATAATCCTGTTCCTTTTCTGCTACAACTTGCACCGTAAGCAAGGGCGTTTGTAATTGTGCAGAAGCTATTTCGGATTTGCAGACACCCAGCGCATCGCCTATTTGCGCGCCGGATAATCCATACACATCTACAATATCGCCGGCTTTTGCAACATCTACATCAATAACTTTGGCACCGAGCTTTTTCTTTATTTGCGTTACCTTTTCTTCTGCCCCATTTTGATTTTTGATTACTTCGCGGGGTTTGAGTTGCCCCTGGATAACTTTTATACGACAGGCTCTACCACTTGTTTTTCTGTGCATAACACCAAAAACAACTCCACCAAACGGCTCATCGTCGCTACCCGGAGTAGCTTGACCATAGTGAGTAATGGCATTGAGTAGTGGTTCAATTCCCAGTCTGAGCTTGGCACTTCCCATGAAAACAGGAAAGATTTGGTGCTTTACAAAAGCCACTTTCAGTTGCTCATCGAGCCAATCGAAAGACATAGGTTCTTCGTTCAAAAACTTTTCTGCTACAACTTCATTAATATCGA
This sequence comes from Salinivirgaceae bacterium, assembly GCA_027858775.1. Lineage (GTDB taxonomy): Bacteria > Bacteroidota > Bacteroidia > Bacteroidales > Salinivirgaceae > Salinivirga. The sequence continues at coordinate 40,273 of JAQICA010000193.1, read as the reverse complement.
ATAATAGTTCGACAACAGGTTCGGTTGACCCTGATTCATGCCACCGCTTTTGAATTGAAACAGCATCGGAACCTTCTTGTAAAGCCTCTTGCATTATGCTCAGTGACGGTGTAAGTTCGCGTTGCATATCGTCAATCACCAATCCGGCATCGGCTCCAGCCCGATCTAATTTGTTGATAAAAAACAGTGTAGGTATTTTTTGTTCGTGCAATACATTCCAAAGCGATTCTGTATGCGCCTGGACACTTTCAACTGCCGAAACAACTAAAACGGCAACATCTATCACGGACAAAACCCGCTGCACCTCGCCTGAAAAATCGACGTGACCGGGTGTATCAACTATATTAATTTGTATGTTATTCCATTGAAACGCCGTATAATCGGCACGAACAGAAATGCCACGCATCCGCTCTACTTCTAATTGATCGGTAATGGCCGTTCCGGCATCGACGCTGCCCAACTGTTTAACAGCACCGCTCAAAAACAGAGCGTTTTCGGTAATCGTCGTTTTACCGGCATCAACATGGGCAAAAATCCCAATATTAATCGTTTTAGCCATAGAAAAAATAATCTATTCAAATAAGGAAAGGCTCCGGTTGCCTGTTAATTTTTTGGTTTTAACGTTATAAAAGGAATGAGCATCTCTTCCAAAGAAACGCCTCCATGCTGGAATGTATCTTTATAGTAATTTACGTAATAATTATAGTTGTTCGGATAGGCAAAAAAGTCTTGTTCTTTGGCAAAAATAAATTTCGAGCTTACATGTGGAGTAGGCAAATATATTTCAGAAGGATTACTAACTTCGAAAACTTCTTTGGCTTTATAGTTTAAATTCCGACCGTGCTTGTATCGCAAGTTAGTAGTTGTTTTACGGTCGCCAATTACTTTTATGGGATTGGTAACTTTAACCGAACCGTGATCGGTGGTGAGGATTACGTTTATGCCCTTTTCGGCTGCCGACTTAAGCATTTGCCGAATACTTGAGTGCTGAAACCACGAGACAGTGAGTGAGCGATAGGCCGATTCATCAGCGGCAAGCTCTTTAATTACGTTCATTTCAGTACGAGCATGGGAGAGCATATCGACAAAATTGTAGACCAATACAGAAAGTTGATATTCTTCCAATTGGTTCTCTTTTTCAATGGCTTTTCGTTCAGAATCGTGATTTGTAACTTTTTGGTAAAACCATTTGTATTGCTTGCCGAAGCGCTTTAGCGTGCTGGCAAATAGCTCCTCTTCGTGCAAGTTTTTACCCCCCTCATCCTCATCGTTTAACCACAATTTTGGGTAAATTTTCTCAATTTCGGAAGGCATAAGTCCTGCAAAGAAGGCATTTCGGGCATATTGTGTAGCTGTGGGCAAAATACTCGATATGACTTCTTCCCTTTCGATTTCGAAAATTTCGGAAAGAAATGGCTTTATCATCCAGTACTGATCGAACCGAAAATTGTCAATCACTACAAGTAAGGTTTTCCCCTCATCAGCCAAGGGTAAAACACGATTTTTCATTGCCTGATGAATCAACAATGGCTTGTCTTCATTATCCTGAAACCAATCCTTATAGTTTGACCGCACAAACTTGAAGAATTCTGTATTGGCGCTCGATTTCTGCATTTGGAGCACTTCCTCCATGTCGCCCACCTTATCTTGCTGCAATTCTGTTTCCCAGTATACAAGTTTTTTATAAACATCTGCCCAGTCCTTAAAGGTGCGGCAATCGTTAATTTGCATCCCAATTTCGCTAAAGGCACGTTGATAGGAGCTTGTGGTTTTTTCGGATACAAGTCTGGAGTGATCGATATTCTTTTTAAGAGCCAGAAGAATCTGGTTAGGATTGACAGGTTTTATGAGGTAATCGCGAATTTTGCTACCAATTGCTTCTTCCATAATCTGCTCCTCTTCACTTTTGGTAATCATAACAATAGGAACCTCGCTTCGGATTTCCTTCATTTTTTGCAGCGCATCCAAACCCGAGAGCCCGGGCATATTTTCATCTAAAAAAACGATGTCGAAGAGGCCATCACGGAGCGCTTGCACCCCGTCTTCGCCATTATTTACCGATGTTACACTATATCCCTTTTTCTCGAGAAAAAGTACATGAGGCTTCAGCAATTCAATTTCGTCATCAACCCATAAAATTTTAATCTGTCGCATAGTATGTTTTTTTAGTATTTCGGTTTTAATGGCTCAACGTCTATACATGTTCAAATTAAGTTTGTAAGCAAAGCCATTACATGTTTATCTATAACAGACAGAATAAGTAAAAAATTGCTTAATCGTCAGATTCTTCTCTTCTTTCGATGTAATTTTTCATGAAGAATTTCAAATACTGTGCTGTAGCCTTAGTTTCCATCAGTTTTGTGAAATTGGCTTTCGAAATAGCAAAATCAATATAATGATCATCTGAAATACCTTGATAAACCTCATTGATATATTCAATGGACTCGTAGTAGTTCATTGCATTATACCATGCAGTAAAGGGACTTACCATAACAATTTGATAATTGGCCGAATACACAGCACTTTTCACATTAAAAGTAAGCATACTGTAATAATCGATATTGAAGTTACCCAAATCAAAAGCCACTTTATTGGCGCTCGTTTCACGGGTATCAATTATAGCCACATAGTAATGCGGTTCATTGTCGGCCAGTTCAAAGTCGACCTGAATCTCATCTTCGGCACCTTGTTCGGCAATGCCTACTTCTTCTTTTTTCTCAACGCCCTGTGGTTCTTCCTGGTCGCTTGTCATGTAGCGCAATAAGTCATTGGCAAAGGCTTTTTCTTCGGCATCGGGAAATTGCTTAATGTATTGGTTCAGATACCCAACAAAAGATGCAGAATCTGAGGTTTGTCCTTTTGCAATGGTGTTAAGAAGTGCAAATTTAGGGTATAAATCGGTATCGGAATAAGCAGTATCGGCTTGTACAAAGTTTTGTTTCACTTGTTGATACTCACCACGGCGAAACAGCCGCCAGGTAGTTTGATAAAAGAACCGTGCCTGCCGCTCCTCCTCCAGTAGTTTCTCCACATACTCCGGGTTCATCATTATCTGGGCATAAACGGAGTTGGGATATTGATTAATGATAATATTTTTATATTTGGTTTCCTCTATACTATTCATTCGCTCCTGGTTGATTTTATAGAGGTTGTAATAAACAGTTAGTTTTTTATCATAATCGGGGAAGCGCTTAAGTAACTCTTCGTATGTTTCAACGGCCTTTGGCAAGTCTTCCATTTTAATTCTGTAAACATTTGCCAATTCGGAGTATGCATTCTTAATTAAGGAATCGGACACTGCTATAGCGGAGTCGGATATGGGAAGATCCTGGAGGTAATACTCCCGTTTTTTATTATCGGTTATACGTGTAGAATCTTCGGGCTGTTCACTTTCGGCGAGCATTCCATCATCGATTTGGGCTTTATTTTTCCGACGCCAATGGTCTTCGAGTTTTCGGGCACCCCACTTTTGTTTAAATGTACTTTCGCCCATACTCACAGCTGTAGGATTGTAAAAATACCAGCTACTACCAGTATTTACGCGCGTATTATTCTGTCTGGCATTCAAGGCATCAATTCGAGCCATTCGCTCTTCTTCCTGTTGCCTTTTCTCTTCTTCAACCAGATCTTTAATTATTTTATCGATCATAGCGAGGCGTTGGCTTTCTGGCATGGCGGCTACGCGTTGCAAACTATCCTGATGTTCAATAACGGTGATGAATTTCACCAGCTCTGTCAGGTTTTTTGTTTTATTATATATTTCGTCGTAATTACGACGCTTTTTGTCTATAAACGAAACCGCACTATCGTAATAGAGTTGTGCATTTCTATAATCGGGACGTCCAAAATAAATATCGGCTACTGCAAGGTATGATTCAGTTTTTTGATAATTGTTTTGAACCGACACGGCTGCGGATTTTCGATAATAAGCCAGTGCTTGGTCAATATTACCTTCGCCACGTTCGATGGAAGCAAGTGCAAAATATATTTGATCGCGAAACTCCTTGTTTTTTTCGTCTTCGAGCATTTTTTTCAACTCTTCTTTAAGCTCGGTGGCAGATCCCTGAGATGAGCGGTAAAGCTGAGCCATATTGATGCGTGCATTGAAAACCATTTCGTAAATGGGATTCTTTTTCATCACAATGGCGTAATTTTCATTTGCCCTATCGTTATCATCCATTTCTTGGTAAAGCTGTGCCAAAATAAAATGGTAACGGTATTTGTACGTTTTCTTCTTTGTAAGGGGAATGGCTTTCACTAAATATTGGGCAGCTTGTTCAAATTGGTATTGCTTTTTATGAAACTGCGCCTGTGTAAGATATAGGTCACGTTTGAGCCGTTCGGGAAATTGATTATCGCCATCCATTTGGTCGATAAGCGGTTCAGCTGCCTTTAGGTTATTCATTTCGAGATAAGTCCGTGCAAGCCATAATTGACCATCGTACTTAACGGGAAACATCGAATACTCCTTAATAATGTAAAGAAAGGTTTCAATGGCCGGGTAAAACTCATGTTTATAGAGTTCGGCAATGCCTTTCAGTAAGAAAGCATCATCGACAAATTTATTATATTCGGGCAGGCTATTAAAATCCCTATCGTTTTTCTTTCTTTTTTCGGGACGCGCAGTAATTGAGTGTCGTTTGATTACTTTAGAAGTTTTCTCTTGCACTCGCCCCATATCGTTTGCTACTTTAGTAGCAGCTCCATTATTGGAGTAGTAAAAAATATTGAGCATTTGGGCATAGTTATCCCCCGGATCCTCAAGAAGTCGCTTTTCAGCAGTGCGATAAGCATCCCGTGCATTGTAAAGCGCATTGAAATATGCCGTCAAATTATGATAACCGCGGCGTAGTGCGGTATTTTTTTCTGTAGAACAAGAAAAGAGCAGCCCAACAAATAGGGCTGCTGCTATGATTATATTGAGTGCTTTACGTTTCAAGATAATATACTTTCTGAATGGAACGAAAAATACAATATTTTATTTTCTGGTGATGCTTACCATTTGTGTTGGCGGCAATTCGCTATTCCGTTTTTTAACGGCTTCAATAACATTGGCAGCTAATTTTACAAATTCTTTCCCCATAATTGAGTCGGGATTAGCAGCAACCGGGACACCCTTTTCACCACCATCCATAACGCCCTTTACAATAGGAATTTGTCCTAAAAGTGCCAATCCGTTTTCTTCGGCATATTTTTTTGCACCTCCTTCGCCAAACAAATAATATTTATTATCGGGCAGTTCTTCAGGAGTGAACCATGCCATGTTTTCTACAACACCCAAAATTGGGATTTTTATGGTTGGCTGCTTAAACATACTCATAGCCTTTTTTACATCGGCTAATGCCATTTCCTGGGGAGTGGACACCATAATTCCACCACTTACTGGTACAGTTTGCACAATCGTTAAGTGAATATCGCCGGTTCCGGGAGGTAAGTCTACCACCATATAATCAATTTCTCCCCACTTCCCCTGCAAGAGCAATTGTTTAATTGCTCCTGTAGCCATAGCTCCGCGCCAAATCAAGGCATCATCGGGGTTCACAAAGAAACCGATCGATAAGGTTTTTAAGCCGTACTTTTCTATTGGGACAATTAATTCTTGACCATTTTCATTTACTACTTGCGGCCTTTCACCTTCTATGTTCAACATTTTGGGAACTGAAGGGCCATAGATATCTGCATCGAGTAGCGCCACTTTTGCTCCGGTATTGGCAAGAGCCACCGCCAGGTTTACAGCAACGGTAGATTTTCCCACACCGCCTTTACCCGAAGCCACTGCAATGATGTTCTTCACGCCTTTCATGGCACTGTAATCATCTTCTTTCTTAAGATATTTTAATTTGATATTACCGCGAATAACTATTTGATCTCCAAATTCTTTTTCTAACGCCTGAACACATGCTTTACGAATAGGTTCGGCCATTTTATCGGCATCGGATTGAAATACAAGGGTAAAACCTACATTGTTTCCCTCGATGGTCAACTCCTGTACCATGCCAAGCGATATAATATCTTTATTTTGTTGCGGATGTTTTACTGTGCGTAAAACGGTAAAAATTTGCTTGGTTGTAAATTCCATTCTCGTTTACTTAAAATTTTATTTAGCGGGATCCCACATATATTGCTCCAAATCAATTATTTGGTTATTTTCAACTTCAACCCCTTCATTTATTAATAATTCGGCCATATTGTTTGCCGGAAAATATTTACTGCCCGTTAAAAGTCCTTTTCGGTTTACTACCCGATGGGCAGGGATACTGCCCAATGTATGTTTTTTTGCATTTAACGCCCACCCAACCATGCGAGAAGCGCCCGGACTACCAATATAACGAGCTATAGCGCCGTAGGTGGTGACTTTTCCCTTGGGCACGTTCCGTGTAACTTCATATATTTTTTCATATAACATGGCTACCTTTCGTATTCTGCTGCTTCTTTCCAAAAGACCTCATCTTCGGTTTCAGGTTCTTTCAGGTTAACGTTATGGTCTATTTTAAACTTCAAATACGTAATTGTTGGATTCCCCTCGAGATACAACGATTCATAGTGGGTTTTTATTTTCAATTCGCCACTGTATAAATTACTTTCGTACAAATTGGATGTACAAGCAAGTACATTAAGGTTGTTGTGAGCAATAACCTCTTTGGTATAATTGTGTGTAAACAAGCTATCTGTCTTCAGGTGCACAACATTTTGCGGTTTCAAAAAGCGTTGATACATGGTTAAAAAACCACTATGCGTTAATCTCTTTTTCCGTCGGCGCTTTTTGCGTTGTGGATCGGGAAAGGTAATCCATATTTCACTTACCTCATCTGCACCGAAAAACCGATGCAAGAATTCAATACGAATTCGTAAAAAACAAATATTGGACATGCCTTTTTCGGCAACGGTCTTGGCACCACGCCAGAGTCTGGCTCCTTTAATATCGATTCCGATAAAATTTTTATCGGGATATTTGGCAGCCATTTCAACAGCATATTCACCTTTTCCGCAGCCCAACTCGAGCACAATCGGATTATCGTTATGAAATATTTGCTCATGCCACCTTCCTTTAGTGAGATGGTCTTGGGTAAAATAACTATCTAATTCAGGCTCTATAACGTGTTCGAAAGTTCGATTTTCGGCAAACTTTTCCAGCTTATTCTTTCCCACTATAATTTGCTTTTTCTATTCTGATTCCAATATCGGTTATTCCCTTCAGCACATCTTTACGCATTCCGTGTTGAATATCTACAACATAATTGCCATTTCTAGGGAAACGCACATGAAATTTGTAAGGCACTTTACTCGTCCATAAACTCCCAAATCCAGAGCCGAGCCACTTGCCTTTTTTATCGGCCAGAACACAGTTTAAGGTATCTTTCAGCAATCGGTTACCTGGTAATTCTGTCTCTACAAACACAATAAGGTTCGAAAACGGGTAGTTTCCAACGTTTCGCACATTGATAAACATGTTATAAATGGCCAGCGAATCGTCGATTGTAAATTCAAAGGTTTTTAATGAATCCAAATGCCACTGTTCTTCGGGCATATTTTTATACTGATCGTATACCATGTTTCTGTCGCAGGCGGAAAATCCGATAGCGAACAGTACAACTATGCTAATTGCGTTTCTCATTGCGATATGGTTTTCGACGCTTTTTCGGTCGGTTTTTCTGTGGTCGGTTTTTCTGCTTCTTTTTATTATTGTTATTATCGAAGCGTGTAATACTCTCCGTTCCAACGGAATTGGTATAGTCGAGTTCCACCTTTTGACCCACGGTGTTTGTGTCCATATGAAGTTCCATCCACACATCGGGCTCTTTGCTGCTTCTATTTTCGCGAATAATTTCTTTCACTCTTTTAATAGAAAGGGCTACAATTTTATTTCCAGCCTCCGAAATAGATAGATAATACATAATGCCCTTGAATACATCCGTTTTCTGATGCAATCCTCTGCAATTTTTAATTCGCAATTCCATATCGCTAGATGGAAAACTTTTTTGGGCATCGAGATATGAGTCTAGCTCATAGTTCAGACAGCATTTGAGTTTTCCGCACTGCCCGGCAAGTTTTTGTGGGTTTAAACTTAATTGCTGTACACGCGCGGCATTGGTTGTAACCGAAACAAAGTTGCTGATCCAGGTAGAACAGCACAACTCTCTACCGCACGATCCTATCCCACCGATTAAGCCGGCTTCCTGCCGCGCCCCAATTTGCTTCATTTCTACTCTGATGCGAAACCGTTCTGCCAGCACCTTAATGAGCTGTCGAAAGTCGACTCGTTCATCGGCAATGTAATAAAAGATGGCCTTGGTACGGTCGCCCTGATATTCGACATCGCCAACTTTCATATTCAAACCGAGATCGCGCGCCATTTTTCGCGACTCAATCATAGTTTCGTGATCTAAAGCTCTGGCCTCTTTCCATTTGTCGATATCAGCCTCTTTGGCTTTTCGGTACACTTTTTTTAGTTCAGAGCCGGGCGGAACTTTATATTTTTTCATTTGCTCCCTTACCAACTCTCCGGTAAGCGTAATTACTCCTATATCATGCCCGGGAGATGCTTCTACGGCAACTACGTCGCCAACCCTCAAGTTGAGTTGATTTACATTTTTGTAAAAGCCTTTTCTAGTATTTTTAAATTGAACTTCTACTATGTCGTTTATAGCCGCGGGTTGTACAATTTTATACATCCAGTTGTGCACATTAAGTTTGGTACTGCAACCCGATAAACACTCCCTGTTAGCATGAGCTCTATTTTCATCACATCCGCATGTGTGTTCTATTCTACTACTCATGTCAACCAAATATTATATAACGGTAAAATACACTTTTTACCGTAAATTATTACTTTAATGAACAAAAGTACTATTTTTAGTATGAAATACGCATTTTGCATTAGTAAAACTTTTGGCAAAACAAGATCATAATTAAAAAAAGATTTTAGCTTTCTTGCCGTAAAAGAGAGTTGAACAGATATGAAAAACAAAGAATTTTCACATATACGCGAAATACTGACCGACAGGGCATCGAAAACAACCAAAAGTTTGGTGGTGACTTTGGGGCTAAACGATCGGAGATGTACGGAACAACTCTGGCAATGGGCTCTATATGAAGAAGACCCGCTTAAATGGCGGGCTGCTTGGGTATTTGAAGAAGTCTGTTTAAAAGATAGCGATATAACAAAAATTTATATTGACCAAATAGCGGAAATTTATCCAAAGCTCAACCACACGGGGTTGCGACGCATGTTTGGTCATATATTAGCAGAAAAAACCATTCCGGTTGCATCTGAACCGGAAATACTCAACGCTGCATTTTTATGGCTACAAGACAGAAATCAGCCGGCAGCAGTACGAGTACATTGCATGCAGATTATTTTTAACCTTTCGGAAAAATATTTGGAAATAAAACAAGAGCTTAAAGCAACTCTTGAGCATGAGTACGCCACAGGAAGTCCGGGGTTTCAAAACCGTTCAGGGAAAATATTAGCTCTTTTAAAAAAAACGTAAAAAGTTTGCCATTCACCATTAATCCTTGCGCAAATCGTTTATTACCACTGAAGCACAAAAGCAACCAAATACAGCAGGCATGTACGAGATAGTACCAACATTACTGGCTTTGTAGCGCCCCTCTTCCAACACTACCATTTCCTTGGAAATCTCTTCGGGTGAAAACACAGCAGTTACACCTTTTCGTATGTTAAATTTGGAAAGTCGTTTACGCACTTTGCGCGCCAACATGCAATTATAGGTTTTACTGATATCGACAATGGAAACTTGTGTGGGATCGGTTTTTCCGCCACTTCCCATTGAACTCACAATAGGAATTTGCCGTTCTAAGCTGTAGCGAATAAGTTGAACCTTGGGCGATAGGGTATCAATAGCATCGATCACATAATTGTAAGGTTCCTTGAGAACTTGTGGTATACTTTCCTCGACCAAAAACTGGTTAAGTACCGTCAACTGTAGGTCGGGGTTAATATCGGTGAGGCGCTGTTTCATAATTTGCGCTTTGAATTGTCCCAGAGTAGAATGCAAAGCAGGCATTTGCCGATTTATGTTCGATGGTTCTACGGTATCGGCATCTACAATGGTGAGTTTTCCGATGCCGGCCCTGACAATTTGTTCTGCTGCGTATGCGCCAACACCACCAAGTCCTACAACTAAAACGTGACTGCGATAAAACTTCTGAATAACTTCATCGCCAAAAAGAAGTTTTGTTCGTTTAACCCATTCCATATGATTCCAAATTAAAAATTCGGCATGCACTTTTTTCAACAATTAACTCAACTTCATTTGCTTCTCTACTTTTTAATTGCGTATAAGCTTGAAAAATACTCTTAAGGTTTGATTGTCCATTGTCTGTTTCAAATAGAATTTTTTCTACAGGAATGAGATCAATAATTTTTTGATATTTACCGGGGTAGTCAATAAGCCCTTCACCAAAAGAAAAAAACACATTATGTTTCAGCAACTGAAGTGTTTGCTCGGGGTTTCCTAAATATCCATGGAAAACAAATACAGTATAGGGAAATTGCTTTATTTCGTGTAAAACATCGCTTATTCCTTTCACCTGATGTACGATAACGGGAAGATTAAATGTGGAGGCAAGCTGAACTTGACGATGAAAAATTGTTTTCTGAACTTCAATTGCAGCTCCTCTAACCCGATCAATTCCACACTCGCCAATTGCAACAACCGATGGCGGAACACCTTGTTCAAACAGTTTCTCGAACTTTTCACTGTGTTCGACTTCTGCCCACCATGGATGTATACCTATCGATATTGCGGTGCTTGCATCGGATAGATTCTCATACTCATTGGGGAAATGCAAGCTTTTAATGCTCTTATATTGAGATGGTTTATGTGTGTGAATGTCTATCAGCATACAAAAGAAAAGGTTCTTACAAAAAATCAATCGTTTTAAGCTTTTCGACAGCCTCTTCCAACAGACTATCGGGGCGGGCAAAACAGAACCGGAGCATACCATAATTTGTTTTATCGTGAACATAAGCCGATAAAGGCACACCTGCAACGCCAACCTCTTTGATGAGCTTTAACGCCAATTCCATATCGGTGTAGCCAACAGAGGTTTCAAACGTAACAGGCTGAAAAATACCTGATTTAACAGGGATAGCCTTGAAGGGCGTACTTTCGAGAAGTTGACAAAAGTAATCGCGTTTAGCCTCAAACTCCGAGGCTATTTGTTTAAAATCGACTCCTTCTTCCAAATAGTCGCTTAATGCAAATTGCGCTGCACTATTTACATTAAAAGCAATATATTGATGTAGTTTACGGAATTCATGCATAAGATCTTCAGGGGCAAGACAAAACCCGGTTCGCCAACCGGTAACCTGAAAGGTTTTACCAAAACCACCAACGATAAAACTACGTTTTGCCAAACTTTCTGTATTGGCTATGCTGTGGTGTTCGTATCCATCGTACACTAAAAACTGAAGGCTTTCGTCGCTCAGCAATAAAATATCGGTACCGTTTACAGTTCGATGCAATTCTTGCAAATCATGGGCTTTTAGTAAACTTCCGGTGGGGTTATTGGGGTTCGTAAGAATAATCATCCGCGTTTGCGGTGTAATAAGTTTTTGCACCTTACTCCAATCGATATGAAAATCGGGCTGTTCCAGTTTCACATACACGGGTTTCCCTTGATTAACCTCAACTGTAGGAGCATACAAGTCGTATGCAGGTTCAAAAATTATTACTTCATCGTTTTCACGCACCATACTCGACAAGATGGTGTAAATAGCTTGCGATGCCCCGGCTGTAATTGTCACTTCGGTACTACCATCATACGTAGCACCATAATATTTTTGATAGAGATTGGCAATATTTTTTCGCAATCCTTTATGACCATTTACCGACAGGTAGTGGTTACGATCTTCTGCAATGTGCTTTTGCATAAGGGTTAGTAATCTTTCATTTCTCTTAAAGTGGGGAAATCCACGGGAAAGATCGATAGCCCGATGCTCGTTAAATAAGCGAGAGAATTCGGAAAACACCATGGTTCCAAAATCAGCAATTTTCCCTCGTATGGAATGTTCAAATTTCATAGCAATAAATTTGGGTTTTTTAAGTATTGGATTTTTAGAAATGGGATACTGCCAATAATTCCGTCCCTTTCGGTCAATACTTTTTTGGTAGATTCAATTTTGTCTTTTAGAAATAATCCTGGGATAATAACCATTCATAAGTTTAGGCTCCAATAATATTTGTGTCACACTAGCCAAAGCGAATCATTATCAACAACATCAATCCTCTCATAATGTTCCTCTCTCATGGGGTCTGTTTTAAAAAATTAAAGGCCTTTGCAATCAAACTAACAGTTTTGTGTGATTAAACGGCCGGTTTGCTTTTTTCTCTTATAAAAGTGGTTGCAAAATTAGGTAAAGATTTAATGATTTAGTATTAATACAGTAGTTTTTTCCTCATAGGTGATATTAATATCCAACACCACAACAAGATACACGCATTTGGTCAGGCAAACACCTGCTTTAAAATATCGTACGATTTAAGATTTAGCGCATTTAGTTGTACTTGGTAAAGCTGAACAATATAATCGAGCAATTGGTGGTGTAGATTGCTCGCTACCTTTATAGTAGTGTATTTAGAAACTGGTGTTCTTAACAAATTTTCGAACTCACTACTCAATTCCTGCGGAATTGTGTCATGCATAATTTGCGGCACAAAAGTTCCTTCTGAAGGCGAGAACCAACCTTGTTGACGATTATCCGATCCGGGAAAAAAGCCGAGGAAACGCGTTAGTTGTGTTAAAAAAACAAGATGAAAAACATGTGTATTTGTATCTGTACGATCGAATAGTAATAATGCTCCTGATACGAAATCGTACAGTTCATCATCGGGTTCGTGTTCCGAAATTACCTTGCCCAGTATTTCGGCCAGAAACTGTGTAACTGTATTCTTTTTTATGGCAAACGGAATGCTTACATACGGTGTAAGAAAAGACACTTGCGAAGCTCTGTGAATAGTTCGTTTTTCGTTAAAATTCACAACTACACTGAGTTGAAAAAGCGGCTGATAATAGTTCGAGCGCCCGGCTTTTTTTGAGCGACGTACCATTATGGCAATTCGCCCAAATTCACGGGTAAACAGATGGATGATAATATCATTATCGCTGTAGCGAATTGTTTTCAAAACTATACCTTGCACAGTGGATTTACTCATTTCGCGCAACAAAAATTTTAGAAATAGCTCGCTGACTACCATCTTTAGTTGTGGCATAAATAAGATAGACGCCCGTTTGAACACGCTGGTTATTAAAATCCATCATATTCCAAAGTGCCGTAGCACCTCGTGCAGTGGTTTCAAAAACAATATTCCCGGCAACATCAGTAATCTTCACGTTCACTCCATTTGTAAGTCCTTCTATACGAACCAAACCGTTATAATTTTCCCGAACCGGATTCGGAAAAACTTTGAGCTTTTCGGCTATCTCTTCTGATTCGACTGTACCCGAATAATAGGCGACCAAACCCCCATCGGTTCCAAAATAAACCCAACCAGTAGTATGGTCTATAGAAATATCCCGAATAGAATTCGATAAAAGAGAACTATTATCTACATTCAAGTTCAGAATTTGTTCTGTCCCATTTTCTGAAATAAGGAAAGCCCCACCGGCTTCTGTCCCTACCCATTTTCGGTTTGCTGCATCTACGGTTATAGTAGATACTATTTCATTATCAAGTAAATATTGTGCTATTCCATCTGATTCCACAATAATTCGGGCAGCTGTTAAATTGTAATCAAGAATTTGTTGCGGATTGTAGTAAACTGCTAGACCACCATTACTCAGGCCTAACCAAATATAATTGCTTTTATCAACGGCTAGTGCTGTTACATTCGTAGTCAACACATTATTGTCGTTACCAATAATACGAAACCGCTTATACGCATTGGCAATTTCTCCATTTTTCACCTTTTCGGGGTCAAAAGCCACTAAACCAAAATCATGCTCCGCAAACCACATATGTCCCCAGGAGGTATTGATTAACGAACTGGTCGTCACATTTGATATTGTCCCATCGAAGTTAAATGCTTGCCAATCTCCACCAAGCCGATAATGGTACAGCGTATTTGAAACAAGACTGGTATTTACCCAAACATCGCCTTCATCGTCGAATGCTAAACCTGAGCAAAGAATATATCCGGAGGGGATATTTTGGAAATTTTCTAAGGGACTATTCGACTGATTCCAATGATTTACCATAACGGTATCGCGAAACTCCATGACACCATAACCGAACGAACATGCAAAGACATGGGATGGATCACCCTTATCAATAGTGGTATAATTTATATTTCCGACAACATCCATTTCGGGCAAAGTGCGTTCATTATAGTTTGTCCATTGATTATTCTGATAACGGTAGAAGCCATAACGTTTCCATCTGGCTCCGGGTGTACCTCCAGAAACATATGTAGCACCATTTGAGCTGGCTATATGATTAATACTGTTAGCGTAAGGGCCATTGGGTAGCAAGAGACGATAATTATCGCCATGTTTCTGCACTAAACCATAGGGATTATCAGCAATATAAACCGTTGTATCTATTTTAACTGCATCGGTTGCTGAAATCCATGTTGAATCAGTGCCCAAAAATGTGAAGCGCTCGGCTAAATCCCCACTTTGATCGAAAAACCGAATACCATAGCCGGCATTCATAGTCACATAGTCGCCTCTTAAATCTAATTGCTTAACAGTAATATTGTACCCATCCAGGTACGTTCCTTTGTAGCCGTTTTCGTACATATGAATACGATCGGCACTATTTTCAGGATCGGCTACAAAAAAGAGTTTCGAGCCAACTTTTTCGACAAACTTATAGGAGGCAGAATCGTTAGGAATATCGATAATTTGCTGCCAACTTTGATAATTGTGCAAGTTATCGTCAATAAGCGAGGCTTTAAACATTCCCTTATTGGTGGCAACCCAGATGGAATCGTTTGTCGTAGCTACATCATGTACGACAACGGCCTGCTGACTTGTTCCAAGAAAATATGTACCACTTACTTCCATTTTCTTTAGGTCAATAACTACAATGCCAAAATCGCAGGCAAAAAATGCGGTATCACCTAAGAAATGAATATTATTGATTCGACGGCTATTTAACGAACTTGCCTCCTGAATATCATTAATAGTTTTTGTTTCATTGTCATAAACCAAATCAATTAAACCACTAATATGACCAACTGCAAGAAATTTTCTCTTTTTATGATACTTAATAGCACTTATTTGAATATCTGATAACCCATTGACTTTACTAATAGTTGTAAACTCGCCATTTTGGGTATTGTATTTAAAAAAACCACGAGCCGCAGATGCATAAATAAACTTTCCACCCACTTCCACATGCTCGACAGAGCGATACGAAACGTGGCCTGTCCATTCTCCAGTTTGGTAGATATTTTGACCGCTCATCCACATTGAGAAGAACCCAATGAAAAGAGCCAGCAATCCAATTTTTTTTATTCCAGAATAATTCATTCGCATTATTTGTTAACTCAAATTATCAACAGTTAGTGTATCAAGACTATTGCATTATGATTAAACATTAAAATTGAAAAAATAGTATTTGAACACCCATATTTTTAGAATTGTGTATATCGCTTTACATTTGTTTTTTTAAATAAGCAACAAATTGCCGAAAAGCACGCCCCCGATGACTAATTCGATTTTTCAATTCCATATCCATTTGTGCAAAAGTTTGTGAATAACCGTTAGGTAAAAACACAGGATCATAACCAAATCCCTCAATACCAACAGGATTTTTAATAATTTCTCCATCAACTATACCTTCAAAATAAAGTGCTTTACTTTCTGAATAATAGCATATTACAGTTCTAAAACGAGCGGTCCTATTATCCTGAACTTCCATATCGTCAATAAGCTTTTGAAGATTCGCCTTATCGCTTTTGGGTTCACCAGCAAACCTTGCCGAATGAACACCAGGCGCCCCATTAAGCGCGTCTACTTCTAATCCGGTATCATCGGCAAAAACAGGACGGTTGTAGTGCTTATAAATTGCCTCTGCTTTGATAAGTGCATTCTCCTCCAATGTTCCTCCTGTTTCCTCAATATCTGCATTATAACCTAATTCATCTAATGTAATGATTTGGGCTACACCGACAGTCATTTTTTGTACTTCTTTAGCTTTGTGGCGATTTTGCGTTGCAAAAATAATCTGCTTCATCTTTCTATATTGTTTTGTGGTATTGCTAATTATCAGTATTCTCAACTTCGGCTTTTTCGTTTATCTGTTTTTTCCCAGCTTGCGGATTCGCCCCCCAAAAAAAGAATGCGTAAAAGAATGCAAAGAACAAAGCACCAGCCTGTGTTTCAAGTGTATCTTCGTTAAACATCGAAAGCAATGAAATTCCCAAGAAAACAAGCATAGGCAAACGAATAGTACCTTTGATCATTCTGTATAGAACAGGGAAAAATATTCCCCACAAAAAAATTAAAAAACCGACTGTTCCGAAGGTAAGCATAAAGGTTACATATTGATTATGCGTACGCAAACGCCATCGTTTTTGTAAAACACTGTTGCTTTCCTCATAATACGTTTGAAATGCATCGCCTACATCGCCTGTTCCAACACCAAAGAAGGGATTTTGGAGAAAGATATTCCATCCTGCATTCAAATAATACAACCGTTGAATAATAGAATTGCCACTAGGATTTGTTCCCTCTTGGTAGCGTTCAAGCTCCCAAAACACCCGATACAAACTAGCGTATATACTAAAATTATCCAGAAAAATATGGTTCGAAATTCCATTTTCTACAGCATTAATATCCTCATCAGTTAACTGACTTATTCCGGCAGAATCTTTCTTTAATCCCTTGGAAGCCATGTACCGAATGAGTGTATACCGAAGTTGGTGCCCAAGATTATCTTGTCCGCCAAAGGACAATCCACTTCGTTTGTCCCACTCTTTTCTCAATTCGGGAGTCGCAATGTTCACATAAACAAAATTTCCGTTTTCTCTGGCTTCACGGTATGTGTAGTGTTTATAAGGTGTTCCATTAACAGTATGGGTAGGGAGTTCCTTGGGATTAATATCCTCCCTGTTCTTAAACCGACCATATGAATGCACTAAATAGGATACGCTTATCATAAATAAACCCAACATGGTCATTCGAACAAATAACCGAAAAGGAAAGTATTTAATGTAGGAGGAAAAATACATACTAAAAACAATAAGACCTAAACCCAAAATCACAAGACCAGTAAGGGAACGTAATAGTACAAGGAAAAGTGCCAGCCAAATTGCAACGGGAATACCCCACCACCGAAACTTTTTATCATATTGGGTATTAAAAACAGCCATATATAGAAATACAAAAATGGTAAGGCAAATCATTAACGAAAATCGAATGTGCGAAATAAAGTTCGAAATCCGTCGAATGGACGACATTTCGAATAAAGCACCGGTAAATAATAAATAACTACTCACTATTGTACCAATGAGGACGGCGATTCCAAACAATTTAAAAAGCCCTCTCCATTGTTGCTCGCTTAATGGTTTAGTTGTGGCAAACACCAATGGTAAGGTAAGCAAGGGCAATTTAACGCGCAAATCACGCAATGCATAGTCAAAATTATCAGTATAGAGCAAACCGATAAAGTGAAGTAAAATAATAGCCAAAAAAGATAGTGTGAGTTTATTGGTCAACGCACGTTTTATTTTATCGAAAATATCGGTATCGAATAACCAATTGGCAACAAATAAAACCTGACCCACAGTCATCAAAAATGGCGACAACGGCAAGCCAACCATCATAACCAGAATACTGAAAATATGAATATTTTCGCGCGACAAATAGTTAAACATCAGCAACTCTATAATTTAATCATCTTTATTAACGCATCTTTTTGACTGGAAAGTATACCGAAAGGTCTTTGTAGGGCAATTAAAGAAAAATATTTACTATTTATTTACTTTTATTGCATCTACTGGACATTTATTCGCTAACCTCCTTAACTCAGCAAGGCCTTCAGAAAAAACTAAAGCCTCTTGGATGTCGCCTATTTCGTCATCGACCAGCAGTGCTTTTCCATCATTTGTATCCATCACAAAAATATGGGGAGCCAATTGACTACAAATAGCACACCCGATACATCTATTCCGATACAGTTTTACACAACTCACACTTTTTAGGAAATTATTGCAGACTCACATTTTCTGCAGGTACAATTTTAAATAATTTATCATTTCTCCGAACGAGCTCCTCAACTGCCATACTAACAGCGACGCCTTTTTCAGCTTTTTTTACCGATTTAAGGTCGACACGGATTTCATCGACCGTTTTCTTTACCACACCGGTGGTTGGGCCAGTTACCAGCACGTTTTCACCCACCTCTAATGTATTGGCCTCCAAAAGGAACTCGGCAACGCCCAATTTGGAGAAATAGTTGGTAACTTTCCCCACATAAACCTTTCGTTCCGTGGCCTGCGAGCCATAAACGTGGCTCCATTCTCCCATTTTTTGACCCAAATAATAACCGTCCCAAAAACCACGATTAAAAACTTTTTTTAATTCGATCTTCCATTGTTCAATTTTATCTGCTCCATAGGTTTCATCATCAATAGCGGCAACTGCCTCATTGTAAACATTAACAACTGTGTGTACGTACTCAGGCGATCGGGCACGCCCCTCAATTTTCAGGACAGATACTCCAGCATCAAGAATTTTATTCAAAAACCCTATGGTGCAGAGGTCTTTTGGCGACATGAGGTATTCATTATCCACATCAATTTCGTAGTCGGACTCTTTGTCGGTTAATGTATAGCTTCGCCGGCAGGTTTGCATACAAGCTCCGCGATTGGCACTTGCATTGAATTCATGCAGGCTTAAGTAACATTTGCCCGAAATAGCCATACATAAAGCACCATGAACAAACATTTCAATTTGCACCAAACGGCCTGAAGGACCTATAATTTTCTGATTTTCAATTTGTTTTGTAATGTGAGCTACTTGATTTAGGTTGAGCTCACGCGCTAACACAACAACATCAACAAATTGGGCAAAGAACTTAAGAGATTCTATATTGCTAATATTTAATTGAGTAGATGCATGTATCTCTATTTTTAGTTCAACTGCCTTCATTAAAACTGCCATGTCGGAAACAATTACGGCTGAAACGTTTGCTTCCTTTGCCTTCCGCAAGAGTCCATCGATAGGCTTCAGGTCATGGTCGTACATCACAGTATTTACAGTTAGGTACGAACGTGCATTATACGCATTACAGCGTTGAACAATTTCGGGCAAATCATCTACCGTAAAATTAACAGAAGAGTTGGCGCGCATATTCAAGTGCCCGACACCAAAATAAATGGCATTGGCTCCGGCTTTCAGTGCGCTGGTTAATGATTCAAAATTTCCGGCTGGTGCCATTATTTCGATATCGGATCGATGAACATTCCGATGATACAATATTTGATTATTCATGAATATTCCAATAATTTAAAATGCTATTAACTATTTGTTCTACATCCTGTTGCATCATACAGTTAAAGTGATTTTTCGGACATTTAGCATAGCCTATTTTGGAACAAGGCCGACACTTTAACTGTTGTACCTCAGAAATTAATGAGGGGGCTCCTCCATCTTTCATATAGGGATACATTCCGAACTGAGGCACGGTATTTCCCCACAAACTAACAATAGGTTTATTCAGGGCAGCTGCAATATGCATCATACCGGTATCGGGGGTTAATACTACATTTGCCTGACCAAGCAAGTAGGCCGAATCGTCAAAAGTTGTATTTCCACATGTATTCAAAGTTTCTACTTTAATTCTTTTATTAATCCTTGCCGATTGCTCAACTTCCCTGGGACCTCCAAGCAAAACTACTGGTTTATTTACACGCTCAATTATTCTTATCAGCAAATTTTCTGGAATTTGTTTGGTGGCGTGATTTGCCCCCAGCACAACGGCTATATAGCTCTTTGTGGGTGTCTTGAAACCATCAGGAGTTATATAGCTAGGCGAGAAAAAATAATCAAGTCCTCCGCCATCATTCTTCACACCAAATGGTTCTAAAGTAGCCATGTATCGATCGACAATATGTGTATCTGGCAGTTTATTCAACTTAAAAATTACGTATAGCCACTTCTGGAAATTTAATTTTTCGAAAGAAAAAGAAACTCGCTTTAACAGCCGCTTCACTCTGAATGAGCGCAAGTTTTTATGCAAATCAATAATATAATCGAATTCGATACTCGACAAACACTGGGCAAGGTCTGGAAAACTTCCGTCAAATGTGTGTAACTGGTCGATGTAGGGATTGTGCTCAAGTAAAGGTTTATATTGCGATTTAGTTAAAAAATGTATTTCACTATGCTTTACTTGTTGCTTTAGACACCGCACAACAGGTGTAGTAAGGACAATGTCACCTATTGAACTGAACCTAATGATTAAATATTTTACTTTATCCATTCTGCAAAGTTAGCAATAATAAATAATTGGCGATGTAGCATGTTTGTTATACAATAAAAAATGCAATGAGTGGCAGTTACAAATATACTGGCTATGGTTTTTCAATATAAAAAAAACGCCGTAAAGCGGTGTTCTAATGCGAACAGCTTTACGACGATTATCGTTTAATACGTTTGGACAATTTGTCTTTATTTTATTCTTTTCAACAAATGCTATTTCATACCGGATAACGAATAGGGATTCTATTCACTCATTTGGGTAAGAATAATAATTTCATTGTTTTTTACCTGTATTACGCCACCTGGGATATCAAACACTTGTTCTTCCCCACCATGTTTTACGCGTACACGACCTTTTTCCAGTGTGGAAATAATTGGGGCGTGATTTTTCAATACGGCAAAAGAACCTGATTTTCCGGGAACCTGAACCAAATCGAGGGCTCCATCGTATAGCAGTTTTTCAGGTGTTAGTATTTTAATATGCATAGTTATTTATTTTTTTTCAACTATCCCGGATACCGGATTGCTCATAAAGACAGCACTAAGACGAGACAAAACTTTAGCATAAATTACTCCTAAAGCCAAGTACAAGTGAATCCGCATCCAACTTATTTTTCCTCTTGTTCGGCCAACATTTTCTTACCTTTCTCAATGGCTTCTTCAATTCCTCCCACCATCATAAATGCAGCTTCTGGATATTTGTCTACTTCACCATCCAAAATCATTTTAAAGCCTTTAATGGTATCTTCGATTGAAACCAATACACCTGGTGTTCCGGTAAATTGCTCCGCCACATGGAAAGGCTGCGACAAGAATCGCTGCACGCGACGTGCTCTGTGTACAATTTGACGATCCTCTTCCGACAATTCGTCCATACCCAAAATGGCAATAATATCCTGAAGTTCTTTATAGCGCTGCAGAATTTCTTTCACCCGCTGGGCTGTAGTATAATGATCGTCGCCAACAATTTCGGGAGTCAGAATACGCGATGTTGAATCCAGTGGATCAACAGCAGGATAAATACCCAGCTCAGAAATTTTACGACTCAAAACGGTTGTCGCATCGAGGTGGGCAAATGTTGTAGCAGGCGCGGGGTCGGTAAGGTCATCGGCAGGCACATATACAGCCTGAACAGAAGTAATTGATCCGTTTTTTGTAGATGTAATGCGTTCCTGTAATTCACCCATTTCAGTCGCAAGTGTTGGTTGGTATCCCACAGCCGACGGCATACGTCCAAGTAATGCGGAAACTTCTGAGCCGGCCTGTGTAAAACGGAACACATTATCCATAAAAAACAGAATGTCTTTTCCTTTTCCTTCACCTTCACCATCGCGGAAGTACTCGGCAAGAGCCAATCCTGATAAGGCAACACGTGCACGTGCCCCGGGGGGTTCATTCATTTGACCAAATGTAAGGGCTAATTTAGAGTTTTTGAGGGCTTCGGGATCCACTTTTGATAAATCCCATCCGCCTTTCTCCATATCGTCCATAAATTCTTTTCCATAATCAATAACACCGGCTTCGAGCATTTCGCGCAACAAGTCGTTTCCTTCTCGAGTACGTTCTCCCACTCCGGAAAACACAGACAAACCCGAGTAAGCTTTTGCAATATTATTAATAAGCTCAAGAATTACAACGGTTTTACCTACACCGGCACCACCAAAAAGTCCAATTTTTCCACCTTTGGCGTATGGTTCAATAAGGTCAATTACTTTAATTCCTGTATGCAGAATTTCTGATTCGGTAGTTAGTTCTTTAAATTCCGGTGTCGCCCTGTGAATTGGGTAACCACCTTCTTTGTTTAACTTGGTAATACCATCGACGGCATCGCCCGTAACATTAAACAATCGACCTCTTATTGCATCACCTATGGGCATCAAAATTGGTGAGCCCGTCGCGACCACATCCAGACCGCGTTGCA
This sequence comes from Salinivirgaceae bacterium, assembly GCA_027858775.1. GTDB lineage: Bacteria > Bacteroidota > Bacteroidia > Bacteroidales > Salinivirgaceae > Salinivirga. The sequence continues at coordinate 17,895 of JAQICA010000193.1, read as the reverse complement.
AACCATCGGTAGAATCCATAGCAATGGTTCGAACAACATTTTCACCTATGTGCTGTTGGACTTCCAGCACCAAATTATTTTCACCCTTTCGTTCAATTTCGAGGGATTCATAAATTTCAGGCAATTTTACGTTCTCTTGTTCAAACACAACATCAACAACAGCGCCGATAATTTGTGAAATTTTTCCAATATTTTGAGCCATGAATAAAAGTTTTTCGGTTTCTAACTATTAAAATTTAAAGATAAAAATTAATTTATAATCTAACTTTCCCTATGAATTAATTTTTCAGATACTTGATATAAAGCATGTTTTCGTATTTCATCGAGCTGAACGTCCTTGAGTGATGCAAATGCTTTATCGTAATGCTTTAACATTGCATCTTCAGCTAACTCCTTAATTTTAAGTCCTTTATAAATTTGTAACACTTGAGCTATTTTCTCGTTCTCGTCAATGCTTTTATTATTCATTAACGATGTAAGCTGATCGCGATAAGGACCCTGTGTCAGTTCCAGCGCTTTTAAAAGCAAATAGGTTTTTTTATTGGCTACAATATCTCCGCCAATTTTCTTCCCGAAGGTGTTTTTATTTCCGAAAGCATCTAAAAAATCATCTTGGAGCTGAAAAGCAAGTCCGAGATGCTCTCCGAAACAGTAAATTTTCTTCGCGTCTTCTTTACTTGCTCCTCCGATAATAGCACCAATTTCGAGTGCTCCGGCTAGTAATACTGATGTTTTCAGCCTAATCATATCCATGTAGTCCGAAATATTTACCTCATTGTTGTTTTCGAAGTCGAGATCCAACTGTTGGCCTTCGCACACTTGTGCGGTAATTCGATTAAAAACGGACAATACGGATGACAAGTGCGGGGTATCGAGTTTGTTAAGTGCCTCATACGATTTTAAAATCATCAGGTCACCACTTAAAATGGCAATGTTTGTATTCCATTCACGATGAACAGTGGGTTGATTCCGACGCAAATCGGCTTTGTCCATGATGTCGTCATGAACAAGTGTTGAATTATGAAATATCTCTATTGCCAAAGCAGCAGGCATGGCGTGTTCCGTATTACCTCCAAATGCTTCAGCAGCCATGAGCAGTAATACCGGGCGCAGGCGCTTTCCTCCCATGCTCAACGTATAATGTACTGGACCGTACAAATTCTTCGGATGAGAGCCAACATGGTATGCATTAAGCTCTTTATTAAATCCTAACTGAAGATTTTCAAATGTATTCATCGATTATGGTTGTATTCGTATAATCCGGTATCAATAATTTTTGCAAGTCCTTCTTTCAAAGAAATTAAGTCGCGACCCAAAATACTTTTCATTTCGGTATTATCAGGTCTACGTCTTTTCATATCGCCCTCTTCTAATGGGGGTAAATATTTCAATTTCGATTTACTTCCAGTAAGTTCAATTACTATTTTGGCAAGCTCATTTACGGTAATTTCCCGGCTTCCGCCAATATTTATAACATCATTTGCTACCTTGTCTTCGTAAAGTGCCTTTATGGTCGTATCTACATTATCGTCGATATAGCAAAAGGTTCTGGTTTGTTTTCCATCGCCATAAATGGTGATATCTTCATTTTTTAAGGCACTCACTAAGAACTTACTAATAACAAAGTCGATGGATTGTTTGGGTCCATAAGTGTTAAAGAAGCGAAAAATGGTGTAGCTTAAACCGTACTCTTTACAATAACTTCGGAGAAAAGCCTCCCCTACATTTTTGACAATTGCATATGGCAATCGTGAATTTAGTGGTGTAGTATAGACGTTTTGAGGGATTTCAACTGGCTCTCCGTAAATTTCTGATGACGAAGAAAAGAAAACGCGCTTTACGCCGGTATTTTTGCTCAATCCCAAAATGTTTTTTATTCCTTCAATATCGCGAAGTACTTTCACAGGATACTCTTGCGTACGCTTAACACCCACGACGGCGGCGTAATGAAAAACATAATCGAACTGAAAACCCAGCATGATTTCCGAAATGTCGCGATATTCGTTCACATCGCACTTAATAAATTTGTAGTTATTGGTAGCCTTGGGCAATTTACCGAGTTCGCCGGTACTAAGATCATCGACAATGACAACAAAGTTATTGCTATCGCTTATAAGTCGCTCTGCCAATGCACTTCCAACAAAACCGGCACCTCCTGTTACTAAAATTTTTTTCATCTAATATTTTTTTATCCCATATCCATTTGTACAAATAAAAATGCAACTCGGATGCATATGCAAAATAATAAGCTTTTGATCTTCGAATGTAAACAATTCGCCTATGAAAACCAACAGCAATTATTCGGTATTTTCATCAGTATCCTTCCCTTTAACCTTTAATTCGGCCAAATCGACATCCTCTTCTTCATCGAATATGTGAATAAGAGGTTCTCTAAATGCTCTAGTAGTAATCATCCTTTCGAGGGTTAATAATAGACTGGGAAGTAGTACAAGATTAGCAATCATTGCAAATAAAAGCGTTATAGAAACCAATATTCCCAACGCCTGAGTTCCTCCAAATTCGGAAGCTGAAAAAATTGAGAACCCAAAAAATAAAATAACACTTGTATACATCATGCTAACACCAGTTTCGCGAATAGCAGCCTTTACGGCCTTGGAAATATTCCAGTTATACAAGGAAAGTTCCTGTCGGTACTTAGCTAAAAAGTGAATTGTATCGTCAACTGAAATTCCAAACGCAATGCTAAATACCAGTATAGTTGAAACTTTTATCGGTATACCTAAAAAACCCATTATTGCGGCTGTCATTAATAGAGGGATTAAGTTTGGGATGAGCGATATAACAACCATCTTCCATGCATAAAACATAAACGACATAAAGATGGCGATTATGATGATGGCAATGGCTAAAGAAATGAAAAGATTCCGAATCAAGTAGCGCGTTCCTTTTGAATAAATCACACTTGCCCCGGTGATAATGACATCGTACGTACTGGGAGAAAACACGCTATCAACTTCATTACGTATATTATGCTTGAGTTTCTCCATTTTTTCTGTACCCACGTCTTTAACATTCATTGTAATACGTGTAATTTGGTAGGCTGTATCGATGAACATATTAATCATGCTATCGCTTTGCCCATCGCCTTGTAGATATTTTGCTATGCGTACACGTTCACGCTCTACAGGGAGCTTATATCTGCTTTCACTGCCCATATAATATGCTTGCCGTAAAAACTTGGCAGCATCAGCGACCGACATCGATTTGCTAAATTCAGGATAGTTGTGCAAGCGATCTTGAAGCGTGTCGATTCGACGTAAATTTTCCAAATCAAGTACTCCGTTTTTTTCACGGGTATCGATCATTATCTCGAACGGAATAATACCGCCAAACTCCTCTTGAAAAAACTCAACATGCTGGAAAATAGGGTCGTCGTGGGGAATATCATCGATCATGTACCCTGTTGTGTGCATTCGGGAAACGCCGAATACAATAAAAACCAAGGCAAGTCCGGTTGCTATATAAACTTTAGACCGATGTTTTCCAGTAATAAGAACCAACGTATCGACAAATCGATGTACAAAACGGTTATCGAGATGTTTCACGTGCTTGCGCCGAGGAGGAGGTAAAAAACTGAAAATAATAGGAATGAGAGTAATCGCAAGTAAAAACACTCCAATAATATTAATCGACGCTAGTATACCAAATTCTACTAAAATATCGCTCGACGTTAATATAAATGTGGCAAAACCCGAGGCAGTAGTGAGGTTGGTAAGAAAAATGGCATTTCCAACTTTATGAATTACCCGTTGAAGAGCTTTAATCTTATTTCCGTGCTTTTTATATTCGGCATGATACTTATTTAATAAAAAGATACTATTGGGAACACCAATTACAATGAGCAGTGGGGGAATCATTCCAGTAAGAATGGTAATTTCAAAGTTGAAAAGGGCAAGTAATCCAAACGACCATACAGCTCCAATAGCCACAACTAAAAGCGAAAAGAACACAACCTTAAATGAGCGGAAAAATAGATATAAAATAAGCGCCGTAACAAGAAATGCTAATAGCATAAACATTCCCAATTCGCGTTTAATCTTTTTCGATATTTCGGTTCGAACAAATGGTAAGCCCGAATACTCAAGTTTAAGGTGATGCTTCTGGCCAAATTCGTCGGCTTGCGAATGAATTTCGTCAACAATATCGAGCCGTTTTTCTGTATTTAGCACCTCCTTTGTAAGCGTTACAGCCAACAAATAGGTTTCACTTTCGGGATTGTAGAGCAGGTTTTTATAAAAGGGGAGTGATTTAAACACCTCTGCAAGGCTATCTAATTCATGTTGCGTTTTTACCGTATCGGGAAACACGGTAAAACTCTCAAACTTTTTATCGCGATGATTAGCGATAAGTCTGGTTGCATTTCCAGCAGAAAGCACCTTTTCTACGCCTTCTATTTTTTTAATATCACGAGTTAAATGCTGCCAATTATTAAATTTGTCAACATTAAAAAACGTTGTATCCTTAACACCAATAACGAATATATTGGCTCCCTCGCCAAATATTTCTTTAAAATATTCATTATCGATGTTTGCAGAATCATTGGAGGGAAGCATTTGTGCGTACTTATAGGACATACGTACATCTTTTCCAGTCCAAATCATAAAACCTGACAACAAGGTTATTGCAATCAGAAAAGCGATTCTATTTCTTAAAATAATTCTAGCAATACTTACCCACATTGGCTTACAATTTCCTTGTTGTAGTTAAAATTCTTGTAGCATAAAATAACGGCACACTTGTGTAGCATGCCGTTATTCTTATAAAATATTTTACTTTCCGAGAGCATTAGCACCGCTTACAATTTCTGTAATTTCGTTTGTAATAGCAGCTTGTCGGGCTTTATTGTAGTTAAGCGTAAGTTCTTTAACCAGATCAGTTGCATTATCAGTTGCTTTGTGCATTGCAGTCATACGTGCTCCATGTTCCGAAGCTAACGAATCGAGTAGTGCCCCATGAAAAGAAATTTGCAAAATATTAGGCAGCAAATCCGTTATAATTTCTTCAGCGCCTGGCTCAAAAATATAATCCCCGGCCGACTCTTCTTCTTTTTTCTCAAAAGCAACAGGTAAAAACTGATCGTTGGCCATCCTTTGTACAGCAGCATTTTTAAAGCCGTTATAAAACAAGTTAATCTGATCGAATTTTTTTTGCTCAAAGGCTTCAATAAGGGACTTTGCAACAGTACTACTAGCCAGGAAGGTCTTTTCATCAAGCAACTCATCATAGTTACGCCAAATTTTAAATCCTTCGCGGCGTACCAGCTCGCTTCCTTTTTTACCAATAGTCAAAAACTCCAGTTTGCCGGTCTGCACCAAGTGAGGAAACTTCTCATGTGCATAGGTAATGGCTTTCTTGGCAATTTGATAGTTGAATGCTCCACATAAGCCCTTATTGGATGTATACAAAACAAGCAGTACACGTTCTGGCGTCCGAACCTCGGTAAGCGGACTTTGCACATCACTTTCAATAGCTCCGGCTATTTGACCGGCCAGTTTATGTAACTGATCGGTATAGGGTCGCAGTTGAAGAATAGCATCCTGTGCTTTGCGCAACTTGGCAGCAGACACCATTTTCATGGCAGATGTTACTTGCCTGGTATTCTTAACAGAGGCTATTCGTGTGCGTATTTCTTTTAAATTGGCCATAATTTTTGCCTTTTTCTATTATTCCACGTACTTATCAGCTACAGATTTTGAAACTTTCGTTAATACCGATTTAATATCATCATCAATTTGACCTTTTCGAATATTCTCAAGGGTCTCTTTATGCTCCATATCCAGCTCGCTGAGAAAGTCTTTAATAAAGTCTTTTACTTTTTCGATGGGAACTTTATTTAGTAGCCCGGTACTTCCGGCGTATACGAGTGCCACCTGATGCTCAACTCTATAAGCATTATGCTCAGACTGAATTAATAGTTCGACGTTGCGTTTACCTTTATCGAGCACGGCTTGGGTAGCAGCATCGAGGTCGGAACCAAATTTCGAGAAAGCCTCCAATTCGCGATACTGTGCCAAATCAATTTTCAGCGTACCGGCAACTTTTTTCATCGACTTAATTTGTGCATTACCACCTACACGAGAAACTGAGATACCTACGTTAATTGCAGGGCGCACACCTGACAAGAAAAGGTCTGACTCGAGGAAAATTTGCCCATCGGTAATCGAAATCACATTTGTTGGAATGTATGCCGATACGTCACCAGCCTGTGTTTCAATTATTGGGAGTGCTGTAAGGCTACCACCTCCTTTTACTTTTCCTTTCAAGCTGTCGGGCAAATCATTCATGTTTTTTGCCACCTCGTCTGACTCAATAATTTTTGCAGCACGCTCAAGCAATCTTGAGTGCAAATAGAATACATCGCCCGGGTATGCTTCACGCCCGGGAGGACGACGAAGTAATAGCGAAACTTCCCGATAAGAAACTGCTTGCTTAGAAAGATCATCAAAAATTACCAATGCATGACGTCCTGTATCGCGGAAGTACTCGCCAATTGCAGCACCTGCCATGGGAGCATAGAATTGCAATGCAGCAGGATCCGCTGCATTTGCGGCTACAATTGTAGTATAAGCCATTGCACCGTATTTTTCCAGCGTTGCAGCAACATTAGCTACCGTAGAGCCCTTTTGCCCAATGGCAACATAAATACAATAAACAGGTTCGTCTTTATCGAAAAATTCTTTTTGATTAATGATAGTATCAATTGCAATGGCTGTTTTACCGGTTTGGCGGTCGCCAATAATAAGCTCGCGCTGCCCACGTCCGATAGGTATCATTGAATCGATGGCAATGATTCCAGTCTGTAATGGTTCTTTCACAGGTTGTCTGAAAATAACACCCGGGGCTTTACGCTCCAATGGCATTTCGATTGTTTGACCACCAATTTCGCCTTTTCCATCAATGGGCTCACCGAGCGTATTAACTACGCGACCAAGCAACTGCTCTCCAACTTTTATGGAAGTAATTTTCCCGGTACGTTTTACCGTATCACCCTCTACAATATTACCTGTAGGCCCCATCAGTACAACACCAACATTATCTTCTTCCAGGTTCAGCACAATACCAATGGTTCCGTTAGAAAACTCAACAAGTTCGTTAGATTTTACGTTTTCCAAACCGTAAACACGGGCAATTCCATCGCCAATAGTGAGTACTGTACCCACATCTTCGAAACCAACATTTCCGCTTATACCAGCGATCTCTTTTTTCAGGATTTCCGAAATTTCGGCAGGTTTAATTTCAGCCATTTTATTGCAATTTTAATTTTTTTAACTTGATAATTCTTTTTTTATCAGTGCTAACTGACCTTGAACCGATGCATCGAACTGACTATTTCCAACTCTTAATAAAAAGCCGCCAATCAGATCTTGATCGATTATTGTATGGGTTTCACTTTTCAGCCCTGTTTGCTCTTCCAACAAATCAGAAATTTTTTGAATTGTTGAATCATCAAACGGCTGAGCTGTAGTGATAGCTACTTGCTGAATTTTTGCATGTTTTTGATATAAAATCTTAAAGGCATTATATACAAAGGGGAAGTATTCTTCTCTCCCTTTATCGACAAGAACTATAAGAAAATGCAATACGGTTTTATGCACCCGGTTCTGAAACACATTTTCAAGAATTTTGCGTTTTTTAGATTGAATAATAACCGGATTATCGAGTAAAAACCGTAAGTTTTTATCGCTTCTGTAAATGTCGTAAACGCCTTTCAAATCAGCTGCAAAAATATCGAGCTGGTTACTTTCATTTCCAACTTCAAAGAAAGCTTTTGCGTACCGACGTGCTATAATACTATCGTTCATATAACCCTTTTTAAATTCCCTGAGAATGGTTTGTGATTAGTTCACTTTTATGCTACTCATGTATTGCTCCGCAATTTTATTTTGCTCCTCTTTATTATCGAGTTTCTGGCGCAATATTTTCTCGGCAATTTGGATGGAATAGTCTACAATTTCATTTTTCATTTCTGCAAATGCAGCTTCTCGGTCGGCCTCAATAGTTTTATGAGCCTGTTCGATCATTTTATTCGTTTCTGCTTTTGCACTTTCACGTGCTTCGTTCATGATGCGCTTCTGCGTTTCTTCTGCTTCTTTAAGGAGTTTTTCGCGCTCCAGCTTGGCTTCTTTAAGCAACTGCTGATTTTTCTCTTCGAATTGTTTCATTTCGATTTTTGCATTTTCAGCAGCATTCAGTGCATCTTCGATGGACTGGTCGCGTTCGTGAAGCATATTTAAGATAGGCTTCCACGCGAATTTACGTAAGATAAACCATACGATAAGAAAGGCTACCGCGGTCCAAAAAAAGACCCCTAATTCCGGCATTATAATTTCCATAGTTCAACTATTTTGGAGTTTGTCGAATAAAAGGCCCGAATGGCCAACCGCCATTCGGAGCCTGTAAATTTTTTTCCTTATACGAATAGAATAAGGAAACTTACAGCAATCGCAAAGAAGGCAACACCTTCGATAAGTGCGGCAGCAACAATCATATTTGATCGAATATCGTTGGCTGCTTCGGGCTGGCGCGCAATAGCTTCCATAGCTTTTCCACCAATTGTTCCAATACCGAAGGCAGCGCCGATAACTGCGATAGCAGCGCCTAAAGCTGCACCAAACTGTGCTAATCCTGCTGCAAGTAATACTGTTAATGATACCATAATACTAATATTTAATGATTTATTAATGGTGTTCTTCTACCGCCATTCCAAAATAAATAGCTGATAAAAGAGTAAAAACAAATGCTTGAATAAATGCTAAAACTACAATGTGGCCTGCAGACATGTTTGCAAACAAACGAATAGCTAATATAATGGGTTTCGTGAATACTCCAATCAATTCAACAATGGGCATTAATGGAACCGGCAATTTAAGCCACCAAGGTACTCCGGGAGCATTAAAAATATGCTTCCAGTAGCCCTTATTGCCATTTACTGTAGTTACAATAAATGTGAACAATGCCAATGTGGCCGTTACTGAGATGTTTCCGGTAACATTTGCCCCAAATGGAGGAAACGGGATTAGACCGAAGACATTGGATATTAATATAAAAAAGAAGATAGTTAATAAATATGGCATGAACCGGTTATAGTGTTTACCAATAACTGCCTTGGCAATATCGTCGCGAACAAAAAGGATTAATGGTTCTACAAATGATAGTATTCCTTTTGGGGCGCTTTTTGGATTTCTGCTGGCAACTTTGGCTGCACTAAGAAAAATTAACAGAAGCACAATAACTCCAACAAAAAGCCCAACAACCACTTTCGTAATAGACAAATCAATTAATGTTCCTTCTACAACATCTCCGTTTGCATTTACTTCAACAATACGGCCTGCATTAAAGCCTTCTTCTGCTATTTTAAAGTTTTTATAGGTGGCATGCCCATGATTGAATTTACTGGACATGAATACGTGAAAACCACTATTTTCACTATACAAAATTACCGGAAGCGGAATTGTAACGTGCTTACCACCTGGCGTTGTAAAAATGTGCCAACTATAATCGTTAACGATATGGCTAAAAATAATTTCCTTAACGTCTAACTCTTCTTGTTGACTAATATGACCCTCTTCGTTGCTGACAGCAAAACTAAATGAAGAGATGAAAATGAAAAATGAAATAAAAACTACACGCATATCGAAGTAATATTAATATAGACCAACAAAATTAAAAATATTTGAAAACAAACCTAAACAGAAAGAATATATTAATGTGAATTTAGGCACTTTCTCTCGGTATTTCCCAAATAAGAACATATGAAAGAAGCAAAGGTTGTTCCTAAAAATTATGAAAATGTCTTATAACATATGAAGGTTTCACATAATATGAATTTTCAACGTTTCAGAACTATCGTTTCAGCGCATTAAAACATGTTGGAAAAAAACAACCCCAGACTATCAATTAAAGTATTAACTTATTCATAATCAATTACTTTGTTCAAGTAACCGAAACATCAAAACCAATTAAGGCTTACACACCTTCGGTTTTTGAAGAGTTTGACAAAAGAGAACAAAAAAATGAGCGGCAATGGACTTGCCGCTCATTTAGTTCTTTGCCGTTCTCGTAAAGTTAAAACGTACATAAACTAATACAGTTTACAATATTACTCAACCGTTCATGCTTAAGGAAATAATACGTATTTTTCCCTTCACGCTTTGAACAGAGAACACCTTTATCTTTTAAAATCCCCAAATGGTGCGAAGTAGTTGATTGTTCAATTTGCAACCTCTTGTGTATTTCAGTCACAGTCATTTTGTTTCCATCTTCGAGGAAATTAAGGATTGCAATTCTCATTGGGTGGGCAATTGCCTTTAGCATACTTGCCGCATCCTCTAACTGTTCAATATTTAAATCTGATACTTTCATTACAGCGATAATTACATATTAAAGATATGCAAATATATGAATATTTTTAAAGCTAACTATCACGTTTCATATATTATAAAACACACAAAATCTTTACAGTAATGATCAAAAGCACCATAGCTATAGGATAAATAGTAGCGTAGGCAACATGAGGGGCATTTGTCCTGGTCATGGGGTCCACTGCTGCGAGTGCAGGCGTACTTGTCATGGCACCAGCCACCGCCCCAAGAAACGATAAAACATTCATTTTTAGCCAGTACCGATCGACAATTACAATAAAAATGAGTGGTAAAATGGTTATTGCAGCCGCATAACCAAAAAGTTCTATTCCATACTCATGAAAAGACTCTACAATGTGGTTTCCTGCATTAACACCCACGGAAGCCAGAAAAAATATGAGTCCTATTTGCCTAAGCAATTGGTTTGCTCCCCCACTCAAGGTCCATACAAATGGGCCGGTTTTACCTGTTCGGCCTAAAAACAATCCGACTAATAGCACTCCGCCAGTCAAGCCAAGTTTGAATGCATAATCGCCCATAGAAATGGCCACATGTCCAATAATGTAGCCCAACACTATTCCAATAGCAATTGGCAAAAAATCAGTGTCGGACAAATCCTTATTTGAGTTTCCAAATATATTTATAATTGCTGTCATATCTACTGCGCGGGCGGCGACAACAATTTTATCGCCCATTTGCAATTTCACTGTTGAATCGGGTACAATATCTATTCCTGATCGTCTGATCCTTGTAATAACTGCGTTATAGGCCGTTAACATATTTAACTCCGGTATAGTCTTATTAATGATCTCTTTATTGGTAACCAAAAGTGAGCGAACGGCATAGTTTTTATTCAGGTTAATTTCTTCTTTCGTTTCAGACCCAATAAGTTGAGCTATTTTATCGTGTGCCTCTTCTGTACCTACCGCCCTTATGATATCGCCTTTGTGAATTATGGTATGGGCTTGCACAGTAGCTGCAACATCTTTATGCTTTATCCGGCTAATCATTGCACCGGTCATTTGCCTAATATTCAAAGTACAAACTTCTTTACCATCAACATTTTCGTTTTCCACAATATAGTGGCGTTTTATTACTTGAGGATGCTCTATTTCTGCCTCTTCATCAAATTTTTTCTCGGCAAGTTGAATATCGCGCCTCATCATTTTTGGGAGTAGGCGAACGAAAACAATTACGCCAATTACACCAAACGGATAAGCAATGGTATACCCAATAGAAGCAAGTGGTGATCCGGTAATATCGATAGCAGCAGCTAACCCGGGTGTACTGGTCATGGCGCCGGCAAAAAGCCCTACGACAATATTACTGTCTATATTTAAAAATGTTATTAGACTCAATGCTATTAAACCGCCGGAAACCATTACACCTAATGCAAGTACGGCTAAACGCCGGCCATCTTTTTTGAACGATGCGAAAAATCCGGGGCCGGCCTGAATACCAACAGTATATAGAAACAATACCAAACCAATAGTTTGTATGCTATCAGCAATTTTTACTCCGTAGTGTCCAAACACCAAGGCTACGAACATTACTGCCGAAGCCCCCAGGGAAAAGCCTTTTATATTAATTCGGCCAAATAAATAGCCAATAGCAATAATGACAAAAAACAGAAAATTATCATCCGTTAAAAAGTCCATATTCTTTTACTGTTTGATCAATTTATGCGAAACATTCAAATTACCGCCAAATGCCTTTAATATATAAGTGCCCGGAGCATAGCTATCGCCAAATGATAATTTTGACACACCTTCTGGTTTGAGTTGTTCAACTATTTGTCCGGTAGTAGAATAGACCATCATTTTCACATTCTGGCCTACAGATTGTTTGAAATCAATAGTAAAGGATGTATTCGCAGGATTATTATTAATACTGTAAAAACGATTGTATTTTTCCAATCCATTTCCCTCTTCAACAGTCAATGTAAACATTGTGTTTAGCTCAGCATTTACACCATCGTTAACAACTACAACAAGCGAATATTCACCCTGGTCGCCACTTTGAGGTGCTAAAGTTAAAGTATAGAGGGTATCTGATTCGTACGACACATTCACAAATTCTGCCGTACAAAACAAGCAACTAACCTCAACATTTACTGCCTGCGGTGCATCATCGACAAATGCAATATCTAATTCCAGTTGCTCCCCTTCTTTCATCACAGTATCGGAAACCGAACTAACAAAATAAGGAGGAACATCAACCTCATCCCAAATAGCACGGGCAAATTCCGGATGGTCGACAAACGGGTTGCGATTTCCTTGAATCTCATAAATCGCATTATTTCTATCTATTTCTTTTTGACTAACCGGGTCTTCCTGATGCCATTTCATGAGTAAAGCTACGCCTACAGGTGTAAGATTAGCTCCATCTACAAGATCATTTTCGTACCACCCATTGTCGTCGTTATAATACCGTGTGGACATATAGAAGTATATTCGTGCAAAATCTCCTTTATACGTATCAATGGGTTCGAACACTGTTCCTGTCATGATAGAAAAACCGGACAGACCAACTTTTGATCCATTTTCCGATTCCCACAATACCCGATCGACCTCGCCATATGGATTATTTCCTCGCTGACCATTTACATAGCCGTCAGTAGGTACAATATGCATAATATCGGTATTCATTGGGTAATCTTCATTAAACCAACTTTTTGGCCAGGAGTGTTCGCGATTATAGCAATCGCTTTCGACCTGGTAACTACCACATTGGTCTGAAACAAAGGAGAATTCGTAGGGTGGCGTTCCTCCTGGCACATCGGAATACATGTCCCATACTTTATTATTACTTTTCCGATCGGTGGATAAAAAGTGATCCCACAATGCGGAATAGGACTGTGAGTTATGTCCGTCGATGATGTTTTTTAATGTTTGTTTGAGCTCTGTTCCTGTAAGCCCGTCGGTTCCATCGTAATAACCTGATGGAATTTGGGCTGATAAATTTACGGTAAGTGCAACAAAGGCAGCTACCAACCACTTTGTATTTTTCATAATTGAAGATTTTATTTCTGTCTGCAAAGATATAGGTAATTACCGGTGAAACTACGGTAAATCCATTTTTTCCATTTTTATCAAGATTGTCGATGTCAGAAAAACACATTGTTCCGCACCAAAAACAAAGAAAATAAAACATGACTTAAAATTCATGCAGAATGATTCGGGTTTAGGAAAAAACCGTCAATGTATCATTTTACAAAGAATTATTTTTTTGAAGCGTTTGACAAGACAGAGTATTTAATAAAATAATAACCTTAGTATACAACACAGAACTAGAATTTTCCGTACATTAGGAAATTAACTTCGATGTAGACTAAACGACGAAAAACGCGAGTAATAACTAACAAAATTGTTGATGAGTAGAAAAAAACGAACCAAGAAGAATAAGTCGCTTAATAAGCGCCAACTAAAGGGAATGATTTTGGAATTTTTGGAAAAAAGTCCGGAAAAATCATTCAATTATAAACAAGTAAGCAAGGCCTTACGGCTAAACGGCGAAGACAAACGCATAAAAGTAGAGAATACACTGGAAGAGCTAGCTACTGAGGGAGCTATTAAAACCCCCAAGCGTGGAGCTTATATGATTAATATTGCCGGAGCTTATGTAACGGGAAAAATTCAGCTTAACAAAAAAAGTCCGGCTACGTTACTATCAGATGAGATAAAAGAGGAGATTTTGATATCACAGGGAAACCTTAACCACGCATTAAACAACGACTTGGTAAAGGTTTTTATATATGCTCGCAAACGAAATTTTAGCGAAGGTGAAGTTGTCGAAATATTGAAACGGAGTACAGAACAAATTGTAGGCACGCTAAAAGTATCGCCGCACTACGCATTTCTAATTCCCGATAGAGCCCAAATGCCCTACGATATTTTTATTCCTCCATCGGAAATAAAAAATGCAAAGAATAACGATAAAGTAGTAGCTACCATAAGCGATTGGCCACAAGAGGCGAAAAATCCGGTAGGGAAAATTAAAGAGGTATTGGGGCAGGCAGGAGAGCACAATGCAGAAATGCACGCTATTTTAGCCGAATTTGAACTTCCACATTCGTTCCCGGAAAGTTTGCTCAAAGAAGCCGAAAAAATTCAGGAGAAGATCGATAAAAGCGAAGAGAAAAAAAGATCAGACTTTCGAAGTACGCTCACCTTTACTATTGACCCTTCCGATGCCAAGGATTTCGATGATGCGATATCAATTAAACAACTAAAAAATAATAACTGGGAAGTTGGCGTTCACATTGCCGATGTAACGCACTACGTAACCCCAAAATCGTTGCTCGATAAAGAAGCGTACGACAGAGCCACATCAATTTATTTGGTCGATCGTGTGGTTCCTATGCTACCAGAGCATTTGAGTAATGGGGTATGCTCGTTGCGCCCAAATGAAGATAAGTTATGCTACGCTGTTATTTTCGAAATGAACGAAAATGCCGAGGTTCTGAATTATCGTATTGACAAAACCATTATCAATTCTGATCATCGGTTTGCCTATGAAGACGCACAGGCAATGATTGAAACAAAAAAGGGCGTGCTGGCCAGGGAAATGAATTTATTGAACGACATGGCTCAAAAGCTCCGCCAAGCGCGTTTTACGCAGGGTTCAATTAATTTTGACCGCAAGGAAGTGAAATTTACATTGGCCGATGACGGAGCTCCAACGGGTGTTTACTTTAAAATAAGTAAAGAAGCTAATCACCTTGTCGAAGAGTTTATGCTACTTGCAAACAGAACAGTCGCAGCTCATGTTGAAAAAATATCGCCAAACAATAAAAAAGCATTTGTCTACCGTATACACGACCGTCCGAATCCTGAAAAACTCAGACATTTAGCCGGATTTGTTAAACGATTCGGTTATCAGCTTTCTACAGGAACAGAAACCAAAATTTCAAAATCGCTCAACTCCATGATTATGGATGCGAAAGATAAGCCTTATCAAAATTTAATTGAAGTCTTGGCTGTAAGGTCAATGTCGAAAGCCGTTTATTCCACATTCAACGTTGGTCATTACGGATTAGGATTTAGCGATTATACACATTTCACTTCGCCCATACGCCGCTACCCTGATATGCTTGTTCATCGGTTATTATCCCAATACATAGATGGGCAACGCTCCTACCCGGCCAATAAGTTGGAAGAGAAGTGCGACCATTGCTCAACCATGGAGCAAAAAGCAGTTAGTGCAGAACGGGCATCGATAAAATACAAACAGGTCGAATTTATGCGTGAGCACTTGGGCGAAGAATTTGACGGAATTATTTCGGGGGTAACTTCGTGGGGTATATTTGTGGAGATTAGCGAAAATGGCTGCGAAGGAATGGTTCCATTGCAAACATTAGACGATGATTATTACATTTATGATGAAGAGGAGTTGGCGATTATTGGCAAAAAGCACAAACGAAAATATCAGCTTGGCGATGAATTACGCGTTCAGGTTGCAAGTGCAAACTTGCTCAAAAAACAGCTCGATTTCGAAATTATACGTACAAAGAACTAATCTTCGATAATAGTTGGGAAAGAAAACAGATGCATTTCAGCCCATTTTGAACCACACTAAATACAAGCAAAGAAAAAAGCCGTCCGGTATCCGGGCGGCTTTAATTATATTATGAAATTGGTTTTTTATTCAACTATAGTAACCCAGCCATGCGGATCTTCTTTATCTCCATACTGAATTCCTCTTAGCTCATCGTACAGTTTCTGACTAATAGGGCCAACGTTTCCATCTTTCGAAAATACAAATTCTTTATTTGAATCGCGATCTGCAATTTTACCAATTGGTGAAATCACAGCAGCTGTTCCGCAAGCACCACACTCTTCAAACGTTGCAAGTTCTTCCACAGAAATTGGTCTACGTTCGGCTTTCAAGCCCATATCTTCGGCTAATTGAATAAGACTTTTGTTCGTAATAGAAGGCAAAATTGAAGATGATTTCGGTGTAATATAGGTATTGTCTTTAATACCGAAAAAGTTTGCGGGACCACATTCATCAATGTATTTTTTCTCCTTTGCATCGAGGTACAAGGCTGCAGCAAACCCCTCATCGTGGGCACGCTCACCCGACTTCAGCGAGGCGGCGTAGTTTCCACCAACTTTGAGTGTACCGGTACCTAACGGTGCGGCACGGTCTGCGTCGCGAACTATTTGCACACTTACCGGCTTAAATCCGGCTTTAAAATAAGGCCCTACAGGCATTACAAAAATAGCGAATGTATATTCGGCAGCAGGCTTTACTCCCACCTGCGCACCTGATCCAAAAAGGATTGGGCGAATGTACAGCGATGCTTCGGTTTCACGCGGGGGAACATAATCCTTATTCAGTTCAATTGCTTTAAAAAGCATTTCTTTGAAAAGCTCTTTGGGCACTTGCGCCATCATGATACCTTCGGCCGAACGTTTTAAGCGTTCAAAGTTCTCTTCCCATCTAAAAACCCGAATTTTGCCATCTTTGCCGCGAAAAGCTTTCATTCCTTCGAAAGCCTGTTGGCCATAGTGCAGACCCGGTGCAGCGATATTGACATCTAATGTATCTTTTTCGCTAACTTCTATATCGCTCCATTGACCATCTTTAAAGTAAGTTCGAACATTATAATCAGTTTTATAATATCCAAACCCCAATTGACTCCAATCAATATTTTTCATAGTAACAACAATTAATTGATTACACGTACGCAAATGTAATTATTAAAGATGAAGTTTACAACGAGACAAACATGTTTTGCAATACGCTCATGTTATTATCCGTTTTCGAACAGCGGCGAAGTGGAACCCTTCGGTAGTAGTTGGTGAGAGGATAATACGAGAGCATTTAGTTCAAATAGTGCAGCTAAGAAAACTCTTGAAATTTTGGTATGTCTGGCTATAAAACTTCAAAAGCAAGTCGCAAATCTACATTGCTTTCACTTCCGCAAAAGTTTTAGGGAACGTGGATGATGGAGTAAGGCTATCTCCGAGGATCGGCAGCTTGAGCACTTTGAAAATCAAGGCGTCCGTAGAATCGGAATGACTATTATCAAAGCGGGTAAAATGGGATCAGTTGAGAAAGTTGTGGAGTCTTTTTAACTAATCTTTTTTACTCTTAAGAAACAATTTCATTTGAAATCAACTCCAACCCCACTAATGATGCCTGTTTAGTGAGATATTTCATCTTTATAGGTTTAAAATAAAAGCTCCTTGCCTGGTTATTTAACTAAATGTTAATCTCTTAAGCGGGATTATGAAAACATATCACCAAGTATACAGCCAATTATAACCAGAATCAGACTTGACAACGGGCTTAAAGCACCATGAAAAAAGCGGATCTTTGCTGCAAGGAGCTATATCCTTGCAAGTTAACCCATTTGTTTCTTTTTATTACAGCATTATTCCATAATGTATTCACTTGACAAAAAAAGATACAAAACTTTAGTCCGACAACTGGCGGAAAGTCAAGATCAAATTACGCTTCAACCCGCTCTGTTCAATAAATTAAATGACATATAAAAGCTGAACAA
>JAQICA010000137.1 GCA_027858775.1 Salinivirgaceae bacterium | reverse complement strand
CGGAGTTTACTTTATCCGTGTTAAAGCAAATGATAAAGTTTCAACTCAACGTGTTATTCTTCAATAAAAGAAGTAAAATAACTATCTAAAAACCGGGGGCTAAGCCTCCGGTTTTTTTTATACAAATATGCATGCAGAAAAATCAACACCAAATTGAGCGATTTTCACTCACGATAAAGAAATGGTAAGGTTTTTACACCTATTCGGTGAAAACCGACGATTTCTAAATCGGGGCTAAAACTAAGTAAAGCGCTTTTTCACTACGTTCAAACCGCCCAACTTAGGTGTAAAAAGTCTTTTGGCTTCATTTCCGCAATTTACACAGGATATTAACGGAGATTAGTACATTTTCTATAGATTTTTCCTTACTTTTACCCGCCCAAAGTAATGATTAGCTATTTACAAAATGCAGTTGTTCTTGCCTCTTGTACAGGGTTTAGGAGTAAGTTGCATAAATAAAAGAATGAAACACAAATGAAAAAGTATAGTTTTCTGAATACGATGAGAATGAGTTTGGTAGCTTTGAGTGCGCTACTTTTAACTTCTAGTTGCGGCGATGAATTTGATTTATTTAACGATGAATTAGTTATTACCAGCGATTACGAAGAAGTTGTTGTGCTTTACGCCAATATGGACTTAACGAAAGACATTAACCTCATTCGCGTAAACAGGGCTTTTGCCGCCACGGGGTTTGCCGATGTGAATTATATTCAGGACAGCATACAGTTTGCTCCCGGGGATATTGAAGTATATTTTCATAAAATATATAAAGGCGATACAACAAGCTATTTGTGTTACGATACTGTAGTTGAAAAAGAGGAGAGTGAATTCTTTAATACCGGGGAAGTTATTATGTATGCATTCCGGTCGCAGAGGTTATTGGAGAACGATGTTGATGATTTAGAATATATTGTTTCTGTGCGCAAACCAAATGGAGAAATAACGGAAGCAGCTACTCTACCTGTAGGAAATTTTACTTTCAACAGACCTTCGGCGGTTTGGGATGAATTTGGTTTTGGTACCGAAACCTTTGAGGTTTCAATTAATGCACCGAGAAATAGTCAGGCATATCAAATTAGTGGCGAAGTTGGTTACCGTGAAATAACCTATATCGATGGAGATTATGACACTGTTTTTCATGAGTTTACGATTAGTATTGGGAGATCAACCGTGGGAAATCCACAAGCTTCTGATATAATTAGTTTTGAAACAGGGAGCAAGGCATTTTACTACAAAGTGGCGTCGCATGTCAGAACTTATGGTGATACGGTAAATGCAGTTTCCAGAAAATTTACCGGTGTGCGATTTACGGCATTGTGCGGAAATCCCGACCTGGCTCTTGCAATTGCCTCCGGATCAACTTCTACAGGCTTTCACGATAATACTACCACGTTTAGTAATGTAAATAATGGAATTGGGTATGTTTCCGCGTATAATCGTAAAGTTACCAGAAAACTCACCGTCAGTAACCAAACAGTGGAGTACCTGGAAGACCATTACCCACAGTTTCGGTTCGTTCGAAATTAGTGGGTGGTGGCAACTTTGGAGGAATAAACATGATATGAATAATTGTAGAGTCTTTTTTTTTCTCGCATCATTGATGTTAATTGCTGGTTGTTCTGATGAATATGGCTTGTTCAACGATGAGTTGACAATTACTGGTGAGTACGAAGAAATTGTTGTGCTTTATGCCAATATCGATTTGAGTAGTAAACTAAACCTTATTCGTGTTAACCGAGGATTTTCTGCAGATAACTTTCACGAAAATTCCAATATGCCGGATAGCATACAATTTGCTCCCGGAGCTAATGAAGTGCGTTTTCATAAAATTTACAAAGGCGATACTACTACTTATGTCTGCTACGATACCCTTGTAGATAAAGAAGATTCAGAGCTGTTTAATACGGAAAAAGTGCTCATGCACGCCTTTCGTGCCGACGATTTGTTAGCATATGATTTGGATGATTTACACTACGTAATAGAGGTGCGGACACAGGATGGGACAAAAACAAGTTCATCTACTACTCCTGTAGGGCGCTTTTCTTTTTTACGTCCATTAAATAGTTGGGATGAATATTGTTTTGGCCAGGATGATTTTCAAGTAAATATTGAAGCACCATTAAATTCACAGGCGTATGAAATTACTGCCGATGTGGGATATCGGGATTTTCGGTTAAACGGACGGCAGATTGATACAGTGAATCAACAGTTTCGCTTTACTATTGTCAGGCATTTAGCTTCACGGCCTTCAGGTGGAGTTCACCCGATTTCAGGATCAGAACCTGTTTTTAGAGTTGCTGTTCAAAGCGATAAGTTCTATGCAGCGCTGGCTTCGCACATTCGACAAAATAGTGATACGGTAAATACGGTTTATCGAAAGTTTAGAGGTGTAGTATTTAATGCCACTTGTGGGAATCCTGATCTAGCTCAGGTGATGTCAGTCAATCCAAATTCTTTGGGGTTTGCCGAAAACTTTGTGTACAATAACGTTAATAATGGTTTTGGCTATGTGTCGGCGTATACAAAATGTAAAACTCATAAATTGCCGGTGAGCATGGCAACTGTTTTTTTTGTAGGCGAGAAATATCCGCAGTTTCGTTTTAGGTAGGCTTAACCATTCGTATAAAAAGTTAAACAATTTGATATTTATACTGTTAATTACTTCAAGATACGATGGTAAAAACAACAGTAGTTGTACGTAACACAAGTTTAAAAAAAAGGTGTCATTAATTTGATGTTAATTATTGTTGAAGAGTACCACAAACCATAATAACTAGTTAGAGCCTGTCTATAAAGTCGGAGTATCCAGTGAAGAAGTTGCATTTTCAAGGCTTTCGAAACTCAAAACCGTTGAGTTTACTGGTGTAAATGATACGGGTTTGAGTAAGAGTAACGCAGAAAATGGAGTTTATTGACGGATACTAGTTAGTGTTTTGTTTGGATTTTATTATATTTGCATATCTTAGTATTTAGGAAAAAAAAATAAAAATATACATGGAACCTTTAATTATTGAACCCACGGATGAATCTCCCGAAATTATTTTAGATAAAGAGAATGGACGATTCGAATTTGGCGGTAAGTCCATGCCTGAAGATGTAAAAGAGTTTTTTGGTCCCATTCATCTTTGGTTGGAGGAGTATGCCAAAGAGCCCAACGATGAAACTTACGTGAAATTTAAGTTCGAATATTTTAATTCGGCATCGGCTAAGCAAATTCTTGATATACTTGCGTTTTTTGAAAAAGTAAAAGAGGCCGGCAAAGAGGTGAAAATCGATTGGTACTTTCTTGATGATGATGAAGATATGGAAGAAGCAGGAGAGTCCTACGGAACGTTAGTTGAATTACCCATTAATCTAGTGGCTTATTGAAAACCAGATTTCTCTATTTGTTTTTTTGTGGTTTTGTATGGTTGTCCGTTCAAGCGAAAGCTCAGAAGCGTCATCCGGTAACCCACCAGCTTGTTCCTATTCAAAACACCGGTGATTACTTGCTGGAAGATGGAACACTCTTCGGATACCAAGCCAAATTTGGTATTATAAATCATTCAAAAGGGACGTATGGTTTGAGATTTGTCATGTTCGAATCGTTAGAATCTAACCCTTGGTTAGTTATTCTGAACGGCGGTCCGGGGCGTACAAACATACGTTTGCCATTTGAAATTGACAGCATTCTTTCAAAATACAACTTATTATTGCCCGGCTATCGTGGCGTTGACGATGGCGCATACGAAAATCTATCGGGTAGAAGCGATTCTACTATTGAAGCTTTTATCCGGAAAAACAGAACAACCTATTCAACACAAAAGTTAGTTGACGATGTAATGCTTATTTGTGAAATGATCCATATAGATTCATTCTATATTGCCGCACACAGCTATGGAACCATTGTTGGCAGAACGCTTTATGAAGCCAATAAAGAAAATGTGACAGGTCTGTTCGAGTTTTCACCCGTCATGGAATCTGCACCGATTCCCAATCCGGAGTCTTTGGAATTTATCACTCAACATGTTGCCGATTCATTGAATGTTAGCCTAACTGCCATTGAAGATACACTGAATTTGTGGATGCAAGCTCCGCAAAAGCGCGATTTGGCAATGGGATTAATTGCCTCTTTTTATGTTTATAACGATGCCGTTACCTTTTTTCTTGATGTGCTTTCAGGCAAGTTAACACGCGCCAATGTGTCCAAAAAAGGTCGCGAATTTTTACAGTTCAGTTGGTTGATGGATTACGGAATGAAATTCAACCGAATGCCTGATATAGACCTTACAGGCTGTGATATTTACACAAAAATATCACATCTTTTTTATCTGCAAGTGTCTAAATACCTGCCCTCTGATGCTCCAGTTGTTGAACATAGATTTGTTTCTGAAGGATACATGCCGTGTGCTGTTTCATTTATACCCAAATATGAGATTTTTCACACGTGTTCGGGTAAACAAATCTACAATGTTTTGTGCGAATGCGGACATGCCGATCTGTGGAAAATGGCTCCTTATTATATTTTTGAATATCGCAATTCAATAAATCCACAGCCATAATCTATCCAAATTCTGTAAGAAATAAAAATACGGTATGGTTATGCTTTCAGCAAGAGCTTTTATTTGTATGGGGGGCATCAGATTTTAATTTTTTTTTCGTAAGAAAAAGAAAAGAGTACAACCAATGGTTGCACCCTTTTTTGAATAAAAAACCGTTAATATATTATGAGATGATAGTTTGTAGTAACTATTTGCTTTTGTTTGTAGTTTCGTCGAAATTCTCAATTTTGTCGAAAATGTACGGGCTATATGGACCCATTACCACAACCCCACTGCTGTTATAGCCCAAATCGTAGCTGTGCCACTCATTGGCGTAAATCCATTGCTCTGATGACATGTAAGCGACATTAGGAATACTGCTCACACAGTCGGTTCCGCTTGTTTCGCCGTAAATATGGTCAGATTCAATTTCAAATGTAAGTCCACAATTTGGTTTTTCAATTAAGTTCGTTTCATCCAAATTGTCGAAATCAGTCGGAGTTTCCCATGAACCCACGTAGTTCGAAGGATTTTCCATCCCATATATTGTGTTTTTAATAACTCCACCTTCCATGTAAAAGTGATAGATGCGTTGGAAATACGGATTGTTTTGCGCCTCGGCGTAGGCTTGTTCAAGGTATACCCAATAACCGTTGCGGTTGTTAGTCCAAATTTGCGCTACTTTTCTTCGTACATCGTAGTGGTATGGATCCGATGATGTTGCCGCTTGTTCTTCGCTGCTGAACGAGCCGGTCATCCACTCAACCATCAGTTCCAATGTAATTTCCTGGGTTTCTTCTACAGTAATAACAATGCTGTTGGCTGTTGAAGCACCATGACTGTCTGTTGCCGTAGCTACAATGGTGTGTTCTCCAATAGTTAGGCTGTTGTATTCCAACGATTGGCCATAGCCCATTTCACCGTCGATAGACGAAGTCCAGATAATCTGCTCATTAGTTAAATTTTGTTCTTCGGTATCTGAAACCGAGCAAGTAAAATTTATTGTGGTGTTTTCGGTGAAAACCTCTTCGTTCGCTGGTGATGTAATCTGAATTTCCGGAGCATTGTTTGGCGATACCACTATTTGTATGCTATCTGTGGCACTTGCCCCGTGGCTGTCCAATACTGTTGCATAAATGGTGTGTGTATTTACAGAAAGCTCGTTGGTTGTTAGTGATATACCTGAACCCATTTCTGCATCAATACTTGAGCTCCAGATAATTTGGTCGGCGCCAATTTGTGTGTCTTCATTATCAGTAACTTCGCATGTAAACGTTATTGCATCGGTGAAAACATGTTCTGAATTGTTTTCAGGTGCAACAATGGCAATGGTTGGAACTGAATTGTCCAGTGCGTTAATTGTAATTGATGCACTGTCTTGGTTGTTTTTAATATCGGTGGCAATGGCCGTAATGGTATGGTTTCCCGGTGTCAACTCCACGTTTGCCAAAGACGTACCGTTGCCAAGTTCGCCATCGATGCTCGAGCGCCAAACGATCGATTCGCCGGTCAATGTGCCATCTTCTACATCGTTAGCTGTGCATTCGAGTGTTGTGGTTTCGCCAAATGCAAGTGTGTGGTTGTTGTTGGGTGATGTGATGGTAACGGTTGGTTTCTCGTCGTTTAGTACTATAATCGATACGCTGTCTAAACTCATTAAGCCTTGGCTATCGGTTGCTTTTACTGTAATAGTATGACTATTTGCCGATAAAATCGTTGTTGTTAATAGGGTGCCATTCCCTATAACTCCATCCATACTACTGTTCCATTCAATATTTTCGTCGCGTAAGTCGCCCTCTTCTGGGTCGGTAGCTGTGCATGACAGAAGAACGGTATCGCCTTCAATATACTGAGCAGATGCTTCCGGGTTAAGTAGTTCAACGACGGGTTTTCTGTTGGGCGAATCAGTGTCTTCTTTTTTGCACGAAGTGATTGCTAAGGAAGATAACACTATTCCAACGATTGATGAAAATCGTGTTAATGTTTTTACTTTAAGGTAGTTCATATGTAATTATTGTTTAAAATTTCTGTGTTCAAGGTAGTTTAGTCAGCCGGCTGATTCAATGGGGGGTGTCCCTCATTTTTGTTTCACATTTGGCATTCTGAAAAATTCATATTCCGCTTTCAATTTTTTTTGTATTTTTATTGATGAGCCGATGGGTTTATATTAATTGAATCGTAAGAATTATTTTATGGAAATATTAGGAATAGACGTAGGCGGATCAGGTATTAAGGGTGCAATAGTTGATATTGAGAAAGGAGTCTTTGTGGGGGAACGTTTTCGTATTGAAACTCCGCAACCGGCAACTATAGAAGTTATTGCAGAAACTATTAGTGAAATTGCGGATCATTTTAATTATTGGGGAGTTATTGGATGCGGATTTCCTTCGGTAGTGCGGCAGGGCGTAGTGCACACGGCGTCTAATATTCACGAATCGTGTATAGGAGTAAATGCCAATACCTTATTTTCTGAAAAGCTGGGGCGTAAAGTGGTTGTGTTTAACGATGCCGATACAGCCGGTGCAGCAGAACTGAAATATGGCTGTGTGAAAAATTTTCAGGGGTTGGCTGTTTTTCTTACCATTGGAACCGGAATTGGTTCTGCCGTTATCCATAATGGAGTGCTGCTTCCAAATTCAGAATTGGGGCATTTGTATTTGTCAAATGGTAAAAAGGCCGAACATTTTGCGTCTGATGCAGTTCGAAAAAACGAGGATTTGTCGCGAAAAGAGTGGGGGAGGCGGTTCAATGTGGTTCTTGAACATATAGAGAGGTTGTTGTACCCCGACCTTATTGTTTTGGGTGGCGGGACAAGTAAAAAGTTTCATAAGTTTGAAGATTCTATT
This sequence comes from Salinivirgaceae bacterium, assembly GCA_027858775.1. Classification (GTDB taxonomy): domain Bacteria; phylum Bacteroidota; class Bacteroidia; order Bacteroidales; family Salinivirgaceae; genus Salinivirga. Next base: position 2,342 of record JAQICA010000137.1, on the reverse strand, counting down.
ACCATTTCGACTCCCGTAAAACCGGCCGAATTGCTTAATAATGCCGGCATTATTGGCGGGGCCTTGCTGGCTTCGGAATACTTTTCGTAGTTCTGGTGATAAATATAACAACTCTCTGAGTGTCAAGTAGTGTGTTTATGTGTTTTTTTCGACGTTAAAAAATGATTACAGAATGTTGCTATGCACACATTTTTTGATGGGCTAAAAAGGAAAAAACGTTCCAATTTATTCGAACTTTCCTGCATGGCATGGGATCACTTCATAAAATTATGGACTACAAAAAGCTTAAATTTTTATATTAAACAGAAACTTATAATAATCATAATATTCTTTTGTTTATTAACCTTCAATGAATTCTAACCTTCATTTTTGCTTGACCAAAAACGAAGCAAAACTTTAGTCCGACAACTGGCGGAAGTTCAAGACTTAGCATTTTAAGCGACCTTCCATTCTTTTACAAATTGAAAATCCCGACATAGTGAAGCTTTCCCAATTTATTGGGATTAGCTGAACATAATCGGGGATAAACTGAAAAAACTCGATAATGCTGGCATGTTAATCGATTCTTTACAAGGTTACTACGCATTATCTCAAACAGTTTTAATCCAAAGAAATTGATTTTAAAGGTTGGATTGAGCTCACAAGCTCGGTTCAATTTGCCTTCGGCCATTTGCTTCAAGAAGGAAGGTGCCCGCTTAAAATACTTATGTCAATCCCTCCAATCTGATGTCGTTTTGGTGGTTTTAGTATCTGCCTGCTGCGGGCTGGCCTGATCAAATTGGCGGGCCAGCGGAGGAGTGAATATTCAATAGATATAAATGACATAAAAGAGGCTTGTTCAGCTTTTATAGGTCATTAAATCTATTGAATAGAGCGGGTTGAAGCGTAATTTGATCTTGAATTTTTTGTAACTTTTTTTTTCAAGAAAAAAAGTTTAGTGAAAAAAGTTCACAACTTTTTCAACCGTTTGCTCTTCATTGCTCGATATGAGGCGGGAGAAAAGTAATCTCTTCATTCTGATAACCAGCATATTGCCATGTTGTTCCTTCTCGCGATGATGAGTTTACACGACTTTTCAGACAACCTCTTTTCAATACAGCTGGGATCGCAATGGCATTCCGGCAGTTATCGCCGGTATTAATTCCCAGGTGGAAAATCATATGTCAAAGGGCTTTTCTGGTTGGTGAAAGTATTGTTGTTTTTTTTTGTTTGTATCTTGCAAACTTAAGTGGTGAATGCGACTGCAAATAGACATAAAAAGAATGATTGTTTCAATGAAAAGTACTCTCCTTCAGAAATTTATATTTCATATATGGCGATTAATTTATAACATTGCTGATTAGGGGGAGGGATGAACAAATTATTTGTCGCTTATTTCATTGAAAATAATCAAAGACAATTTTGACGATATTAAAGCTTGTCAGACTAAGAAAAAATGAAAAAACATGAAATTATCTAACAAAACTACTATCCTTTTAATATTAGCAATAGCAACAATCCTAAGGTTTTTTAACTATTTTGAAATTCCATTTACTCACGATGAGTTTAGCGCATTGTTTCGCTTAAATTTTGATAGTTTTTCAGAGCTTATTGAGAAAGGTGTAAAAGTTGATGGACACCCAGCTGGCATTCAGGTTTTTTTATATTATTGGACAACACTGTTCGGTAGTCAGGAGTGGATTGTAAAACTACCATTTACACTAATGGGGATAATATCCGTTTTCTTAGTGTATGTTGTTGGGAGAAAGTGGTTTAACGAGACTGTTGGGTTAATCTCTGCTGCTTATGTTGCAAGTATCCAATTTACGGTGATGTATAGTCAAATTGCCAGACCCTACATAAGTGGAATATTCTTTTCACTACTAATGGTTAATTTTTTGACCAACTTGATATTGAATCCAGAGAGGAATTTTAATAAAAACCTCGCATTATTCACAGTTTCCATGTCTCTATGTACTTACAATCATCATTTCAGCTTGTTGTTTGCTGCCATAGTAGGTATAACAGGAGTTTTTCTTATTCAAAAAAAATATCTGAAAAAATATCTGTTAGCCGGATTTGTTGTTTTTGTTTTATATATCCCTCATTTAAAAATATTTTTCTATCAATTAAGTATGGGAGGAGTAGAAGGGTGGTTGTCCAAACCTAAAAATGACTTTCTAATCCAATTCATTTATTACATCTTTAACTATTCACCATATGTTATTGCATTAGCCTTATCGATAGTTCTGTATGGTCTAATAACGATTAAAAAAAGAGCAGCCAATTTTAAATTTATTTTAATATCATTTCTGTGGTTCATTTTACCATTTCTAATTGGTTTTTTCTATTCAAGATATGTA
>JAQICA010000119.1 GCA_027858775.1 Salinivirgaceae bacterium | reverse complement strand
AATGCATAAAAATAATAGCCGAAATAGCAGTAAATTCAAGGGTTGTAGCCCGCTTCAACTTTCTTATAATTTGATAGGAAAGTGCCACGCAGTCGGCTACTATTCTTATGCCAGCCGTTGTGAGCAGTAATGAGATCTATGAATTACCATGATACCGTTAATATTTTTTAACAAATGTCTTTGCACTATCATCATAAAATTCGGCCTGAAATTTGTTTGAGGGAGATTAATAAAAAAGGAAAATATGTTACGAACTTCGAATCCGGCCTTTAGTGCCAAGAATTTACGTACTTCAGTAGCGCACACCGCCGAAGATGCTATGACTATTAATGGTAGCATTCAGAAAACCGGCCTGCTTGTATTGCTTGCGTTTCTCGGGGCAACTTACACATGGGGACAGTTCTCCAGTTCACCGGAACTAGCGCAAACCTGGATGTTTGGTGGGGCAATTGGTGGTTTTATAGCCGCTATGGTAATTGTTTTTAAAAGAAACCTTGCCAAGTATGTGGCTCCAATTTATGCCATTTTAGAAGGGTTGTTTCTAGGAGCAATTTCGGCCTACTTCAATGCTATGTTTCCTGCCGAAGGTATTGTAATGCGAGCCATTGCGCTTACTTTTGGAGTATTGTTTGCCATGCTCATGTTTTATAGGGCAGGTATAATTAAACCCACCGAGCGTTTTCGTTCTGGAGTGTTAGCCGCCACAGGTGGTGTTGCATTGGTTTATTTTGTAACATTTATAGCCAATATGTTCGGTGCAAATATGACCTTTATGTATGAATCGAGCCTTCTGGGGATTGGAATTTCGCTGGTTATTGTGGTTATTGCTGCACTAAACCTTATATTAGACTTCGATTTTATTGAGAAAGGTGCAAAGGCCGGTCTCAATAAAGATACAGAGTGGTATGCTGCATTTGGGCTAATGGTGACGCTTGTATGGCTTTATATCGAAATATTGCGTCTTCTGTCGCTTCTTGCAGGCAGAGATTAAACAAAATATTCAAAAAAAATGAAGCGCTTGCATCCTTTGCAGGCGCTTTTTTATTTCCATAACTGTGCTCCGGGCTGCTTACCAATCGTCTTTAAGCAGCGCATAAACAATATCATCAACCCACTGGCCATTAATGAATAAGCTTTTGACGAAATGCGCCTCTTTTCGAAAACCAAGTCGCTCTACCAACTTGATAGAGCTTTCGTTTGCAGGGTCAATAGAGGCAATTATGCGGTGCTTGTTTAAATCGTGAAACAGATAATCGATAACACTTCTGACTGCCTCCGTTGCATAGCCCCTGTGGTGGTAAATTTTGTTCAGCGTACAACCTATCTCTGTTTGTTTATTCTCCGATCCGAAAAAGTGAATGCCAAGGTCACCAATTATTTCTTCGGATGCTCTTTCAATTATTACCAATTGAAACCAACTTGAGGGCTCATTAATGTGTTTTGCCAGTTTATTAATGAACGCTTCAACATCAGAAAGAGAGTTGGGAATTGAGCCCTGATACTTGTTGGTTTCACTATCTGATCGGTACTCGAAAATGGCCGACTTGTCCTCTATTGTTACAGGACGCATCCTTAATCGTTCTGTTTCCAGCTTCATGGCATTATTTGTTTCCATACAATGTACTTTTTATTTGTGCGATTTCGTTTTTTATTTTTGATTACGATCCCCTATTTGCGACTACCAGCATTTCAAAGTCGTTCGGCGTTAATGCATCCCTGCGTGAAAATGCACCCAGCTTCGCACCAAATAATTCAATGGATGAAAACCCCAGGGTTTTGAGTAACCAGGTTATTTCGCTGGGAACATAATACCGTTCATTGCACTCTAGCTCTTTTACTTCTCCCGAGTCATCTTCTATTTTGGTTATATTAAAATCTCTGAATGTCATTAAATCAAAGTTTTTGCTATCGTAGGTTGCATTGCCTTCTACGGTGTTTTTACTGTGAAATTCATTGATCGAATGCATGAGCGGGAAAAGGCCGTTTAGTGTAGTGAAAATAAAGGTCGACTTTTGCTTCAGCGATTTTGTTACATTTTTTAAAATTTCATAATTCATTTCATCTGTTTCCATCAATGGAAACCCACCTTCGCACAGCATAATAGCTGCATCGAATCGGTTTTCAAAAGGTAGTGCACGGGCATCGTGCTGTAGAAATGGAATGGAAAGGTTTTCTTGAGTTGCCTTTTCTTCTGCTTTTTTCAGCATAGATTCTGATAGGTCGATGCCAGTAACGGAGTAGCCCCTTTTTGTCAACTCAATAGCGTGACGACCAGTGCCGCATCCAACATCAATTATTTCCAGATTTTTGCTAAAGTTTAGCTCTTGCTCAATAAAATCGCATTCTCCTGTTGTTCCCTGAGTAAAACACTCGCTTTCATATTTTTGTGCGTAGTTTTCAAATAGCGACTCGTACCATTGTTTTTCCACCATCGGATTGATTTCTTTTTCGGTTAGTTTTAGGTGCGATGCAGATGCTGTTTCGTGTATTTACACCTTTCTCTTTTCAGCATTAAATATATCCTTTTTCTACCTGTTTCGTGATGTTTTATTTGTTAACAATTCATTTTTGTGTGGGAATATATCAAAAGTTCAGTTAATGCATTTATTAAATTTTATCTTTGTTGCTTGCTTTTTTTAATTCTATGCAGATGAACCGAGCCATTCTAACCATTGCTTCTATTTTGATTTGTGTAATTGCGTCTGCACAAACTCAACCAGATTCCACTAAACAGGAGCAATTTGCAACTGTTATTTCCGATTCTACCTTTAATAAGGGGAACCTGTATAATTCTCTTTTTACCATAAAAGGACATGTTTCCGGCCTTACAATTTCGAAAAGTGGCGGCCATGCGCTCGTAAATCCTTCGGTGTTTATCAGAGGCGTATCTTTTTTTGGAAGAAACAACCAGCCGCTGTTTGTGGTCGATGGTGTTATAGGAGCCGATCCATATGCAATAGCTCCCGAAAATATTCAATCGTTTACGGTTCTTAAAAATGCGTACGAAACTGCCAAATATGGGATTCGGGGAGGTAATGGCGTAATTGAAATTGCAACTAAAAATGGCGGAGCAGGGCGTGAATTGAATGTGGAATACCACTCGTTTATTTCAATTGACCAAACTGCTAACCGAATGGAATTGCTTTCGGCTGATCAGTATTTATCGCAGGTGCAGGAATACGCAAACGAGGTGCATATACCTCTGGATTCATTTCGATTGAATAATGGCAGCGTTGACTGGCAAGACGAAGTTTTTCAAACAGCTATTACTCATCAGCAACAGTTGGCTCTTCATGGAATAATTAAAAATACCCGATATAGGGCATTTATCAGTTATCGCAAGCAGCCCGGTTTGATGATTTTATCAGAGAACGAAACGGTAGGAGCAGGGATTTCAGTTCAGCAAACCGCATTTAATAATAGATTGCATTTTGGAATCAAAAGCCATTTTAAACAATTGAATTATAGTGGCCTGCATCCCGAAGATGAGTATGATGTTCTATACAATGCCTACAGAAGGAGTCCACTCGATCCGGTTTATAATGATGATGGTAGTTACCATGAGAACTCCCGAATGTTTCGATATATTAATCCTGTGCATCAACTGCATGTGTACGAAGACAAAACGACAAAGAAGTATTTTATAAATACCGGATTTGTTTCTTATGATATATTTGATGGCTTGAACGCTTCGGTTAATGCCGGACATACTTTTACCGATTCCGATCGACAATCCTTTTTCCCGAGGATGCCAAGTTATTATTCTAATGTAATACAGCGTGTTCTCACCCAATATGAGCTTTTGCAAATGAAAGCAAGATTGTCATTTGAAAAAGAGATCTTTCAGCATCATGATGTGAAAGTATCTGCTAGCTATAGGTTTATGAAAGAGGATCGCGAAATGGGTAATGTAACCGAAAATATTACTGATACAATTACATTTACACATGAATTGCTTGGATACTATAAGCGTTCGCAGGCTGTAACAGCTCGGTTGGGATATACTTTTAAAAAACGGTATTTTGTATCTGGTACAATACGTGGCGACCAACAAAAACGCGATTATCATGATGATTTTATCGAAAAAACATTTCTGGAAGATTTGGGCGAAGGAATAATTTTTTCAACCCTACCAGAGAATTATAATGAACCAAATAATTATTGGAGCTACGGAGTAAATCTGGGTTGGAACATCCATCAGGAGTCTTTCGTAAAAAAGATCAAACAACTTAATTATCTGCAATTATCGTTGGGATACGGAGAAAACTATTCACAAAAAAATGAGCTCAATCGCTTTGTATTATACGATTTGGCCAAATACAATTTGCCCAATGCCATTACTAAGGAATGGAATACACAAGCACATTTTTCCATGTTTGAGAATCGGGCTTTCGGAAAAATCAATTTCTACAATCGGCAATCAATAGCTCACTTTAAATATAATCCAGGCGGTTTTGTTCAGGAGGATTTGAACGCCGATATGGTTGTTGAAAATAGCGGGATTGAAATTGATTTGAGTTCGGTTGTGGTTGAACAAACAAACCTGAAATGGATTACTTCAATGAACCTGTATAGCAATCGAAATTTGGTTACTCAATTTGAATTTCACAATCCAATAGGCTTTGGTCCTGAACATAATTACCCCTTAGATGATAACATCGTTTTAACATCAGAAGGAGAAGCGATGTACCATTTCTATATAGCACAAACTATAGGAGTAATTGATGGTTATTGGACTTATTTAGGGGAGGATGGTCGGCCAACTAATGATTACTATAGAGCAAAAAAGAACGTTGTGGGAACTATTTTACCCGAATGGCAATTGGGCTGGCAAAATAATTTTTATATAGCGGGAAACATCGACTTTTCTTTCTCATTACGTTACGTGTATGGCCATTCTATTTATAATAATAGTAGAGCAGTACTAAATAATGTTGGATTACCTGTGTTCAATATATTGGCAGATGAAGCAGATGCCGATATATTACATTATTCCATTGCTGATCTTTATCTCGAAGATGCTTCTTACTTGCGAATTGACAATATAACTGCCGGTTATAGCATTGACCTTAGCAAATGGATTGAACATGGCAAGGTGAGATTTTACGCTGGTGGAAATAACCTGCTTACGCTGACAAAATATACAGGGCTCGACCCCGAACTCAATTATTTCGATGAAAACCCGGGAATTGAAGATCCAAATGGTTATCCACCCATTCGTTCGGTTATATTTGGTTTGAAACTTACGCTGTAGGAAGTTTCTGCACAACACGGAGCATGAAGCATAGGCCAGTTTATTAGTCCAGACTTCCCAAACCCCTTTAATGCCGTTCAATTGCTGAAAACCCCATTTTTTCGGTAATGAAACCCAAACAAATTACCCTTGTTAGTTGGAAAAGAGAGGGGTAAACCATTAATATGATAGTTTTTTTCTGAAGAAACACGAATAATTTGTAATTCTAAACTACAAAAGTGTAAAATTTAGTCTTTTATAAATGAACTTAATGAAGCTGTAATAGTTTCTTTCGCACTCTATTTTAAAGCTCATTCGATTTAATGCGGTGCTGCTTTCGTAATTTCATCGTAAAATTGTAATTTTGTCAGTTACTTGAAAAAATGACATAATGCTATGGATACAGATATTCAACGTGTAAAACAACGGTTTGGGATAATTGGAAATTCAAAAAGGCTCGATCGGGCTATTAACATTGCCTTACAAGTGGCTCCAGTAGATATGTCTGTGCTTATTTCCGGAGAAAGTGGCACGGGAAAAGAAACGTTTCCACGCATTATTCACGAGAACAGTATCCGCAAACATGCGAAATATATTGCGGTAAATTGTGGAGCCATTCCGGAAGGAACCATCGATAGTGAGCTGTTCGGACATGAGAAGGGTGCCTTTACCGGAGCACACGATAGCCGAAAGGGTTATTTCGAAGTAGCCGATAAAGGAACTATTTTTCTCGATGAGGTGGGTGAACTTCCACTTTCCACTCAAGTTCGTTTATTGCGGGTTTTGGAAAGTGGCGAATTTATACGTGTGGGCTCTTCACAGGTTGTTAAAGTAGATGTGCGTGTAGTGGCAGCAACAAACGTGAATGTCGAAAAGGCCGTACGCGAAGGAAAGTTCAGAGAAGACCTGTACTATCGACTTAATACCGTCCCCATTCAGTTGCCCACACTTCGCGAACGAAAAGATGATATTTGGCTTTTGTTTCGGAAGTTTGCAACCGATGTGGCCGAAAAATATAATATGCCACCCATTGAACTCGACGATGAAGCGTTAAAATTGATCGAAAACTATCGTTGGCCCGGAAATATCAGGCAACTGAAAAATGTAACTGAACAAATTGCAGTAATTGAGCGATCACGGGTAATAACAGGCGATATTGTACGTCATTATTTGCCCGAAGTTGATGTGTCGCGCTTACCGGCATTGGTCAATAAAGAAAAAGAAAGCTTTGCCTTTAACTCCGAGCGCGAAATATTGTATAAGGTTCTTTTCGATATGAAAAAGGACATGGCCGATCTGAAAAAACTGGTTTTTGACTTGATGGAAAATGGTGTGGAAGATACTGTGAGCGATTCCCGGCACAACCAAATTCTGAAAGACCTTGACGATTATAACCCGAATTTGCCATCGAAAATGCCTGAAAAATATTTGCATGGTGACGATTATGTTAATAATGATGACGTTGAACACAGTACAGAAGATAAAAGCGATTTGATTGAAGATACCGAAGAGTATGTAGAAGAATCATTGTCGCTGGCCGACAAAGAAAAAGAGTTAATTATTAAAGCATTGAATAAACATGGAGGGCGGCGCAAACCTGCTGCAAAAGATCTTGGTGTTTCAGAACGCACACTTTATCGTAAAATTAAAGAGTATGATGTGGAAGCTTAAATATTATCGTTGGGCAAGCTATTTTGCAATTTCGTTACTTCTGGTTGGTTGTACTGTTTCATACTCCTTTACAGGAGCATCTATTCCCATCGAAGCAAAAACATTTACAATTCGCGATATCAGTAATGTAGCGCCGACCATTAACCCATCGTTGGCTACCGACCTGGAGTATGCCTTAACAGAGAAACTGCTGAGGCAAACACGGCTTGCCGAGACCAATTTTGACGGCGATTTAATTTACGATATTACCATTATCGGATACACAGTTACACCAACTGCTGTAACCGGAGGCGAAGATGCCCGTGCTTCGTTAAACCGATTGACTATTAGAGCGAAAGTAAAATTTCAAAACCGGTACGATAAAGAAGCGAATTTTGAACGAACCTTTTCCAAATATGCCGATTTTGATAGTTCAAATAATTTTATGGATGAAGAGGAAGGATTAGTTCTAAATATTATCGACCAGCTTGTTATCGATATTTTTAATGCATCTGTAGCCAACTGGTAAAATCCATTTCAGAAAATTTTATGAAGCCCGAAAAGTTTTATTCCATACTCGAAAATCCCGGTAGTGTTGCCAAAGACGATTTGCGCGAAATAGAGCAACTCGTTATTGAGTATCCCTGGTTTCAGGCCGCCAAAGCGCTGTTGCTGAAAGCACATCTGATGGAAGGGTCTTTTCGGTTTAGTCAATATTTGAGCAATATAGCCATGTATACCGGCGATCGTCAAAACCTTTATGCATGGCTTCACATTGAAACAGACAATGCGCTGAATGTTTCCGACAAACCACTCGATGATCATCAGCAGTTTGCCCAAAATATACAACACGTTTCTTCGGCAGAGTTGCGGTTGCAGGAAGATAAGAAATTGCGTAAGCATGAGGTGGAGAGGCTGTTGGGAGATAAAGGTCTTATGGTGTTCGATTTTGATTATGTTCCTGATAGTTCTGAAACGAATAATGATCAATATGTGCAAAATGCCGGGCTTAACATGCACACTTACGATTTACAAACCGAAATTGATCATTCGGGCGATGAGCTTACCGACGATACCAAAGACTGGTTGGCCGAAAATATTAAAAATGCACGCCGCAAAACCCAAAAACAGCAGCGTGAAAAAAGCAAAAACGACGAAATGATAAATAATTTTATTAGTATCACCGAAAAGAAACTGAAGAATAACGTTACAGACGAAAAAGCCAGTGAAATACAGAAGTATACAGAAAAAAGCGTGCAAGAAAGCACGGAGTTTTTTACCGAAACCATGGCAAAAATCTACTTAAAACAAGGATTATTCGAAAAAGCCTTAGCTACTTATAAAAAATTAAGTTTGAAATATCCCGAAAAAAATGTTTACTTTGCAGGCCGTATAAAAGAGATCGAAAAGTTATTAAATAATCAATAAAACGAAGGAAAAATGTATTACTTCATTTCAGTATTAATCATTGTGGTTGCAATATTACTAGTTCTAATTGTATTAGTACAAAACTCAAAAGGTGGAGGTTTGGCAGCCAATTTCGCAGGAAACAACCAGGTGATGGGAGTGCGTAAAACTGCAGATTTTCTAGAAAAAGCAACTTGGGCATTAATTGGAGTTTTCTTTATACTCAATGTGCTAGCTGTTTACACTATGCCAAAACCAGAAAAAGCACAGGTAAAATCGGAACTAGAGGAAACTATCAACCTCGAGGCGCCAATACAAGCACCTGTTCCTGAAAGCAACCCAACCCCGGAAGAAGATAATCAATAAAAAATACCTGCATACAACCAAAATGGCTGTCGAAATTGGGCAGCCATTTTTTTATGCAACTTTATTGAACCCAATAACCCTTCGCTTAAAAAATCAGAAGATAGCTATCGTCAGTTTCTTTACTGATTATTAAAATCAAACCCACCAATGGTAAATGTAGTACGAAATTTGCTACAGCCTTATTCACATTATATTCAGACGTTTTCCATTAATAACAAATAATCAATGAGTCAAAAAATACGAAATGTGGCCATAATTGCCCACGTTGATCATGGTAAAACCACGTTGGTCGACAAAATTTTATTACAATGCAAACTTTTCGGATCCCATGAAAAGCCCGGAGAGCTTATTATGGATAGCAACGATCTGGAACGTGAACGCGGTATTACTATCCTTTCGAAAAATGTTGCCGTACAGTATAACGATTATAAAATTAACATCATTGATACCCCAGGTCACAGCGATTTTGGCGGAGAAGTTGAACGAGTACTCAATATGGCCGATGGTGTACTTCTCCTGGTAGATGCTTTTGAAGGATGTATGCCTCAAACACGTTTTGTGTTGCAAAAAGCCCTGGAGCTTGGACTAAAACCGGTTGTGGTTATCAATAAAGTAGATAAACCCAATTGTAGACCACTCGAGGTGCAGGAAGAGGTGTTCGAACTCATGTTTAATTTAGATGGTTCGGATGAGCAGCTCGATTTCCCAACCTTTTACGGATCAGCAAAAGATGGCTGGATGTCGGCCGATGTGAAAAATAAAACCAACGATATTACTGCACTACTCGATGGTATTATCGAATACATTCCGGCACCAAAGGTCGAAGAAGGTTTTACACAGATGCGTATTACATCACTCGATTATTCATCCTACGTAGGACGAATTGCTATTGGGAAAATGTTTCGTGGTGTAATTAAAGAAAATCAGCAAGTACTTGTTATTGCTAAAGATAAATCGATTAAAAAACAAACCATAAAAGAACTTTTTGTATACGACGGGTTTCATCGCAGGAAAGTTCAAGAAGCTGACGCCGGCGATATAGTAGCCGTTGTAGGATTAGAAAATTTCGAAATCGGACAAACCATCGCACATATCGATCACCCCGATCAATTGGATGTAATTGCTGTAGACGAACCCACAATGAGCATGCTTTTTACTATAAATAACAGCCCATTCTACGGTAAAGAAGGTAAGTATGTGACTTCTCGACATATCAATGACCGATTGAATAAGGAACTGGAGAAGAATCTTGCATTGCAATTGCACGAAACCGATTCGGCCGATAAGTTTAACGTTTACGGAAGGGGAATTTTGCATTTGTCTGTACTTATCGAAAATATGCGACGGGAGGGTTACGAACTGCAGGTTGGTCAGCCACAAGTGCTATATAAAATGATTGCCGCCGAAAAATGCGAGCCTTTCGAAGAGCTTACCGTTGATGTACCGGACGGATACTCAGGTGCCATAATTGAAATGGTAAGCCAACGCAAGGGCGAAATGAAAAATATGATTCGTAAAGGTGAGCGGATAAATATTGAGTTTGAAGTGCCGTCGCGTGGACTTATAGGACTGAATAACCAAGCGCTTACAGCTACTGCAGGAGAGGCTATTTTAAATCATCGGTTTATTGAATACCGTCCAGTTGTAGGCCCCATTAAAGAACGTCAGAATGGTTCACTCATTGCTATGGAAGGAGGAACAGCCATAGCTTATGCATTGCATAAATTGCAAGATCGGGGGCGTTTCTTCGTAGCTCCAGGCGAAGAAGTGTATGCAGGCCAGGTTATTGGTCAAAACACTCGTGAAGGCGATTTGGTGCTAAATGTAACCAAAACCAAAAAGCTCACAAACATGCGCGCCAGCGGATCAGACGATAAAGTGGCTCTTGCTCCACCAATTAAGTTTTCGCTCGAAGATGCATTAGAATACATCGAGAAAGATGAATATGTGGAAATTACACCCAAAAGCATTCGCTTGCGAAAAGTGCTCCTCGATGAAAACGATCGCAAACGTGCAAAAAATAAAAATGCCTAACTATTTTTCAGTCTCATGTAAGTGATTTTAATTGTCATTCATGAAACCGAAAAAATAATCACATAAAAAATTCCCCGATGAAAATTTCATCGGGGAATTTTTTTATGTGATTCTACTTCTTCTAATCGAAACTCCCTTCGATTATTCGCGGTGTAAGCTTTTCTTTATTTTTCCTTGTATAATCGTGAATAGGAATTGCCAATCCGGCCGCAATTTCTTTCGTAATGGAAAAAGCTTGTTTACGATTCAGTTTGAAAAGTGTAATGTATCGGCGTGAGCCAAATACCAATGAAGCTTTTATCATTAGCTTTTTTTGTTGGTTTGAAATGGATAAAAAGCTCACTCTTTCGCGTTTCCAAACCTTTACTAATGTAAGATATTTTGCGGAAGCGATGTTTTGCCATTGACCAACCCTATACCCGAAAATGGTCATGTACAACATAAGGCGTTTGTTGGAGTAATCAACTTCCAGATAGTCACGAATGGATAAAATAGCAACTCCAATAAAGGTAAATACTATTTTGAGATACCACAACTGGAGAATAAGTGTGACGCCTACAGCTAAAAAGAGTACCCCCACCATGGCAATATTTTTAGGTGTTTTCCCAAGCTTGTAGCGCACAATATCTTCCCGTTCGTAATTCATGTTCTTTACTCTGATGTGCGCCAATTGCCTATGGTTAAATTCAAGCGTAAAGTTCTCTTAGGCCTTTGTTCGCAGGTTTTCGTATATTTTAATGGCTAAATCGAACATTACAATTCGTGTGTTAACATTTCGTCCGATGTGAAAAATAGCCTCTTCAATCTCGCGGGAAACCAAGTGTGCTGTAGCCGGATTAATGAGTTTATGGAAATTTTCGGAAAATTTACGTTCTTCATCAGTCATTCGCACCATTTGCTCTAAATGTAAATTTAAAGCCATATTGTTTCTAATCAAAAAAAGACTATACTCCAGAAAATCGATGAGATTATCACGCGAGAAAGTTTTAAACTCATTTGCCATGGAATTAATCCCCTCTACATTAAAACTATAGCAGTGACGAAAATAGTTTGCAAACCGTTCCAGATTTTGATCTAACTCTTCGGTATTGTCCATTAACGAAACCGCTTTATGGAAATTTCCATCGGCAAATACTGCAAGCTTCTCTGCCTGAGCATCCGGGACTCCAAATTTTGAAATTAATCCCTCTTTTATTTCTTCTACTTTTAGCATAGCTGTGCGAGCGAGTTGAGAGCGGCTGATAATGGTGGGTAAAATCAGCTCTATTCGATCGGTGACGAGTAGAAAAATTGTTTTCTCCGGGGGTTCTTCCAATGCCTTTAGCAATTTATTGGCTGTAACTTGGTTGACTTTTTCCATCATCCAAATTACAAATACCTTATAATTATCGCCGTAGCTCTTCATGCTAAGCTTGTGCATTAGCGTTTTATTCTCACTTACAAATATTCCGGCTTGCTTGTTTTCTGCATTGAGCTTCTGAATCCAGTTGTTATATGAAAAGTACGGGTGCTTGATGTACATTTCGCGAAAAGATGTGATAAAGTCTTCACTTTTCGCATCATCGGTTGATTTCCGTTTAATAACCGGATAAATCATATGCAAATCGGGATGCTCTAATTTGGCAACACGCCTACACGATGGGCAAGTTCCGCAGGAGTCCGTGTCTGTTGGATTTTGACACAGCAAATATTGGGCATACGCCATGGCAATTGGCAATTTTCCGCTTCCCTGCGGTCCGGCAAAAAGCATAGTATGACTTATTCGGCCCGATTTTACCATGCCAATAAGTTGTTCTTTTAATTGCGACTGACCTATTACTTTTGAAAATTTCATTGATACCTGGTTTTCGAAAACGTGTGCGTAAAAAATTTGTTGTCAAAATGCTGCTTTAGCATGTTTTATGTCGTATTTTTGGATTATCGGTTGTGTATTTATTAGCAATTGGCATTTGTATTGATAACATATTTTCAAAAAAAAAACGGTGCTTTAATACTCGATTAGATAAATACTACTTTTGAAAACATGCCGACAAACAGTAAATTAACATTTTAATAAATGCCGAATACAACCTAATAAATGGTGGTAAAGGTAGAAAATTTGTAAATTTGATTATCATTAATTCATGCAAAACAATAAAATTATGCAAGACATTACCAAGTACAATTTTAAAAATAAGAAGGCACTCATACGCGTTGACTTTAATGTGCCTTTGAATGACAAGTTTGAAGTTACAGACGATACACGTATTAGTGCTACAATGCCTACCATAAAAGAAGTGTTGAAACGCGGTGGCAGTGTCGTTTTAATGTCGCACCTGGGGCGCCCAAAAGGAAATGAGGAAAAATATTCCTTAAAACACGTTGTGCCTTCACTGGAAAAGATTACCGGGAAAAGTGTTAAGTTTGTGACAGATTGTATTGGACAAGAAGTACTTGAAGCAAAAAAGAAACTCAAAGCAGGTGAAATTTTATTGCTTGAAAATCTGCGTTTTTATGCAGAAGAGGAAAAAGGCGATGCCGCTTTTGCCAAAAAACTTGCCGAGGGAACCGACGTTTATATTAATGATGCATTTGCAACAGCTCACCGGGCACATGCTTCCACTTCCATTATAGCCGCTCTGTTTGGCGACAATAAAATGTTTGGCAAAGTAATGATTAATGAGATTCAGCATCTCGATAAAGCTTTGAATGCCCCCAAAAGAGGCTATACAGCCATTATTGGTGGCGCAAAAGTGTCCAGCAAAATAATAGTAATTGAAAAACTACTGAAAAAAGTCGACAAACTAGTGATTGGAGGAGCCATGGCTTACACATTCATCAAGGCAAAGGGTGGAAATGTGGGTTCTTCAATGGTTGAACAGGATTTTCTCGAAACAGCCAAAAGTGTTATGGAAAAAGCCGCCCAAAACAATTGCGAAATCATTTTGCCTGTAGATTCGCTTAATGCCGATGCATTTAAAGCAGACGCCAAAACAAATGTAACGCCTTCTAATGAGATAGGAGAAGGTTGGATGGGGCTGGATATTGGCCCTGAAACACGTACCATTTTTGCCGACATCATCGCCAACTCTCGCACCATTTTGTGGAACGGGCCTGTAGGTGTTTTTGAAATGGAAAAATTTGCACGGGGAACCTTTGGCGTGGCACAAATGATAGCAAGCGCAACCGAAAAAGGCACATACTCACTTGTGGGTGGTGGCGATTCCGTTTCTGCACTCAACAAGTCTGGCTTAGCCGATAAGGTTAGCTACGTTTCAACAGGCGGGGGTGCTATGCTCGAATATATTGAAGGAAAAAAATTACCAGGCATTGCTGCTATAGAGTAATTCAAAAAATAGGAATATGGCATTTTTTTGCCTGCTTGATTATAATAGTTTCTTCTGCACATGCAGGAGAAACTATTTTGATTTGAGGAAGTGGCATAATGCGCAGTGTTTTTTCTGAGTTAATTGTTCAGATAAAGATTCCGATGAATTTCCCTTGCTTGGAAAATTTCAGCAAAAAGAGTAAGTTCGTACCCAAACAAAGAATTATGCGCGGACACCTACTTAAAATGCAATCAGAACTGACCAATCCGGTTCATTATACACTTCATTTAGACGATCATGTTGTAGATATGAACACCATGATAGGTAATACTGTAAATATTATGTATACAGGTACTATTCATTGCATAAATTGCGGAAGAAAAACGTCAAAATCATTTTTCCAGGGGTACTGCTATCCTTGTTTTACTTCGCTACCTCAAACCGACCCAAGTGTAATTCGCCCCGAGAAAAATCAGGCACACCTCGGTATCTCCCGGGATATGGAATGGTCGAAAAAGCACGATTTGATTGACCATGTTGTTTATCTAGCGCTTTCGGGGGGGCTAAAAGTTGGCGTTACGCGGCATACGCAGATTCCAACACGTTGGATTGACCAGGGAGCACGCAGTGCTGTTGCCTTGGCAACCACACCTCATCGTAATATGGCCGGGCAGCTCGAAGTAGAGCTAAAAAAGCATATGAACGATAAAACAAATTGGAGAGCTATGCTCACAAACAAAAAAGATGGAGAGCCCCAACTGGAAGAATCCATTAAACAAGCCATTGATTGGTTACCCGATGAATTTAAAAAATACATAAATTCTTCTTT
Organism: Salinivirgaceae bacterium; assembly: GCA_027858775.1. Classification (GTDB taxonomy): domain Bacteria; phylum Bacteroidota; class Bacteroidia; order Bacteroidales; family Salinivirgaceae; genus Salinivirga. The sequence continues at coordinate 8,334 of JAQICA010000119.1, read as the reverse complement.
TCCCATTACAACTATAAACTATCCTGTCGATGTGTATCCTGCAAAGGTAAAGTCGGTAAACTTAGATAAAAACCCCAATTTTACAGGGGTTCTGGAAGGAATTCGTGGGCAGTATTTGATTTTTAATGATGGAATAGTGCTTAACGTGCGCAAATACAATGGCTACGAAGTCGAATTGTCGTTCGAATCCTGAGATTGTTTTTCAATTATCTTATAGTACTTAAGTAACCGTATATACTAACTTTGACGCATGGAAAAACATAAAGGAATAGTAATAAAAACTACAGGGAGTTGGCATACTGTTAAACTCGACAATGGTACGCAATCCGATTGCACTATTCGTGGTAAGTTTCGTATGAAAGGCATTCGAAATACAAATCCTATTGCTGTGGGCGATTGGGTTACCGTAGAGCTGAACCCAAATGAAGAAACAGGAGTAATTACTCAACTGGAAAAACGAAAAAACTACATTATTCGTAAATCCACTAAACTGTCTAAAGAAGCGCATATTATTGCCTCGAATATCGATCAGGTTTTTGTTGTGGCTACACTAAGCGAACCTGCCACATCACTTATGTTTATCGATCGGGTGTTGGTTTCGGCAGAAGCCTATAGAATCCCGGCCGTTCTGCTCATTAATAAATTCGATTTATTGACCGACGACCAAAAGGAATTGGCAGAAGCATACAAGTATATTTATGAATCGGTTGGGTACAAAACAATTGCAGTTTCTGCAACCAATGGGTATAACATGAACCAGGTGAAGGATTTAATGACCAATGCCTCAAGTGTTTTTGTAGGTTTGTCGGGTGTGGGAAAAAGCACATTGGTCAATTCCCTACAACCTGGGTTAAATATTAAAATTGGAGAGATTTCAAGTGCTCATCAGCAAGGAAAACATACAACCACATTTGCCCAGATGCACGCACTCGACTTTGGTGGTTATATTATCGATACGCCTGGAATACGATCATTCGGGCTAATGGAAGTTGATAAGAAAGAGGAGCTCTCACATTATTTTCCGGAAATATTTAAGTTGAGCCATAAATGCAGGTTCAATAATTGCACGCATACACACGAGCCCGGTTGTGCCGTAAAAGAGGCCGCTCAAAACGATGAAATCCCATTTACTCGTTACGAAAATTACCTTGCTATTATGGAAGGAGATGAGGAGGAGAAATACCGAAAAGATATTTATGGTTAAAACGGAGTTTATTATGCGATTTGTTTTCATATTACTATTTTTCATAGCAGTTGCCGGTGCTTGTTCATCACCCACTGACCAAACCAGTAGTACAGAAAAAAGTGAAAAAAAGGTGGAAAAGGAGAGTAAATCTCCCGTACGAAAAGCAAAAAAGAAGAAAAAGCCGAGGTATCCGGAACTTTCCAATAAAAATGTAAAGTCTTTTCTTACAAAGTATGGCAAAGAGAATAGGGAAACCATTGTGGTTCTGAAAACCACAAAAGGAGATATTAAAATCAGGTTGTACAAACAAACTCCTTTGCACAGAGCCAATTTTGTAATGTTGGCTAAACGTGGATTTTACGATGAAACCGTTTTTTATCGTGTCGAAAAAGATTTTATTATTCAGGGTGGCGATTCCGATGATTATGATCGCAGAACTATAAAAAGAAATGTTGGTTATTACTCGTTACCCGCCGAAATGAATCCAGCAGAATTGTACCATAAGCCTGGTGCCGTTTCAATGGCACGCGACTATGAGGATAATCCGGATATGCGTTCTTCTTCGTACGATTTTTTTATTGTCCTGGGAACAAAATACAACAAGTACGATTTAGATCAAATAGAGAAAGATAATAACATAACTTTTTCGCCCGGGCGAAGGCAGTTTTACGAAACCGTCGGTGGTGCTGCTCACCTCGATAAAATGCATACCGTATTTGGCGAAGTTATTTCTGGTATGGATGTGGTAAATACTATTGCAGAAGTAGAAGTCGACGGAAAAGCCTGGCCGAAAAAAGATATTTCTATGACTGTGGAAGTAATAAAATAGAAATATTATTGATGTTGAAATGCGTTGCCACATCCTTTGAATTATATATATTTGAAATTAGAAACCATAAACTTTTTAGATATGAGACTATTACTGATTAGCAACTCTACAATGGCCGGCGAGCCCTATCTCGACTATTGCAAAAACGATATTGCAGCATTTTTGGGAGAGAAAAAAGTTACTGCACTTTTTATTCCGTATGCCGGCGTCACAATGACCTATGATGAGTACGAGGCCAAAGTGAAAAGTCGTTTCAATGAAGTAGGGCACGACGCAATTTCAATTCACCATTTCGACGATCCTGTAAAAGCTGTGAACGAAGCTGAGGCAATTGTCGTAGGAGGTGGAAGTACATGGCATTTGTTGCACGAAGTGCGCCGCAACGGACTTATTGCTCCTATACAAAATAAAGCTACAAAAGGAGTCCCCTATATAGGTTGGAGTGCAGGCTCAAACCTCACATGCCCAACCATTAAAACAACTAACGATATGCCCATTATCGATCCGAAAGGTTTTGACGCACTTAACCTTATTCCGTTTCAGATAAATCCGCACTATTTAGATAAAAATGCTCAGGGGCATGGTGGCGAAACCCGCCAGCAGCGAATTGAAGAGTTTTTGGTAGTCAATCAAGATACAACTGTAGTTGGTTTGCGCGAAGGTTGCATGTTCATTTATGAAAATGGTAAACTTACCCATAAAGGGGAGCATTCTTGTCGGGTTTTCCAATACGATAAAGAATTTTACGAATTAGCCTCTTCAGATGATTTCAAATGCTTGATGGACGTATAATTTTCAATTCAAGACAATAAAAAAGCCACTGCAAAGTGGCTTTTTGGCTTTATAGGTAGCCTAATATGACGGATTTATTACTAAGAATACTACTTTTCAGTTAGCTCAATCGATTCATCGTTAATCTGAATTTCTTTGTTCTTGTAAAGCTTTCCAACAGCCTTTTTAAAAACCTTTTTACTCACATTAAATGTTTTGCGAATTAATTCTGCATCGCTTTTATCAGTAATGTTAATTTTACCATCGTGTGCTTTAATGTATTTCAAAAGCACATCGGAAAAATCCTCAACGGCTTCGTATCCCGGTTTTTGTAACGTAAGATCAAGCTTATTGTCCTCACGTAGTTTTTTTACGTAAGCCTTTATTTTTTCTCCACGGTCTATAGGGCGATATACCTCATCATGATAGAGCATTCCCCAAACATGTTCGTTTACAAGTGCTCTGTACCCCAATGTGTTTTTGTATACAATAAACGCATCTACCTCATCGCCCATCTGATATTCCACCGGCGATTTATCTAAAAATTTGTCAGTTTTTGATGTGGCAACAATTCGGTTTGTTTGCTCATCTTCGTATACGTACACTAGGTGCTTTTCGCCAACTTCAAAACTCTGTCTTTGCTCACTGTATGGAACCATCAAATCTTTCATTAGTCCCCAATTCAAAAAAGCGCCAAATCGATTGATCGCCACAACTTCGAGTAACGCAAATTCGCCAACCTGTGCCAGCGGTGTTTCAGTTGTAGCAATAATTCTGTCTTCTGAATCAAGGTAAATAAACACCTCCAGTTGGTCGCCAGGCTCAGCGTTTTCGGGCACATAGCGGGTGGGTAGCAAAATTTCGCCCTTCTCGCCACCATCGAGGTAAAGGCCAAAGTCCACTGCTTTTACCACCTCAAGCGTATTGTATTTTCCAAGTTGAATCATTTTACAAAGGTAGGTAACCTAAAGAATATTTTCACAAATATTTTGAATTATTGATGATTCAAAATTGCGTTGATACAAATGGGTTCTATTTTTTATTCGCGTAGCAATAGAGGCAATTATGGCTGCATGTGTTGTATAGCCCAATATCTTTTGATACGATGCAATGACAATGTTTTCGCTGAGTGGGATCATCGGGAAGAGAAATTTCTGTCGGGAATAATATGCTTGTTTCACCTAAAAATTTCCGAATTGTTACATTATCGCCAAAAAGCCGGCCAAGTAGTGCGTCATCAATGCAACGTGCCGGAAAAATCCCATAGGAGCTATAATCCTCAGGTATTGCACAGGTTTGTATTGAAAAAGATGGATCTGTTTTTTTCCAGTTTTCCTGTAATTTGACAAGGAAATGAAGCACACGTTCTTTTTCTTCACCGGTGAGAAATAAATCATTCGATGATAATCCGTAAGGTTTCAGAGCGTGTGTTAGTCGTTTTTGTGCCGCAGTATAGCCTTTAAGTGTGATAAAACTGAACGTTAATCGTTCTGTGTAACCAATGAGCTGTTTGGCAACATGTTCAATTCGGTTAAGCAGGTCGTCAACTGTCATTCCCGGGAACCGCATGAGTGGATCGAAGCGCCACAATATTCGTTCCTTGCCATATTGGTTCGCCAATCTTTTCAGCGTGGCAATACGGTTTTCTACCGGAGGAACAGAGGACTCAATTCCCAATCCATCGTAGTTGTTTAATGTAAATTGAATATAGAAAGAACGATTAAAGTTTTGTAAAAAAGATAAAAAAGGTGCAGGATTTTTTGTCCAAAAAACAAACACGGCTGCGTTTTTAAAACTTATGTGATACGGTTTCCCCGAAAATGGATTTGTTTTTTCAACATACCCGTCTTTAAGTCTTTTAGCAAACCATTCACCGCCAAAGGCCGGTATGTCTGTTGCCCGGCTAGCAGAAATAATTACAGGTGCCGCAGCACGATGTGGTACTCCGTTTACGTTTATTGTTGTATATTCGACCTGTTTTCTTGCCATATATTAGCAGGTGTTTACAAATTGGATTTTCGAATTTTGAACGCTTCATCAATTAAAAACAAAATAATACATAAATGCAAAAGCAAATATATCAAAATTGGTGGTTGGGAGTTGGTGTTATTCGGAATAGTGTTCTCGGTTTGGTTCTTGCCGTTGGCCTTATCGGCTGCACCGGAACTAAAAAACTTTCATCACCCGAAGACTTTCACAAATTCCACACACGGTTCTACAGCGATAGTGCTTTTCATTATAGCCGCATCAGCTTCCCGCTCGAAATTCAAGAAATGCGGGGTGGGGAACGCCTGCAAAATGAGAATTTAACCAACACGGATACGGTTCAGTTGACAAAAAAAACACTCCCGCGCACTATACGCAGTATCGACGATTATCCAGATAACTATAAAAGTAAAATTACGCATAAAAGTACTGGAGTAGAAGAGCTAATCTATATTCCCCATTCTGCCTATCAGGAAATACGTTCGTTTTCGCTCATGAATAATCGGTGGTACTTTATGCATCTTTTAATTATTGATCTGTAAAATAAATTTGCTTAATTGTTTAGTTCACTTTAAATTGAGCTTTCTTTTCGTTTGAAAAGTTATTGTTTTATTACATTTCGGGGATATTTAAACCGTTACTCTTGTTTGATGCCCGGTTTTGATTCGAAAAGTATTTATACTACTGTTCTCTAAAGCGCCATTATGTATCATCGTAATTTATTACTTCTGTTTGTTGCTTTGTTTTTTTTGCCTTTTCCCATTATTGCTAATAAGAAAAGTTTTAATGTTAAAGCCACACCCAGAGGTATCTTAGAAGTCGTGGCTGTTGATTCCCTCAACTATACTGTAAAACTACCCGGTCAGGTGGCCTATAGTTTTACTCCTGAGCAAAACTGGCAGGTTGCCAATAGTCGGATGTTGCAGATGAGAGGCTCTATAGCCAAGCCCCGGAGTTTATATTTGAAATACGCCGATGGGCAAATAAAACGGATTACGATTTCGGTTAGTCCACAGCACGTCTATAGTATTTGGTTTTGGATAAGCCTTGTACTTTTTCTTGTTAGTTTTGGTTGGGTTTTAGTTCGGTTTTTCAAATATCGGTTTTCGGTAGAGCGACTCGATTTGGAAATGCGTTTACAAAAAACCACTGAACGCCTAATATCGCAACGACAAAATTATGAGCAAAAGCTTGCCGAGAGTCTGCCTAAAGAAGAGGCAGAGGCATTGAAAGCCAATGTCAAGGCAAAACGGTATAAAATGGTAACTGTTTTGTTCTCCGATGTAATGGGCTTTAGTAAGCTCACATTGAAAGACAATCCCGATAAGTTGGTCGATGATTTGGATAAATTTTTCTTCAAATTCGATCAAACCGTCAAGAAATACAACATACAAAAAATAAAATCCATCGGCGACAGTTACATGTGTGCCGGAGGTATACCAAAAAAGAATCGGACAAATCCGCTCGAAGTTGTTTTGGCAGCTCTCGAAATGCAGAATTACATCGAAGAGCTTAAGTCTAAATACCCCGATCGCGAAAATCGTATTTGGGGGTTGCGAATTGGTATACACACGGGACCTGTTTTTGCTGGAAAAGAGGGGCGTAAAAAACAAGCTTACGATATTTGGGGCGAAACAGTAAACATTGCAAGTCGCATGGAGTCCTCCGGACAAATTGGTAGGATTAATATAAGTGGAAATACTTACGAGCTTATTCGCGATTATTTTTTGTGTAATTATCAGGGGAAAATGCCGGTGAAATTTCAGGGCGATACTGACATGTATTTCATAGAAGGATTTCGTCCAACCCTTTCTAAGCAGAATATGGGATTTCATCCGAATGATGATTTTTATACCAAATTGGCATTTATTCGCTTTGACGATCTGGAAGAAGAGATTCTTGATTTGCTTGAAAAGAGACTGCCCACTAATATGCATTATCATAACCTTAAACATACTATCGATGTTGTTACGCAGGTAGAGCTTATTGGTCGCAAAGAAGATGTTACCGATAATGAAATGCTGTTGCTCAAGACAGCTGCCCTATTTCACGATGTGGGATTTATACATGGTTATAAAGATCATGAGTTGTTGGGAATAAAAATGGCCAAAGAAATTCTTCCACGATATAATTATAGTGAGGGGCAAATTGAGCAGGTATCCGATATTGTTTTTTCCACCAAATTGCCTCCAAATCCATCCAATAAACTTGAAGCTATTATTTGTGATGCGGATTTGGATTACCTTGGGCGTGCCGATTTTATCCCTGTATCCCAAATGCTATTCAAAGAGTTTGTAGAACACGGTGTTATACCCGATGATTATTATAAATGGAACCAAATACAGATAAAGTTTATTGATTCACATCAATATTTTACCGAGACTGCTAAATCACTACGCGATGTTAACAAAAAAAAGCAGCTATCTAATATCCGTAACCAAATAAAAGTTCAGAACTAACGAAAATTATTCGTAGATTTACCTATCGAAACGTAGTTTTCTTATGAGTACAAAAAAGAAATATATTGTTGTCCCGTGGGACTTTTCCGAAGGTTCGGAGAAAGCTCTGAAGCATGCCGTGCAATTGGCACAGGTAGTTAATAATGGAATAGCGTTGCTGTACCTCAATAATTACAGTGGTGGATTATTCGGTACGGGGAAAAAACTCTCAGATGAGGAGTTGGAATCAATTAATACAAAACTGACAGAAAAAGCCGAAAAAGTGGCCGCGGAGAGTAATGTCGAGTGCCGCGCATTTGTTCGTCAGGGAAAAGCCAAGGAAATCGCTCAGGAAATTATTCACAGCGTGAATGCCAACCTAATGGTGATGTTCAGGCATATTGAAAATGAAAAATCGTCCATGACGGTAAAAGATCTGCTGAAAATTATGAAAGGGGCTTTTATTCCTTTTATTATTGTAGGTAGTGAACCCAGACACCAATACTATAAAGAAATTGTTGTTCCGATTGACGACGATAGAAGGTATCGCGAATCGTTGGCATGGATTATTTACATGGCAAACTACTACCAATGCAACATTAACCTGTTGAAACCCTTCTTAACAGACGAATTTAGAAAGAAAGACCTTGCCAATAATGTTTATTTCACCAAGAAAATGTTGGAAAAACAAAATATTGTGTATGGTGTGAAAACAGCAAAAAAATCTGAAACATTCAAAGATTCAGTGTTTAACTTTGGAAAAATAATTGAATCAGACATGATTATGATGACCGCTAAGTACTATTTAAAATGGCTTGGAGGGAAAAACGACGAAACATTCGATATTCCAATCATGTGTATTCCACCACGGGCAGATTTAAGTAAGTATTCCAGTTTTATTTAGAAAATAGTTGAAACAAAAATATACAGGCTGTGATTCTTATCGTGGCCTTTTTTTTTATCCCTTTTTAATGTTTGTAAACAACTCCAATAACTGCATTTTACGGGTCACTTCATAAAATTGTGGACTACAAAAAACTTAAATTTTAATATTAAACAGAAACTTATAATAATCATAATATTCTTTTTGTTTATTAACCTTTGATGAATTCTAACCTTCATTT
>JAQICA010000245.1 GCA_027858775.1 Salinivirgaceae bacterium | reverse complement strand
TTGAAGAAGAATTTGCAAAATACATTGGAAGCAAATATGCGGTAGCTGTTGCTAATGGAACAGCAGCGCTACACCTATCTATTCTTGCCTTAGGCGTACAGCCGGGTGATAAAGTTATTACTACGCCAATTACATTTGCTGCATCAGCCAATGCTGTTCGTTACGCAGGTGGTGAAGTAATATTTGCCGATATTGAACCTGATTCATATATTCTCGATATCAAAAAGGTTGAAGATATCCTTAAGAAGGAGAAAAACGTAAAAGGAATAATTCCCGTAGACTTTGCCGGATACCCCGGCGATATGGAAGCATTTCGAAAATTAGCCAACAAATACGGAATCTGGATTTTGGAAGATGCTTGTCATGCGCCCGGAGGATTCTTTGTGGACAGCAAAGGTGAAAATCAGTTCTGTGGAAACGGTCAGTATAATGACTTGGCAATATATTCATTTCATCCCGTAAAACACATTGCTACGGGCGAAGGCGGAATGATTACTACAAATAATAAAGCACTTTACGAAAAACTGGCACTCCTTCGCACCCATGGAATAACCAAAGATTCGGAAAGATTCCAAAACTCTCCTGAATTTGCCAACGCCCAACAGCCAATATCCAATAGCCAATGGCCGGGTTGGTACTACGAAATGCAGGAACTTGGATTTAACTACCGCTTGTCTGATATGCAGGCTGCTTTGGGAGCTAGTCAATTAAAGCGTGCAGATATTCACCTGAAACGCAGAAGAGAAATTGCCGAAAAGTACGATAATGCAATTGCCGAACTTGAAGCGATTAAACGACCAGAAACAGTTTTAGACAAAACCAATAAACGTGGGCACGCATACCATTTATATGTGATACAAACAGAAAAACGGTTAGAGTTATACAACTATCTGAGAGAACACAAGATCTTCACTCAAGTGCATTACATTCCTGTACACCTTCAACCCTATTACAAGCAATTTGGATGGAAAGAAGGCGACATGCCAATAGCTGAGGCATATTATGAAAAATGTTTAAGCTTACCCATGTATCATGGAATGACAGATGATGAGCAGGATTATGTAATAAATTGTATTTCTGATTTTTTCAAAGAAAAATAAAAACTACCTGATATTTCATGCCACAAGCAACAAAAGAACATACAAAAAACCTGGCCATCATTCCCGCAAGAGGCGGAAGTAAGCGAATTCCGCGCAAAAACATTAAGCCTTTTTTGGGAAAACCAATAATTGCTTATTCAATTGAAGCGGCAATTAACAGTGGTTTGTTTGACGAAGTAATGGTATCAACCGATGATGAAGAAATTGCCCGGGTTGCAAAGAAATATGGGGCGAATGTACCGTTTATGCGTAGTGCCGAAACTGCAAATGACTATGCGACACTTGCTGATGTAGTTGATGAGGTTAAAGCGCAATATGTAAAAAGCAATATTTACTTCGATAATATATGTCTTATATTGTCAACAGCACCCTTTATTACAGTTGTAAACCTGAACAAAGCATATCAATATATGATAGACAATGAGGTTGACTCCGTTCGACCAGTTGCAGAATTTGTTTACCCCATACAACGTGCCTTACGAATGAATAGCGGCAAAGTTGAGATGTTCTATCCAGAGCACCAAAAGACCCGGTCCCAAGATTTGGAGCCGGCCTATCACGATGCAGGCCAGTTCTACTGGATGAAAGCCGACAAAGCACTACGCGGAACCAATAAGCATGGTGTCGTAATTTCGCAATTGGAAGTACAAGATATAGATACAGAAGATGACTGGAAAATGGCGGAGGTGAAGTATAAAAGTTTATTAGAGAGTTGATTCACAATACATTACAAGATATTTTATTATGAAAAAAATAATAATTATTGGAGGGTATGGCAATGGAACTGTTGCCGCATCAACAATAGAAGATATTAACGCACATAGCAAAACCAAAGAATGGGAAATACTTGGTTTTTTAAATGATCGTGAAACTAACCCGATCAATGGTTTTCCAGTGTTGGGCAAGGTAGAACACGAAGCTGTAATTGAATATTTAAAAGATGATAACGTCTATTTTCTTTACACCCTCATTTCCACAAAACTTAACTACAGCTTCCTGCATAAACTGCATGATTTAAAAATACCCACCGAAAAGTTTGCAACAATTATTCATCCCACAGCAGTAATATCAAAATTCGCAAAAATTGGCAATGGCGTATGCATTCAGCCTTTTGTTTCGGTAGGCCCCAATGTTGAAATCGGAAACCATGTTCAAATTTATGCACAATCGTTAATCGGACATAATTCTACTTTAAAAGATTATAGTTACGTAGCAAATAATGCCTGCGTAGGTGCGAGTGTTGTATTGGAAGAAGGCGCATATTTAGGAACCAATTGCAGTACTTTGGAAAATATCACAATCGGTAAATGGAGTTTAGTAGGCATTGGTTCGGTTGTAATTAAATCTGTAGATGATTACACAAAAATAGTTGGCAACCCTTCAAGAGTAATTGGCAAAACATGAGAATCCTCTTTCGAGTAGATGGTTATCCGGAAATTGGCATGGGACACATTGTAAGATGTGTTGCTATTGCCCAACACATGAAGGTGAAAAGCCCGGATATTGAATTTTTTTTTTGTGGGCAATACGATGAGCCCGCTCAAAAGCTATTACAAAAAAACAAGCTGAAAATCTATCACAAAAAAGATATTGAAAACCGGGAGTATGCAGATTTTAAAAATATTGTAAGCCAATTAAAACCAAATACAATTTTTATTGACAGACTTTACGAATATGATCGCGAATTTGTAATCGACCTTAAAAAATATAGCACCGTAATTATGTTCCATAATCTTTGCGAAGGAGCTTTATACAGTCAGATAGCCATATTACCATCAGCCCATTCCAGCGATGAGGTGGTGGAAAAACTACAAAAGCAAAGCAAGAATGAACAACTATTAATCGGTGCTCCTTATATACCAATAAATGGTCAAATTAGAAATGAAAAATCTACCAAAAAACAAAAAACATCAAATAGGCGCACTCAGATCATCCTTACCACAGGCGGAAGCGATCCCAAAGGAGTATCGCTGAAAGTATTAAACTGGCTTAAAGATGAAAAATTCAGCCATTGCGAAATAATTTTTCTCAAAGGAAATTCCTATATGCGCATTGAGGAACTGGATGCTCTTGCTAAAAAGTTACCGGAAAACATCAAAGTTGAACCATTTAGCTATTCATGGTTTAATACCGCTGATATAGCCATTTGTACATTTGGCGTTACAACCTACGAACTTTTGTATTTTGGCGTTCCAACCTTGAGCATTGGTCATGCATTGACTAATGCAAGAGGCAGCCAAACACTTGCTGATCGGCACGGCGCAATTGTTGATTTGGGTTATGTCGATGATTTGACAAAGGAAATGTTTGTAAATGACTTGAATGAATTAATAATATCGCCGGATAAACAAAATAAGTTGAGAACAAAAGGACAAGCGTTAATAGATGGAAAAGGTATTGACCGAATTGTAAATACGATACTCGAAACTACACAACCATGAAAACGAACATCAATATTATAGCCGAATTATCTGCCAATCATAATAACGACTTTGAACTGGCAAAAGACACCATTGCTGCCATGAAAGATTCCGGGGCAGATACTGTAAAATTCCAAACGTTTACAGCCGATTCGTTATCGCTGGATGTTGATAATGAATTTTTCGGGCCATTGAAAAAAGGCTTATGGAAAGGACAACGCCCTTATGAGCTTTTTCAAAAAGCAGCAATGAAATACGAATGGCAACCAAAACTAGCCGAGTATGCTATGTCGCTCGGTCTTAATTGGTTATCCTCGCCGTTCGATCATGAAGCTGTAGATTTTTTGGAAAGCATCAACATACCGGCATACAAAATTGCATCTCTGGAAATTTCCGACACCCCATTAATTGCTTATGCAGCTTCAAAAGGGAAACCCATGATTATTTCTACAGGCGTAGCTGATGATAAAGACACCCAATTGGCAATTGATACGTGCAAAAATGCGGGAAACGAGCAAATCACCATGTTAAAATGCACCTCGCAATACCCGGCACCTATTGAAGAAGCCAACTTACTTACAATCCCAGACATGAAACAACGTTTCAATGTCGAGGTGGGGGTGTCAGACCATACAATGGGATTTATAGTTCCCATAGTAGCAGTTTCGCTGGGAGCCAAAGTTGTAGAAAAACACTTTATTTTAAACAGAAAACTGGGTGGCCCGGATTCGGGTTTCTCCATGGAGCCTGCGGAGTTTAAGCAAATGGCAGATGCTGTTCGGGATGCGGAAAAAGCTCTTGGAAAAGTAACTTATAATTTAACAGATAGCGAACGAGCCCGCCGTAGGTCTCTTTTCGTAGTTAAAGACATTAAAAAGGGCGAAGCCTTAACACCGGAAAACATTCGTTCTGTTCGGCCGGGAGCCGGATTACATCCGAAGCATTTTGCTGAAGTGCTGGGGAAGACTGTAAAAACAGATATAAAACGTGGAACACCCCTGCTTTTTAAACTATTAAACTAAGTTGGAAAGAAATAACAAAACGAAAAGGTTAATGCCATGAGAGTTATATACAGTACATGCTATGCCGATCCATGGATCAAAGTTGCTCATAAACTTCAAAAAGAACATGGTTATGAACCTGTTTACTGGAATGGTTATGACGATGATGATTCTGAAAATCTGGTAAAAAAACAATTTCCGAATGCAATATACCAACGGTATTATGATGCGTGGAAAGGTATTTTCCCTGAAGTTATTGAAAAAGAATTCAATCAAACGTATGTTGATATTGATTTTCTGAAAGATAGCGCGCATTATGAGCTACAGGCATTGCTCATGATGAACCGTATGGATGACTTGCGACATAGCTTCAACCTATTGGAAAGGCGTCGGCACTTCCTTAAGCTGGTCAAATACTGGACAGCAACAATCCGTATTTTAAAACCCGATGTAGTTATCAGTGCTATTGTTCCCCACCGGGTTTATGATTATGTATTGTACCTCCTCTGTAAGCATCATGGAATCAAATACATTACTTTCCGTAATTCGGCTTTTCGAGGCCACATTGTACCATTGACTGATGTAGCTGAAGTTAAAAGTATTTTCGACAAGGATTATGAAAAATATGCTAATCAGGAAAAAGACAATCAGTTCTTTCTAAATCAACTCGAGAAACAAATAATTGAGAAACTCGAGAAAGTCAGGAAAGATTATTCCATTGCCGAACCAGATTATATGCAGCAGCACGTTAAAAGTCACAAAAAAAGTGCAGGCGTATTTGCATTGGCAGGAAAGCTTTTTAACGATATGAGTGTGTATCGTGAAAAATACTTTGGCAAAAACGGATATTTACGAAAGGGCATCCCAACATACATAAAGGAACAGAACAAAAGCATTGAGAACAGCCACCTGTCATTAGTACAATATGCTACACACAAAGTGGCCACGAACAAGTATAAAAATAGACTCAAAAAATACTATAACAAGCTTGTCGAAGAACCCGATTTAACAAAACCTTATATAGTTTTACCACTGCATTACCAACCGGAAATGACCAGTAACCCATCAGGAGACATATTCACTGACCAAATGCTTTGTGTAGAAATGCTTGCCAAAAACCTGCCTTCCGGATATCAAATTTACATAAAAGAGCATCGTTCACAGTTTTATGCCCACACAGAGGGGCACAGTTATAGGATTAAAGAGTTTTATGATGATTTATTGTCCTATCCTCAAGTAAAGTTGGTTTCGCTAGATTATGACATATTTACATTGATAAAAAATTCGAAAGCAATTGCAACTGTTACAGGTACTGCTGGATGGGAAGGTATGGTGCTCGGGAAGCCTGTTGTTATATTTGGACTATCATGGTACGAAAAATATAAAGGGGTGTTGAAAATTACAGACGAAGAATCCGCCTCCAAATTAACTTCTTTCATAGAAAATTTTTCGTTCAGCGAGAACAATTTACTCGCATATTTAACCGCATTTAATAAAAACTCGGTTAAAGCCTATTTTTACAGAGGACTGAAGCAGAAAATGGATCAATCCGAAGAAGAGTGTGTTGACAATCTTACAAACATAATCACTGAAATGGAAAAAAATGCCTAAACTTAATGTTGATACGCGTGGTCTGTTGCATCTGGGGAAACTCTCAAAAGGGTATTTTCTTACAACCATTATTAACCAGGCTATTCCATTTCTCATATTACCAATTCTTACACGATTCCTTTCGCCCACAGAGTATGGAACATTAGCATTATTTACTTTTTACCTTACATTAACAAATGCACTGGTGGGCTCATCCATGCAATCTGTTATTTCAAAATCTTTTTTTAAGAAAGAAAAAAAGGAAATTGCAGTAATTGTGGGTAATGGGGTTGTTATTGTTGGGAGTATTTCATTGATTGTTTTTGTATTGTTGCTTATTATTCATCCTTACGCAGTAGAATTCCTTAACCTGCCATTGCAATGGCTATTGATAATTCCTCCGTCATCCATGGCTTTTGTTGTTTTTTATATGGCTCTTAGCGTCATGCGAAACGCAAAAAAAGTACTAACATTTGGCAAATTCAAAGTAGGCAATACAATTGTTGATGTAAGTACATCACTAATTCTTATAACTATTCTGCTTTGGAGTTGGCAGGGCAGAGCTGTGGGAATAATTATAGCCTACTTTGCATCGGCTATTGCAGCGCTTATTTATTTAAACAAAGAAGGTTACTTATCTTTTTCAATTACAAAAGATAAAATCCAAAGCATTCTAAAGGTATTGATTCCACTTATCCCAAATGCTTTTCAAGCCATCATTATTTCGCGTGTTGGAATATTTTTTATGCAATATTATTATACAAAAGAGCTGCTCGGATTATATACAATAGGATTTCAAATAGCTGTTATGCTCCAACTGCTTGTAGCAACCCTGGCCATGTCCTGGGGGCCTTATCTTTATGAAGAACTCTCAAACAAAAAGCAAATCAACAAACTATATTTAGCGCGATTGTTTTATGCTTTATCCGGGATTTTAGTTATAGGAGCTTTGTTCATTAACTTTACCGCAAGTTTTATTTTGCGCGTAATGACAACACCGGAATATTACGATGCCGTTGAATTTTTACCGTGGTTTGCATTTGGATTTGTCTTTTTTGGTTTTTACACCTTTCTGACACCCATATTAATAGATGGTGAGCAACAAAAATATATCAGTGTCGTTACACTTATTAATGTGATTTTAATGCTGATATTCAATTTCTGGTTTGTTGACTTGTTTGGATATATTGGTATTGCTTATGCCTTTTGCCTTACTTACTTTTTAATGTTCGCAGCATTTTTTGTTAAAAGCCAAAAAGTACTGCCTCTACCCTGGTTGCAAGCGCTACAAATTTGGAAATAACTTATTTTCAGAAACCATTACGTTAATCGCAAAATGAATAGGAAATGTATAAAAATACTATAAGCATTATTCTGATACTCATATTCAGTAACGCTGTAATTGCCCAAACTCCATTATGGATGCGTTATCCCGCTATTTCTCCCGATGGTAATAAAATTGCGTTTTGCTACCAGGGAAATATTTATAAGGTTAATGCCGATGGTGGAGATGCATTTCCCCTTACCATGAGTGAAGAACATTGCTTCAAACCTGTCTGGTCACCCGACGGCAGTAAAATAGCCTTTGCCTCTAAAAAGTACGGTAATTATGATATTTTTATCATGAATGCTGACGGGAGTAGCCTCAAACGACTAACATTTTATTCCAGGGATGAGATTCCCTTTTCGTTTTCGAACAGTGGTGAATCAATCATTTATAAGACGCATTTTTTGTTTGATGAAAACAGCGCTGTTTATCCTTTATTTTACAATCAGGTTTACGAAGCAGATATTGAAACCGGCCATATTTCTCAATTATTATCGATTCCGGCTAATAATATCTCTTTGAGCAAAGACAAGAATTTGGTTCTTTTTGAGGATGTAAAGGGGCATTATTCATATTTCAGAAAACACGACAAATCCCCCGTTGCCAGAGATATATGGGCATTTGATGCAAAAAGTGATGAGTTTACGAAACTTACGAATTTTGAAGGTGAAGATCGTAATCCGTGCTTTGATAATAGTCACGATACTGTCTATTACTTATCAGAGCAATTTAATTCGAATTTCAATGTTTGCAAGTTTCCACTGTCCAATCCGGGTAATGTAAGGCAGGTAACTTACCATGAGAATCATCCGGTTAGATCTTTAACGATTTCAAAAAACAACGACTTGTGTTACAGTTACAATGGGGAAATATATTTAAAAAAGACGAATAGTGTTCCGGCAAAAGTTCCAATTTCAATTAACGTAAGCCCATTTGGCCGTAGAACTGACTACAACGTGCTTCGAAGTGGCGTTACTGACTTTGATGTTTCTCCTGATGGAAAAGAAATAGCCTTTGTTTTACGAGGGAATATTTATGTTACTTCATTTTTATTTAAAACCACACGACAAATCACTAAAACAAATGAAATTGATCGCGATGTAAGTTATGCTCCTGATGGAAGGTCACTCATTTATTCATCCCTACGCAATGGAGATTGGAATATTTATGAAACGAAAATTGTGGAACAAGACGCACATAGCTTTTTATATGGCACCCTGTTGGAGGAGCATCCTGTATTGGAATCAAAAAAGGCTGAAGTAGCACCAAAATATTCCCCCGATGGGAATTATATTGCCTATTATGAAGATTGGAATACATTGATGCTTTATGATGTAGCCAATAAAACGAAAAAAGTAGTTTTGCCCGATCACAAAAGCTATATATATAGCGATAATATGCCTGATATTGAGTGGTCTCCAAATAGTATGTGGCTACTATTTGAATATTCTCCGCGCTTTTTATTCAAAAAAGAGATAGGGGTTGTAAAAGTTACGAATCCTGAAAAAGTGATAAACTTAACTCAAAGCGGTTATAACGATGTTAACCCGAAATGGGGAAGCAGGAGTAATATGTTCATTTGGCTCTCCAATCGGGATGGATATAGAGATCATGCCAACTACCGAGCCAATCGTGAAGTGTATGCCGGATTTTTCACCCAAAAAGGATTTGAGGTTTTTAATATGTCGGAAGAGAACTTTTTATTATATCGCTCGGATTCTATGCGTGTGTGGATGAATCACAAATACGAATTAGACAAAGTATTGCAAAGGCAAGTGCGTCTTACTACCAATTCAAACGAAATGACGAATGCTATTTTATCAAAGGACGATAATACATTATTTTATTTTTGTAAAAACGATAAAATGTATGATTTATGGACTATGAATATACGAAAACGCTCGTCAAAAATGGTTCAGCGCTTTAATGGGGTTCCGGTAAATGATAAACTCTCAGCTGATGGTAATTATTTGTTTTTTCTCTCAAGCGGAAAGATCTATTATGCAAACACATCGACCTATGGAATAGGTCGGGTTCATTTTGAAGCAGAAAAAACAATAGATTACCTCGATGAGAAAAAAATAGTATTTGATGAGTTTTTCCGATTAATAAAAGATAAATTCTATACAGAGGATTTGCATGGAACAGACTGGGATTTTTATAAGCAAGAGTACGAAAAGTTTCTGCCACACATAAATAATGATATCGATTTTGCTGAAATGTTATCTGAAATGATGGGAGAACTCAACGTATCGCACTCAGGTGTTCGGTATGTAGGTCGACAATCCGGTCGCGATGGAACGGCTTCTCTGGGCTTTTTCCCAGACTACGACTTTAAGGGAGAGGGAGTAAAAATTGCTGAAATTATCGAAGGCGGTCCCCTAACACGATTCGACTCTGAAATTACCAATGGAAACGTTATCACGGCAATAGATGGAGACGAAGTGAAAAATCTGAATCATTTTTTTCAACTCATGAATCATAAAACCGGAAATTTAATACGCGTTTCTCTTTACGATCGCAAGCGGAAAGAGTCTTGGTCAGAAATGGTCAATCCAATTGGTTCTTCGAAGGAGAACGATTTATTGTATCAACGTTGGGTAAAGCAACGGGAAATGCAAGTTGAGGCTCTTTCAAACGGACGCTTGGGGTATGTGCATATTAAATCGATGAGTGTACAAACATTTCGGAGAATATATTCCGATGCATTAGGTAAGTATGCCGATAAGGAGGCACTTATTGTAGATATTAGAACAAGTTCAGGAGGATGGATACATGATGCTTTGTTGACATTGTTAAATGGCGATAAGTACGCCGTTTTTTATCATAGAGGGGAGTATTCCGGATCAGAACCTGCCAATAAGTGGTACAAACCATCAATTCTTATAATGAATGAAAATAGTCGATCCGATGCTAGTGGTTTTGCTCATTTTTATAAAGAATTGGGAATAGGGAAAATCGTTGGAATGCCTAACCAAGGTACATTCTCAGGCGTTGTGCGTGTTAGTGCAATGAACCCGTTACTAAGGTATTATATCCCATACGTTGGAGCAAAAGATAATGATGGTGAATATTTGGAAAATCAGAATTTGTCGCCTGATATACAAATACGTAACAACTATAGCAATATTTTGGAGGGAGAAGACAGTCAACTTCAAACAACAATCCAATTATTGCTAAAAGAGATTGATCAATTAAAATGAAATCATTACTATGGTTAATATGGGAATAGCTTAAATAGTTATTAAAGGGAAACATATTAATTACTAAATTTGCATAAAAAAAACTAGAAATGTTGAATTTAATCAAATACTTTATCTCGCTGTACTACTGGGATATTGTGCCAGTTGGGTCTTTGAAGCGAATGCAACTCAAAAAGTTCCGTAAGGTCTTTGAGTATGCAAAAAAGCATTCTCCCTTTTATCGAGACTTCTATACAAAGCATGGTGTAATAAATCTGAAGATTGACAGCTTTGAGGATATTCAAAAAATACCCATTATAAATAAAGAAATCATGCGTGAGTATGGTTTTGAGAAGATAATGACATGTGAAAAAACGGATGAGATTAATATACACAGTACAAGTGGATCCACAGGCGAACCATTTAGGATTGCCTACAGCAAATTTGAAGATTATTCGGCTCATGTGAGACTTACACGAGAATACATGAAGCATGGATACACCCCATTTAAAAAGATTGTACTGCTTTCTCGTTACTACGACGGCCATAAGTTTGAGGTTGAGGAAGATTTGGGGAGAATTGCCAAATTACAAAAAAAATTCAATCTGTTTTCCAGAGATGTCATCTCTATTTTTGAGCCTCTCGATGTAATCATAGAGAAAATCGAAAAAAGCAAACCTTATGTTGTTTGGTCCACTCCATCGATTATTCACATGTTAGCTAATAAGCTTGAAGCGGGCAATAAACGTCTGAATATTCCATTGCTGCATTTAATGTCAGAAACCATTTCGCCGGCTCAACTAAAGCTTTTCAGAGATAGGGTTTGTGAAAGTGTACTGGATTCGTATGGTGCAATGGAAATACCGGGGATGGGTTTCAGTAAAAACGATATAAAATATAAAAAACTAATACCGAATACTGTATTTGCAGAGGTAATCAATCAGAGAATATTAAACGATGAAAAAGTCGGCGATATTATTGTTACTAATCTGATTAACAAAACGATGCCATTTATCAGATACGATTTGGGCGACTATGTCGGGGTGTTGGATTCAACCGCTTTTCCGACAAAAAAAATCGGGCGGGTCTATGGGCGCTTTGACGATATTATTACCCTTAAAAATGGCAAATCATTAACCTATCATCAGTCGTACCAACTATTTCGAGATTTTCACGAATGTGAGCAGTATAAATTCATTCAAGAGCCTGGGGGAGAGTTGAGACTACAGCTCAAAATAAAGCAAGGTTCGGATAAACCCGCTATCAAGTCTAAAGTTCTGAACTTGTGGAATAAACATTATAAAGGAATTGACTTACACATAGAGTGGATAGATCAATTTGAAATTGATGAAAAAACAGGAAAGTTTAAAGTGATCGAGAAAATTAAAAATTGCACCAATGACAAGTAAAAAAGAATTAATCGAGTCGAGAATAAAATTTATAGCACAGTCTGGTCGGTTCTTCGACAAACTGACTATTGGCATGCGAAAAAACATAGGCATTGGGCAAAAATTATCGTATCAAAGAATTCCCGATAAATTAATGCATTACATGTATGATGCCGGTTTAAAAATTAAGCATGGAAAAAAAATCGACCATTTTGGAAATGCTTTTGAAAGCTTGATTGAATTTGATGAAAAGTTTGCACAGCATCCACTGCACAAAGGTTTTTATTACGATAAAAACCAGCACGCTCTTGTTGGAACGGCAACTGGCATGGATATCAATGTAAGTAATGGGAAGCACCATATCATTGAACTCAACCGATCAATTGGAATTTTAGAAAAAATCCGCCCCATCTATTCTACGAAATACGGGCCTGAAATATATAATATTGTCAATTTTGCTAAAAAGCATCAGTTCCGTAAAGTATATGTGATGTACAGCAGGCTTCATCTCTACAAAAAAGAGTTTCTCGATGCCTCGGAAGAGTTTGGAATTGAGCTAATTCCGGTAACCTACCCTTGGGTGGAATTTGATCGAAAGTACCACAAGCATTATTTCATGCCCGATAAGCTGGAAAAAGATACGCTTTACATGCGTCTGGAGCCCGGATACAGTCCGATAATGCTGTATTTAAGCGACAAATACATCTCCTACAAATGGCTAATAGAAGAGTTTACTAAAAACCCAGAAGCATATTCCAATATCAACATACCCAAAACAACAAATTCACTCAGGATAAATAAAGATAATTACTCCGAAAAATGGCCCACAACAGTAATAAAACTAAGTGGAAAAATGCAAGGTCAGGCAATAGCAATGCTGAAAGCCAAAACGGAAGAAGAAGCCATGAAGTATTTAAAACTAGGAAACCCATATGAAGTTCCACCCATTTTCAAAGCTGGATTTACTGAAAAAATTGTCGATAAATTATTCGGTCAGGACAGCACTGTTATATATCAGGATTTCGCCCCTCCAGCAGTAAAGGATAATAAAGCAGGTCGAATTCGAACAAATATCTTTGCCAACCCATTGGAAAGTTTCGCTCTTTCTGATTATTATATGTGGACTGCTTTCGACACACCGGATAAATGTCCCAATGGGCTATTGACTGATCCCAAACCATATATTGTAAACTGGGCGTTTTCTGGAAAAAAAGCCCAATTCAAAGAGCTAACACCAGAAGAAAGGGAGTTGACAGATGCTGCTACCCCGCAACTTTGCAAAATTGTACAAAATGGACTTGAAGAAAAATTTATAAGCCATGGCTAAAGAAAAATACAATATTAAGCTATCGGTGATTGTACCCGTATACAATGATCAAGAAGTTTTACCAGAACTTCATAAACGCTTACTTAATGTTTTACCAGAAATTGCGGATGATTACGAGATTGTATTAATAGATGATGGAAGCGCTGATAATTCGTGGAAAATAATTGAAAACCTTAAAAATAAGGACAATCGTATTGTAGGGATAAAACTGATAAGGAACTTCGGGCAGCAAAATGCGATAGCAGCAGGGTTTGATAATATTGATGGCGATGTTATAGTGTTAATGGATTCTGATTTACAAGATAAACCAGAAGATATACCAAAACTACTTGAAGCACTCTATGAGACAGAAAGCTCCATGGCCATCGCTCAGTGGAAATCTCGTCAGGACAAGTCGTTAAAAATATTTGTTTCAAGACTTTTTTACTGGTTTTCGCAAAAATACACACAAATAAGTCATCAACCAAGGTTAGGTGTGTTTAGAGCAATACAACGAAGTACCATAGACGAATTAAGAAAATATCAGGAGAAAACTTCAACCACATTAAGCTTGTTGTATTACGTCGGAGTTGATTATGTACCTGTTGAACTGGAGCGTGACCCGCGTTTTGCCGGCAAAAGTGGTTACAACCTGAAAAAAATGCTCAAACTTACTATTGACAGAGTATTCTCTTTTTCAATGATGCCAATACGAATGGCAATTTTTACCGGACTTATAATTTCTGGCATTAGTTTTTTAGCAGGTATTGCTTTAATTATCCGATATTTTTTGGGTGTTGTGGCTTCAGGGTGGACATCATCTATTGTTTTAATATTATTTTTATTTGGGGTTAACTTTTTATTTTTGGGAATAATAGGCGAATATTTAGGGCGTATTTTTTTGGAATCGAAAAACAGGCCGAAATACGTAATAAAAAAAACATTGAAATAATGAATAGTAAAAAAGTAATAATACTTGGTGGCAAAGGAAATGGAACAGTAATAGCTAATGCCATAAAAGATGCAAATAAAAGAGGAGATAATGAATGGCAGTTTGCCGGATATCTTAATGACCGGATACAGAGGGGGGAATTGCTCGAAGAATCCCCTGTTTTGGGACAATTGGCAGATGTGAATACTTTTCTGGAGCAGAACTACTATTTTATTAATACAATTTTCAGAATAGATGGACAAGATGACCGGATTGAGTTATTCAAGAACTTAAATATTCCAGTAGATAGATTAGCTACATTTATCCATCCCCTCTCCTATATTGCACCAAATGTGAAAATCGGAAATGGCTCTGTAATTATGCCCAATGTTTCTGTCTCTTCGGGGACAGAATTTGGGGAAAGTTGCCTTGTAATGGTTGGGGCAACAATTGGGCACGATAACCAGATAGGAAATTATTGTCACTTTGCAGCGCAATGCTGCGTAGGAGCATATACTACCATTGCAGATGGAGTTCATATTGGATTAAATGCAACTACTCGTGAAAATATTTCCATTGGAAGAAACGCAACACTGGGAATGGGAGCTGTACTGACCAAAAACATTGCTGCAAATGAAATTTGGGTAGGGAATCCGGCAAAACTGCTCAGGAAAACGAAGTGATTTTGTAGTTGCCTGAAAAAGGCTCTGTAAGAAAGAATCAAGAGTATATCATCTAGAGAATGAAAAAAATCATCATCATTGGCGCAAATAATTTTCAGCTTCCACTAATCAGAAAAGCAAAAGAGATGGAGCTGGAAACGCATGTTTTTGCTTGGGCAGAAGGAGCTATAGGAAAAGAATACGCCGATTATTTTTATCCGATTTCAATTACAGAAAAGGATATTATTTTAGAAAAAGCAAAGCAAATAAAACCGGATGCAGTGCTGTCGATAGCATCCGATTTGGCTATAATAACCGTAAATTATTTGACTTCAAAATTAGGGCTAATCGGAAATAGTTTGGATTGTACTGAAGTTACAACCAACAAGTATTTAATGCGAAAGCGATTGTTGGAATATAGTTTGCCATGTCCAAAGTTTACAAATAATAGCAAATCCGAATTAACCGATTTCTCTTTTCCACTCATAATAAAACCAACTGATCGTTCGGGCAGTAGAGGTATTTCTATTGTAAATAGTAAAAAAGATCTTAAATGTGCAGTTGAACAAGCTTTGGACGAATCTTTCAATAAACAGGTTATAATTGAAGAATTCATTTATGGAAAAGAATATAGCGTTGAAATGATATCATGGAAAGGGGAACATAATTTCCTGCAAATTACAGAAAAAGAGACCTCTGGCGCTCCTTATTTTATTGAAAAAGAACAACACCAACCGGCAAATATCTCTAATGACAAGAAAGAAGAAGTCATTGAAATTATCAAAAAATCCCTGGATGCATTAGAAGTAAAAAATGGTGCTTCGCATTCAGAAATCATCATAAATGATTATGGGAAAGTTTACATAACAGAAATTGGAGCCAGAATGGGAGGCGACTACATTGGTTCAGATCTCGTTGAACTTTCCACAGGCTTTGATTTTGTAAAGGCGGTTATTGAAGTTTCACTGAATATTAGACCAGAAATCGAGCTTTCATCAAATTATTTTTCAGGGATTTATTATACTTTTGCCCCAAAAGGAAGGGTCTCAGAAATTATCAATCATTCTAAAAAATTCACAGAAATTATTAGAAATGAGGTATACTGTGCAAAAGGAGATCAGATTCCTGAAATAAGAGAAAGTGGTGTAAGGCCAGCATGTTTCATCTACCAGTCTGTTAATAAAAGATTTATACCCAACCAAAACATAATAAAAATTGTTACCAAATAAACGATGAAAGCAACTATGAAAATGTATAAAACCATACACGATTTTATTACAAACACTTTCCCGAATATACAAACAGACCCTCAACTCGACAATAAAAAAGGCTTTTTTAAAGTCGTGCTTATGAGTGCAGTAGAATTTGCTTTTCTGTTGTTTTTATTTCCACTAACTTACGAAGTAAGTGATGATTATGTGATGAACTCCCTGGCTTCGGGCGCTTTAACAGGAGATCCATCACCCTATCTTTCTTTCACAAATATAATAATTGGGTATGTTCTGACACTTTTTTATAGCGTCATTCCCAACTTGAATTGGTATACCATATACATGCTTTCTTCTCTTTTTATTGGGTACTCCACCATTCAGTATAGTTTTTTTAAGTTGAAGGGCGATACGCCAATTCGCATAATGAGACATTTGCTAGTCCTTACGGTTTTACTTGACTCAATGGTGATATCCGGTTTTACGCGAGTTTCTACAATTGTCGGGTTGGCTGGTTTTCTTGTTATCTTTTTATGTCAGGGAAAACAGAAAAAAGAACTCATTTTTGGAGTTGTTTTGTTATTTCTTGCTTCGCTAATAAGGCACCACGTATTTCTTATGCTATTATTGCTCTCATTTCCTTTTTTGTTTATTCTTATATACAAGAAGAAATACATTAAGGTACTATTTATTGGGGCTGCTATTCTTTTATCATTAGGTGCTCAACAAGTTGACAGATACATGTATAAAAGCAATCAGGAATTTAATGAGTTTCAAAAATACCGCAATATTACTGCAAATCTTTATAAAGCAAATAAACCAACATACACACATGAGAATCGTGCAAACAACCAGGAAGATGCCGAAGATTGGTCTGAAGTAGAGATTGAATTAGAAGAGCTTGGGTTGTTACATATGAATTCGGACTCCCTTAAAACGAAGGATTACAGCGAATTACTGGGCGTGAAAAGATCGGTTGTTGATAAAATATTTGATAAGCGTATTATTTCCGAGTTTAAGAAAGTATATAAGAGAATTTGGAGCTATATTAATGATCGGTATTACTATTTTGCTATTATTTTTATTCTGTTTTTGTTGCTTTTGGGAAGACGACCAAAACTACTTTTTTCCTTATTGTTGTATGGTGGATACATTCTTTTTGTTGCCTTCTTTCTTCAATATTTTTTTGAGGGTGTGCTCAAAAACCGTGTCTTGGTTGGTATGCTTACACCTTTTGTTTTGCTGGGAACGTACATGTTAGACAGGAATGGGGAAATACCTGAAAATATGCTATTCCTTTCAGGCATGAGGAAAGAATCGGCAGTTATGTTGCTCCTTAATATTGTTTTAATTACTATTTTTATTACAGGGTATCAGTTTAAAACAAGGTCATACAGTACATACAACAAGAGAGACCGAGCCCACAATTATCAGATATTTCTTGCAGAACAAGACATGGAGTTCTATGTACGCAGAGTAGGAAACAATCCTTATTACATATACAAAAACCCATACGATCAAAGCAACTCATTCAGATTAGGGTGGTTAACATACTCTCCTGCAAACAAAGATAAAATTGGAAAATATACCGGAAAAAGAGAACAAAGCATATATGAAATTCTCAACAAAGATGTCGTTTGGTTTTTTGGCCCATTCAGATTAAAACGTGATTTATCAAGCATTTTCAATTATTATAAAGCGACCAACAAAAACAATTTTTATAAAAGGAACGTACTCCGAACAAATAATGGATACCCACTCTATAAATACACATTTTACAACGCTGTTCCCGACAGCTCTGATTTTACCTTCCATCATATCGATACTGCACTTTTCAATGCGCCGGATAGTACATACACTAAAATGGTGGATCCAGAATTCAATTTAGATGAAAATATCGATTTGGAGGTAGATGAGGGTGATAATCTGGATGAATACTCAGATGGAGATTTAGACGCCAACCCTGATAATGAGTAAAGTGTGAATGCTATTGGAGTCCTTTTTATCACCTGAAAAAGCTATTTTTCTTTTGTGCTTGATGAAAGAATCCCAGCATTCTTGTAATGAGTAAGCGTGAAAATAAAATAGCGGCTTTCATATTTATTCAATTGTTAATGCGGTATCAATCGGTGCTTTAAACCGCATTATTATCATAAATTTGCAAAAACTAACAGAATTAGTAATGAATAATAAAAGAGCTGCAGGTTTTCAAATTGCTTTATTTATCGAAAAAGTGATTTTTCAGCCTTTCCTGACAGCCAATTGTACATCAATATACATCAAAAAAAATGATACCATTCAATAAACCATACCTATCAGGCAAAGAAGCACATTATATTTTTCAGGCCGTTTATGAAAATAATCATATCTCCGGTAATGGAAAATTCACTAAAGCCTGTCATCAATTTTTCGAGGAGCGATTCGGATTCAAAAAAACATTATTAACCACAAGTTGCACAGATGCACTCGAAATGGCTTCAATGCTTATTGATATTCAGCCCGGCGATGAGGTTATTGTTCCTTCGTATACATTTGTATCCACGGCGCTGGCCTTTGTGCGCCAGGGCGCCAAAATTGTTTTTGCCGATAGCCGCACCGATCATCCAGGCATTGATGAAGATAAAATTGAAGAGTTAATTACCGAAAAAACCAAAGCAATTGTTCCCGTGCACTATGCCGGTGTAGCGTGCGATATGGATAAAATTATGGCTCTGGCCAATAAATACAATCTTTTTGTGGTAGAAGATGCCGCGCAGGCTATCGATAGTTATTACAAAGGAAAAGCTTTGGGCTCTATTGGGCATTTGGGGGCATTTTCGTTTCACGAAACCAAAAATATTCAGGCTGGCGAAGGGGGCTTGTTGGCCATTAACGACGAACGTTTCATTAAACGTGCCGAAATTCTTTGGGAGAAAGGCACCAACCGTGCAGAGTTTTTCCGCGGCGAGGCCAACAAATACGGTTGGGTCGATATAGGTTCATCCTTTTTGCCAACCGATATGGTGGCAGCGTTTCTTAAAGCGCAACTGGAACAAATGGAAGGAATTCAAAAGAAACGTCGTCTTATATGGGAACGGTATCGCGAAGGTTTAGCTCATCTTGAAGAGTCGGGACAACTTAAAATACCGGTTGTACCTGAGTTTGCCACCAATAACGGACACATGTTTTATGTGTTGTGTAACTCATTAGAAGAACGTTCCGATTTAATAAATCATTTAAAAAACGATGGTGCAAAGGCCGTTTTTCACTACTTATCGTTACACAAGTCAGCCTATTACAGCGAAAAACACGATGGACGCGAAATTCCAATGAGCGATTATTACGATAATTGTTTGCTGCGTTTACCCTTTTATTATGAACTGAAGGAACAGGAGCAAAAACACATAATTGATTCTATAAGCGTATTTTACGCAAATAAATAGACAATCAAATTGGTCGCTTTAGAGTAGCGCATATAAATTTATGAAGAAAAAAGGCAACATATATGTAACTGAGCCATCGCTCCCCGATTTGGAAGAGTATACCGAACTTCTTAAAACAATTTGGGAAAGCAAACAAATTACCAACAATGGCGAGCTCCATAAACGCTTTGAGCAGGAGTTACAGCAGTATTTGAATGTAAAGCATATATCCCTTTTTTCCAATGGCACGTTGGCACTTATGACTGCCCTAAAAGCGCTGCGCATCACCGGCGAAGTAATTACAACCCCATACAGTTTTGTGGCCACTACGCATTCCCTGCATTGGAATGGGATAAAACCCGTGTTTTGCGACATCAATCCACATGATGGCAACATTAACCCCGATAAAATTGAAGCACTAATTACACCACAAACTACGGCCATAATGCCGGTTCATGTGTATGGGAATCCGTGCGATAACGAAAAAATTCAGCGAATTGCCGATGTTTATGGTCTAAAAATAATTTATGATGCTGCCCACGCTTTTGGAGTGGAGAAAGGGAATGAAAGCATCTTGAATTGGGGCGATTTATCGGTGTTGAGTTTTCATGCCACAAAAACATTCAACACCGTTGAAGGCGGTGCGATTGTTACAAAAGATGAGAAACTAAAAAAACGCTTAGATTATTTTAAAAACTTTGGCTTTGCCAATGAAACTACGGTCATTGGTTACGGCATTAATGCCAAAATGAACGAATTGATTTCTGCTTATGGCCTTTTGCAATTGCACGATGTGGATAAAAATATAATATTGCGGAAAGAAAAAACACAGTTATACCGACAATTGCTTCAAAATATAAAAGGCATTAGATTGCTTGATGAGATGGAAGATGTACGATACAACTATACGTATTTTCCTGTTTTTATAGAGAATAAGCAATTTGGTAAAAGCCGCGACAGTGTTTACGAGGAGTTAAAGCAAAATGGAATTTATGCAAGGCGGTATTTTTACCCGCTAATTAGCGATTTTCCTGCTTACAGAGGCTTACCATCTGCTCAAAAAGAGCACTTGCCCGAAGCCGGAAATATGGCAAGACAGGTGCTTTGCCTGCCTTTGTATGCCGATTTGGAGAACCGTAGTATTGAAAGAATAGTTGAAATCATTCGCAGAAATGCGGAGACTACGAAATAAAAATCTCCATCGATTTCTCGTATTCTTCCAGGGCGCTTGCCCCGGTAAAATAGCTGTTATTTGCTATTTTCTCTTCCTTTGTAAGTTTCTGATGCAAGAGTTTCGGGTTTTTCATTAGCTCATCTACTGTAAACAGCGAGATTCCTTTTTTTGCAAATTCAGTGTACATGGGGTTTTGTTTTTGCAAAAACACCTTTTTCCCCATGGCCAATAGTGAGAAAATATTGGCAGCAGCACTAGGTTTGTCGTTGTTGAAGATGCATACATCGATACTGGCAAGCAAATTAAAGTATTCGTCTTTTTTCATAAAACTAAGTAGCGGCTTAAAGCCTTCGCCCAACTGTGTTTTGCCGTACTCAACCACCTCTGCAATGTATTTATCGTATCCGTACGATAAGGGCACGTACACGTTGAGGTTCTGTTTTTCTTTCAGAGTTCCCAAAAAGCCTATCACTTCTTTGTGATAGTTGTCCGGGAATCCGCTATGGCCAAGCAATATATTTGTTTCATCCGAATTCTTTTCCTTTTCGACAATAGGTTGAACAATCGAATCTTTTGTGTATTGTAAAAATACAAAGCGGGGGGTGAAGTTTTTGTACAGCTTTTTTAAGCGTTCAGTTTCAAACTGATTCCAATTTCCCACAAAATCGATTTTCGAAAGGGCGCGATGTATGCGCGGATAACGAATCTGTTCACGCGCCCACAGTGCCAGCTTTATGATTAAGTTATAATCGTAAAACAGCAGTTTTTTTACAATTCCCACATTGTCAAGATTCTTTAGCCGTGGGTGTTCAATATCGAAATTTCTTATACGCGCAATTTGTTCAATATCTGATGAATCGCTTGTCCATTGACGCCAGTATATTGCTTGATTGTCAGGCTTTTTATAGGAACTTAACTCCCTAACATCTTCCTTTCTTAGCGCATGAAAAAATACCTTGTCATACCCCTTTGCAAGTTCTGTCAGCGAATAATTTTTGTCAATTATTTCGATGTTGGGGTAAGCCTTGGTGTGTAAACCAATATGGAACAGCTCGGTTTTGTTTTTTAATAGCTTTACAGCAAATTTATTTTGCTTTACCAAATCTCTGCCGAGAATTTCGGAAATTATTTCATGGTAAAACTTATTATCTTCTAAAATGTGCAGGTTCATGGGCTAATGGGTTGTGGTTCGTAGCGCTTGTATTGTCCTTTATTTTTTTCAATGTAGCCCAGACTAATCACCATTTTTTCGAACGGAGAGTATTCTTGTTTGAGCTTTTCGCGATTTTCTTTATCAGGATACCCCGGCATGTAATACACTACCGGACGTTTGTTTTTTATCACACGTTCGGCCTTGGCTATTTCGCCCGGATTATCGGGCTGCATCCAAAATGTTTGTTTGTACAGGGGCTTTTTCCCGGTAATGTAGTACACAATATGGCTTACTCTGCCAAAAAACAGAATCTCTGTTTGTTCCGAAAAATCGTTTTCATAATCAGAATACACATTTTCAAGGTATTGTACCCGTTCAGGACTTGTTCTAATGTGCTTTAATTTAGGAATATCCACTGTTGTGTTGGTTTGGATATGAGACGTTAATCGTCCGTCTTCGTTTGTGTGATTCAAACGAGTATATGATGCGTATAACAGAATAATCATGAGGTAGATTATTGCAGTTCTCGATATGCGATATCGGTAAAACAAGGTTGTGACAGGAAAAACACTCACCAAAAAAGGAAAGTACTTAAACAGCCCTGTGTTCGAACCGAAAGGAGGTATCAGCGAGAAAAATACAATGGTAATAAACAGGAATAGCTGATCGTATCTCTTTTCATGAATGCTTTGCCTGCTGGATATGAGGAAAATAAAAAGTACAATTGAGGCATAGTAAGGAGAGAACGAAAAATTCTTATCGACATAAATTACACCCACAAATGTGAAAAAGGCAAATAATAACACGGTAAAACCGCTTAAGACATACTGTGCAACCTGAGATTTTACTTTGAAAGAGTGTAAGTATTTGATGAAAAATAGAAATCCCAGATATTGTAGTAATTTGATAAAATCAATAATGTAGGCATCCAGTAATGCTCTAAATGAGTGTGAGTTGTGGGGGCTACTGGAGTGTATTAAGTTTTGAATGATAGCGTAAATTGCATTGAGAAAATGGCTCGGATCGTTAAAAAACACAAGCAACCCTGTTATTCCAAGAGCAGCAATAAGCAGTACGTAAATTATGCTATGTTTAATGAAAGTGTTCACGTAAGTGCCAACTCGCTTGTTGTTCTTTAGTGCTTTAAAATAGTAGTGAATAAAATAGAGCGATAGTAAAATGGGGACAATAATTATATTTTGAAGTCTGGCTCCTGTGAGTAAAATTGAAAACAACCCAACTAGAATGAGAAAATAGGTTTTGCCAGTGTGTACAAACTTAACGAAAAGGGCAAACACCAAAATCAGGAATAAGCGTGTAATAATATCGTACCCCACTACATTGCTGTGTGTCGATGTTAAAATGAAAATGGCTATTGCGCTGAATAAAATGGTTTGGTTATTGATTTTTTTTCTAAAAAAGAGTAGAGGAATAAAAACCACGAGTAGGGTTACAGTAGAATTAAAAATGCGCAGCGAAATTAGGGTGTCACCAAAGAAATGTGTCCAGAATCCCAATAGTGTGTACGACAAAAAGGTCATGTATTTTTCCTGCGAATGCTCGATATTATTCAGGTGATAGAACGAATCAGTAAAGTCCAGACCAAAAAAATTGATAAAAAACAGGAAGAGGGCACTCGCAAATAGTACTATGTACAATGCATATTTTTTTGCGTTATGGGTAAGGAAAAAATGCTTGTTCATATGGCAATGGATTGTTGGGTTGGAAAAATGTTATCCTTATTTTTGCTTTTTTATAACTCCGGGGTTTCCAACCACTGTGCAGTTATCGGGAACGTCACGTATCACAACTGTTCCGGCTCCTAAAACTACATTATTTCCAATGCTTGTGCCGGGAATAATAGTGGCATTTATACCAATTGTAACACTGTTTCCTATATCTACTTTTCCGGTTCGCACACCAGGAGCAATATCGCAAAATTCGCCAACTTGTGAATCATGGCTAATCATTACTGCTTTGTTTATAAGACTTCCCTTGCCAATTTTTGCGCTGTTCGTAATCATGACGCCACCTAAAACCAAACATCCTTCACCTATGGAAGTATCCCAGTTCCCTATTGTGGCATTTTTCGAAATCAACGTAAGAGGCTTCCCGCCTAAGTTGGAAAATTTCTCGTAAATAAATGCCCTGTTCTTTGGGCCTCCTACGGCTATTGTAAATGCAAAACCTTCCGGAAAATGCTCTTTAACCTCAGCTTCGCTTTTTAAAATTTGGAAGTGGTTGAAAAGCCTTTTTTTATCTGATACATCATCGTAAAAAATAAATCGGTCTTCAAGTTCTGGAAATGCAAAAAGCAACTCCTTGGCCAATCCTCCGGCTCCTATTACAAGTATTTTTTCGTTCATATTGCACAGATTATTCAACTTATCTATTTCGCTTTGTGGTTTTTATACAAATTTAGCAAGGTGTTTTTTATGAATAAATACTCTTCTGTTTTTAAAATCTCATTGAGTATTATAAAAGTAAATATCCCTGTTATTATTTGAATCGGTAAAATTACGAAATAACCGGAACTTAACAATTCTCCGATTCCAAAAACAGTTGTGGCGCTAGCGGCCGAAATCAGAAATAGTGGGGCGATATCGCGGAGTTGTTCGCGCGCAGGGTAGTTTATTAACCGACCGGAATAGAAGCTGTTAAGGAAGTATGCTATGAGCGATGATACGATCATTCCAATAAGTAAATATCGGATTCCAAAGTATATGCCGACAATAATAACCGGGATAGCAATTATTTTTTTTGCAATCTCCAGTTTTAGAAAAAGATTGGAGCGGCCTTTTACTTTTAAAATATTTAGGTTTAATGAATGCAGCGGGAACAACATACCGGCAAAGCATAGTAACTGCAAATACTCGACGGCGGGCAGCCACTTTTCACCAATCAGCACAATAATCATGGGTTCGGCAATGGCAGCCATGGAAAGCATCAGGAAAAAAGTAACGAGCATAGTGCTTTTGATAATTTGCTTATAGCCGGATTTTAGCTTCTCATCATCGTCTTGTAACTGTGATAATACCGGATAGCTTACTCTGCTGATGATCGTATTTATGCTTTCGGCCGGGAGCTTTTTAAACTGATCGGCACGGGTATAGAAGCCGAGTGCTTGTGCCGAAAAGAACTTTCCGATAATTAAATTGTAAATATTCCGGTAAATATTGTCAATTAAGCCGCTAAGCATCAGTTTGCTGCCAAACGAAAACATGCTTTTGAACGATTCCTTGTCGAATTCCAATGTGGGCAACCATCGGTTCCAAATCCATAATAAAATAGAAACAAACAGACGCATACTAAGCGTTTTTCCCACTAAACTCCATACGCCGTAGCCCATGTAAGCCATGCCAATTCCTATTGCCCCGGACAAAACCGAGGCAATTATGGTGATTTTTGTCTGTAGCTTGAAGTTTATTTCGCGTGTGAGCTTGGCAGTGTGAATAATTGTAAATGATACTATTATCACTTCCAAACCAAGTACTTGAAGCAGATCTTTAAGTTGGGGTTCATTAAAAAAATGACTAATGGCTTCAGCCGAAAAGTATAGACTTGCATATATAACAAACCCAATAATGAGGTTGAAATAGAAAACTGTGGAGTAGTCGCTCTGTTTTATATTTTTTTTGCGTATGAGGGCCTGGGTAAATCCGCTATCGATAATTGATTGAGAAATAGCAATGAAAAACACCAGCATTCCAATTAATCCAAACTCTTTGGGAGTGAGGAGCCGGGCCAGAATTATTCCTGCAATAAATTGTATGCCCAGATTCACAAAACTGTCAAGCGAGCTCCATGCAATTCCTTGTATGGTTTTATTTTTTAGCGACATGGTTTATTGTGTCAGAAAAAGTAGAAGACAAAGGTAAATAATTATTCCTAACATTGTTGGGATATGGGGTGTTGCTCTGTCCAATCTTTGTTTTTAGAATAGAAAGTGTCCATATTCTTATATTTTCTACCCTTCTAACTTATCATCGTGTCCAATGTGCCCAAAATAGTTTTAACTTTGCCCAAAATCATTGAATCATGGCAAGCAAGAAAAAACAAAAACAGAACACAAAGCAGAAACCGTTATTGCTCAATCCGGTTTTTTATATATTTCTTACGCTAATTGTTGTAGTTACAAATTTGCGGTACAATGGAGCACTCGATAAAGAGTTGGAAGTCCGCGTGCTGGGTGTTTCGCTGTTTGTGCTCATTACCGGTTTGCTTGCGCTAATGAGTAACAAATCGCGCCTGGGAACGATTGATACCACGTTATTGAAAAATCCATTTGTATTGCTATATGGAGCCTATGTTATACTCACAGGGATTTCTGTTTTTGTTGCAGACAATACGGCCGAAGCGTTACACGAGCTTTTAAAATTATTTACGTTTGCAATACTCTTTTTATATCTGATATTGTTTGTGCTGCCCAAAGAGCGGAGCAGGGAACTATTCCTTAAAGCCGCAATTGCTCTTTCGCTTGTAGTGGCTGCTATTGGAGTGGTGCAGGCGTTGAATATTTTTACGCAACATGGTTTCAGTGTTAAGTCGGCCTACATGATTACAGGAAACTATGCCCATAAAAATATATTTTCCGAAATTGCTTTTATTGTATTTGCTTTGTCTACGTACAGCGTTTACTACTTTCGGGGGCTATGGCAAAAGGCAGCTATTGCAGGAGCCGTTTTTGCATTGTTAATTATTATAATGCTGGTTACCCGTGCTGTGTGGGTTGCATTTTTTGTGGCTTCTGTCGGTACGTTTATTCTTTATCGTTTAGCTGTACGCAAGCAAGAAGGTAAAGCAGTATTTTCGAAACCTCTGAAATATGCATTTGCCGGCATTTTGCTTGCCGGAGTTGTAACGGTTACGCTTTTTGTGCAACTCGATCCGAATAATTCCATCAAAAAACACATATTGGAAGCTACCGATTTTACCAGCGGAAATACATATCACCGTTTAAATATTTGGAAAAAATCCATTCCTATTGTGAAGGAACATCCGCTAATGGGCGTGGGTGCCGGAAACTGGAAGATTGAGATTTCAAAGTATAATGTAGCGCTATATTATAATGAGAGCGGATGGGTTGTTCCCCGCCGCACTCACAACGATTATATCAACGTTATTACAGAAACAGGAATTCTCGGGTTGCTACTCTTTTTGGCCATGTTTGGTGTGCTAATTTTCTATTTGATTCAGCTTATAGGCCGTGCCGAAATGCGAGGCGACTCCCTGTTTTACAGTGCCTTGTTGTTTATTTTGATTGGGTATATGACATTTTCGTTTTTTAATTTCACCAAAGAACGGGTAGAAACGCAGATATTATTAAATACTGTCTTTGCATTTGCTGTGTTTGGCTATAGCCGACTTCGTGCTAAAGAGAAGCCGCACTACGTAAATCATAAAAGTGTACGATTGGTAGGAGCCATACTCCTTATTCCAGTCGCTATTACGGCTTATTCTGCCCAGCAGCGCATGCACACCGAAAGCGTGTTGAACAAAGTGTATGCGTTGGCAAGTAAGAAAGGGGAACGCGAAATCAACTATTCCTATCAGATCGTAAAAGAGCTGAACTCGCCGTTTGTATCGCTTACTCCAATGAACGATCCCATTCCTTCAATGCAAGCAATAACCATGTTGCGCAAGCAAATGAATAAAAACCAGGTAATAGCAAAATACAAAGAAGCACTCGAAGTGTTTCCATATCATGCTCGTACACTAAACGAGTTGGCATATGTTTTTCTACTACAAAACAAAATAGACAGTGCCTTGCATTACAACGGTTTGGCGGTCAAGTATGCTCCCGATAATCTTAAAGTTTATTTAGATCAGGTGGTGTATTTGAAAAAGGCAGATCGAGACGACGAGGCTTTTGAATTGCTGGCCAATTTTACACGGTTTAAATGGGATAAACGGTACAAAAAGATGCTTCACGCCTTTTTAAAACAGCGCGTGGTTGACTTGTTGAAAAATGAAAAAAATAGATTAATCGTTCAGGAGGCGGTTAAGTATGGAGGATCACAAAGTAACTTGCTAAGTATCTTTTATTCATCTCAGAAGAAAAAGAATATAACTTTTGAAAAATTATTTTTAATATCTCTTTCACGTCATATAAAGAAAACCAATCCTCAAAAGTGGTCTCAGGTTAATAAAGATGTGTTTAAAAAGTATGGAGTTAAAGTGTAACGAACGAATTTTAAATCGGGAAATTCATGAATGGGTTCGGTCTAAAAAGGTTTTCAAATTACTAAATGCTGAAAATCAGCTTTGCCCCGAACCCTAAAGGACGGCTGTTTTTCAGCTACTTACTCCCGCCGACAGACGGATAGGGGCAAGAAAGTAGCTGGGAATCATATAATACCCTTTTTATACCGGACTCATGAATTAATACCCTGTTCGCTTAAACATGGCGTTTACCGTTTTTAATATTAAGATAATGTCGAGGCGTAACGACCAGTTGTCGATGTATTGCAGGTCGAGCTTCATCCATTGATCAAAATTAATATCATTACGACCAGAAACCTGCCAAATGCATGTAATGCCCGGGCGCATCGATAATCGGCGGCGCTGAAGCCGGGTGTATTGCTCTACCTCAGAAGGTATTGGCGGACGTGGCCCCACAACTGCCATATCGCCCGTCAGGACATTAATAAACTGTGGAAATTCGTCTAAGCTCGTGCGTCGCAGGAATTTTCCCGCTTTCGTAATTCGCGGATCATCTTTTATTTTAAATACCGGGCCGTCGGCCTCATTGTGGGTTTCTAGTTTTTCTTGCAACTTTTCGGCATCCTGCACCATGGTTCTGAATTTATAAATAGTAAAAAGTCTGCCGTTTAGGCCAACTCTCGTCTGTTTAAAGAAAATTGAACCGCTCGATTCCAACTTAATTGCTGCTGCAATAAGTATAAAAAATGGTGAGAAAAACAGCAGTGCCAGAAGTGAAAAAAGTTGCTCAAACACCTTTTTTACCGATAGTGCTATGTAATCAGATGGCGTATTTGTGAAGGTCATTAGTGGGATATCGCCGTAATAGTTCAGTTGGCTTTTTGAGGCTATCAGACTGAAAAAGTCTGATTGGAGCTGAAACGTGATTCCTAAATCTTCACAGGTATAGATAAGTTCCTTAATTCGCTCATTATCAATAGTACTTCTACAGTAAATTACTTCGTCGATTACTTCATCTTCCAAAACTTTATGAATTTTAGTTCCTACCGGATAAAATCGGAAGATATCTCCGTATTTCTTTGTTAGTTCGCCTTCGTTGGAAACAACACCGGCAATTTTATAGCCAAGGTGCTTATGCGTAATCAGGTGATCGATGAAATGATCTGATTCGTCGTTGGCAATGAGTAAGGCCTGTTTAACATTCTTACCTTTTATATGTTGTTTCTTTTGAATACCTAGAATTAATACACGAATCGAAAATAGCAAAATTAGGTCGGTTACGGCAAAAATTCCGAGGGCTAAACGACTAATCTTGTCCAGTTTGAGTAGGAAAATGAGCACAAACAAAATCATGATGCCGATAAAAACAATAATTCCGTACTCGAGAAATACGACCGAATAATTTTTCGCCTTTTGTGCGCTTTGCAGATTAATTGTTTTGACCAATAAATACCAGATGGGAATAATTAGTAAGGCTAAAGTTAGGTATTGTTCAGAGTAAACAACCTCTTTTGCAACAGTGTAAATTCGAATATAATAGCCGGCTACTAAGGCAAAAAGGGTTATGGTCACATCAACCATTGCCATGAAATTTCCGTATAGTCGTTCGTTTTCTTTAAGCATAATGATTTAGTGTTTCTTGTTTTTTGTCAAATCCTGAAATGCGTTGTAATATTGATTGATGATGCGTTCTGGATTGTAAAGCGTATGAATTGCCCTCATATTATTTTCAATGAATGCAGAATAGTTGCTCTTTTCAAGTTTATTATCTAATAAAGAAGTAATAGCATGTGTGTCAGAAAAATAAAAAGCATTTTCTTTAAGTACACTTTTGTTAAATTCGTTATCGTGTGCGCAAATTAATGCCGACGATGCCATTGCTTCAAGCAGCGATGGATTCGTGCCTCCGGCCGAATGGCCATGGAAATAAAGATGGGCGAAATGGCGCAAATTGTTTAATAAATTCTGATCGTAAATGGCATTCAAGTACCGAATTCGTTTGTCAGTATATTTTTGTTTTAGGTAGTGTCCATAGCGTGTTTCGCTGTTTCCAATTACTAGAAGCGATTGGTCGGTTGCCGATTGAACATAACCGGAAATAATGGTTTCAATATTATTATCCGGTTGT
This sequence comes from Salinivirgaceae bacterium, assembly GCA_027858775.1. Taxonomy (GTDB): domain Bacteria; phylum Bacteroidota; class Bacteroidia; order Bacteroidales; family Salinivirgaceae; genus Salinivirga. The sequence continues at coordinate 4,735 of JAQICA010000245.1, read as the reverse complement.
AGTCTGGCAATAAGCATATTGTATTTGTCCGGGCTTAACTCATACTGCTCAAGTGCAGATGAGTCCGGCTTTGTAAAGGGAATCGCAGGGTAGGCTACAAAAATGGTCGTTTTTTGGTATTTCTGAATATAGTAATCTTTAATTACTTCGCTGTCGGCAATTAAAAGTTGGTTGCTTTGCACAGCAAGTTTTTCGGCATATTTTAAAAAACGCTTGACAGGTGCCGGATATTTGGAGCGTTTCCATTCCATTCCATCGGGGTTGCAAATCTTTATCGGGTTCTTTGGCAGTAGTTTGTGCCATAAGGAGTTGGTGGTGTAACCTAGTTGTAAAAGCACATCGAAATTACGTTTGCGGCTGTCTAAAATGCAGTTTAAATCATAAATAAATTGACCCGACAACCCAATACGGTTCTCCGGGTCGTATTGATGAATAATATGAATGTTTCGCCAATTGTTTTGGCGGTATGGGTGATTATGCGAATTATAAACAAATACTTCGCATCCCTTGGCATGCAGGCCTTGCGACAGGTATTCCGCAAATTGTTCAAATCCACCGTAATTGTTGGGTATGCCCCGTGTGCCAAGTATCCCGATTTTCATTTTACTCCGATTTATTTAAGCTTAGTTGAGTATGTAGTGCATCTAAGAAAACGCATTTTTTTAGTTGTGTGCAGTAATAAAATATCAAGAATAAGCCACGCTTCCGTACAGTTTTCGCCCCCGCTATAGTTTCTGCAAACGCGGATGGCGGAGCAAATCTGTCCTTGAGAATCGGAAGTTGGTTTCTTTTGAAAATCAAGGCGTTCCGATTAGCAGGATTACTATTTTCAAAATGAATATAACGCCGTTCCTGGAGTTTTCTTACCGCATTATGTATTCGTAGTTTAAGTCGTTAGTATTTTTTTATACAAAGAAAGTAATATAATCTGATTTTATTGATGGACATCTGCGGGTTTTGCAAATCCCGAATAGAAGAAAAAGCTCAATGAATTATGTACTTTTAGCCATCCTTTTCCCATCGCTGTTCGGTTGCTTATTTGAATAGTATCTTAATAAGCTTGAAGCTTTTTCGCTCCAATCAAAAAAAACTTCATACCTTTACAAAAACGTTGCGAGATTGTTTTTCGTTTTGTCTCCGCATGAGCCTGCTAAAAGGTCAGGTTTTGTTGAGGAAATACGAAATTTCCGATTTCATTTCGTTTTATTTTGCCAACAAATCAGTATTTGAAATACGTACTTGCGCTGTATTGTTGTCATATAACACCTCGCTCTTTAAGAATTTTGTGAAAGAAAATCAAGCCTGTTCTTGAATTTTTTTTATTATATACTTCGAAATATTAGCGTTATAAAAGTACCAAAGTATTAATTATGAATCATAGGAATATGGAAAAGTCAACATACAGTATCATAACAGGAACAGGGAATTACACGCCAACGCAAAGTGTTAAAAATGAAGATTTTTTAAAAAACAACTTCTTTGAAGCCAGTGGAGAACCCATTGATAAAGATAATGAGAGTATCATTCAAAAGTTCTCAGAAATTACAACCATTACAGAACGGCTGCATGTTACCGACGATCTTGTAACGTCCGATATTGCAGCTATTGCCGCTCAAAGAGCCATAGAGTCGGCAGGTATCGACAAAGAAGAACTCGACTATATTATTGTGGCGCACAACTTTGGCGATATTAAGGCTGGAAGCAACAGAACCGATATTGTTCCCTCACTTGCCGCGAGGGTTAAATTTAAGCTCGCTGTGGAAAATCCCTATTGCGTAGCATACGATTTACCGTTTGGCTGCCCCGGTTGGTTGCAGGCACTTATTCAGGCCGATTACTACATTAAGTCGGGTGATGCCAAAAAGATTTTGGTTATTGGCGCCGATGTACTGTCGCGTGTTTCCGACCCGCACGATCGCGACAGTATGATTTACGCCGATGGTGCAGGAGCAACTGTTGTGGAAGCCAAAGATAGCAGCGAGCCTATAGGTGTTCTTGCTCATAAAACCCGTTCCGACACATTGGAGTATTCCAAAATGCTTTATATGGGGAAATCGAATAATCCCGATTTCGCAAAACCCGACGATCTGTTTTTGAAAATGAATGGTCGCAGGCTTTATCAATACGCTTTGGAAAATGTTCCGCAAGCCATTCAGGCATGTTTGCAAAAAGCTGATATTGATTTGAAAGATGTGAAAAAAGTATTGATACATCAGGCCAACGGTAAAATGGATGAGGCGATTTTAAAACGACTTTACCGCCTTTATAAAATGCGCGAAGTGCCAGAACTTACTATGCCTATGATTATTTCGTGGATGGGGAATTCTTCTGTGGCAACCATTCCCACATTGCTGGATATGCTCCGGAAAGGCGAACTCGAATCACACAATTTATCCACAGGCGATATTATTGTGTTTGCATCGGTAGGAGCCGGAATGAACATCAATGCTATGGCTTATAAAATATAAATTCCCCGGACATACCGTAATCTCTAATGCTTGCGGCTTTTGGGTAAGATATAAATATACAAGATACTAACGCTTGGCCTTTGGGTGCATAGTAAATGGCACCCAACGGCCAATTTTCTTTTATATGGAGCAGATACGAAATAACCTGAAAGTTTGGAAAGATATTTGCAGGGTACGCCTCTCACAAAATTAAATGCTTATGTTTTTGGAGAAACGCTGGGCGCAGTACGTCTTTTTATTATTGATGGCGCTCATTTGGGGGAGCTCGTTTATTTTAATGAAAATTGGTCTGAAAAGCTTCGACAGTAATCAGGCCGCTGCCATTCGTATTTTCAGTGCCTCGGCTGTGTTGTTGCCGGTTTCTATTTACCATTTGAGAAAATTGAAGTGGCACGATTTGCGAGGATTGCTTATAGCGGGCTTTATCGGTAGTTTTTTTCCTGCATTTTTATTTACAAAAGCACAAACACAAATCGATAGTGCTATGGCAGGCATGCTTAATTCGTTAACGCCCATGTTTACTTTGCTTATCGGTATTTTATTTTACAACATCCAGACCAGCCGAATGCAGGTTATCGGTATGTTGTTGGGACTGGTTGGCGCAGCCGGACTCATTAGTTGGGGCGAAGATCTTAGCCTGGCAAATATTAACAGTTATGCTTTCTATATTGTACTTGCCACATTTTTTTACGGTATTAGTATGAACGAAATAAAAATTCGCTTAGCCCACCTTACAGGTATGCAAATTACTGGGTTTATGTTTCTTCTTCTTTTACCGGCTGCATTGGGCTATTTGCTCTACACCGATTTTGATGGTGTTACCCAAAACCCCGCGTGGGGCTATCACCTTTTAGCGCTGGTAACCCTTGGAGTGGTGGGAACTGCACTTGCGCTTACGCTGATGAATACGCTTATTGGGTATGTACAACCGGTATTTGTTTCCAGTACCACCTATATTGTGCCTGTTTTTGCTGTTTTTTGGGGAGTGGTAGACGGTGAACAGGTTTTACCGGTACATATTCTGTTTATGTTGCTCATCTTATTTGGCGTTTACCTTATCAACACAAAAGGGAAAATACGCATTGTAGCCCACGCCCGATTATTGCGCCGTAAAAAGTTTTAGAGTCAAAGGCAAGGCATTATTCACATTAATATTATTTTAATGGTGTTCATGAGCTCCTTATCAGTCGGTTCGAAGTTTTTGAAACCAAGGAGTCCCGATAAATCGGGATGACTTTCTCAAAAACAAGAATAACGCAGTATTTGGCGTTTTCTTGCAAAGACTAATTAGATAGTTAACTGTGGCAGCTTTCGGGTTGCTACGGTTTTAATGAAAAATAAACTTTGCAACTTTGTTGCACAAACTTGTTTGTACTTTTGATGTTGGTATTATTACGATGGTTAACATTCTAAAATATTCGTTATGAAGAAACTAATATTGATTACGATACTTTTATGCACAGTAGGTTTGGCCTTTTCGCAGGAAAGCAACAAAAAACCCTATAAATTGATTATGGGTGCCCGGGTAAATCCTTTGGTGATTTACGATTTCGACGGCAATCGTAACGAAGCTGTGCGTTTACACGGGGAAATAGGCCTGATGTGGAACAAAAAGTGGTATTTCTCAGCCGGATATACACCGTTTATGAACAGTATTTACAGCTTCAACGAATATTGGTTTATCGGGATGGATAAGAAAATTCCCGTTTCGGTTGTGGCTTCGGCGGAATACATGGCCGACAATGATAAATTTATTTTGCAGGGCGGGCCCAATGTAAAGCTCAAATACGGTAATGTTTTTGCTTTTCTGTTTACTCCTGCCGATAAAGTTGACTGGGGACTGAAAGTAGGTGCTTTTATTCCGTTGAATGTAATTCTTAAAGAAAGATAGTAATGCAAAAATCCATATACAACATTCCGGAAATGGATTGCCCATCGGAAGAGAATCTCATCCGCATGAAGCTGGATGGTGTTGAAGGCATACGTCAGTTGGAATTCGATATTGAAAACCGGAGCCTTTTTGTTTTTCATTCCGACGAAAATTCGGAAATCACACGACGATTGGAAAGCCTGAACCTTGGGGCAAAACTGGTAAAAACAGAAAAAGCCGAAGAAACCGACCTAAGCGCTGAAAGCACGCGCGGGCAAACCAAATTGCTGTGGACTGTGCTGCTTATCAATTTCGGATTTTTCATCATTGAAATCACCACTGGTTTTATATCCCGATCTATGGGATTGGTGGCCGATTCGCTCGATATGCTTGCCGA